>JAJXWQ010000084.1 GCA_021781555.1 bacterium
GGCAACCGCCTTGACCGCGATGCGGCTCAAGCGCAAACCCTCAAGGCGAAGCCGACGACCCCGGAGTAACCGAGCCCCGGCACGCTCCCCATGGCGGAGCAGCCAGCGCTTGCGGGCGACGACGTGGACACGGCTGGATGGTGCATCAGCGGGACTGGCGCCGGATGAGTTCCTGGGCGACGAAGGCCGCCACATCCTCGGCAAAGCTGCCAGGCCCGAAGCCTGCGTCGAACCCCAGCTCCGTGGCGAGCTCGTGGGTCATGCGTGGCCCACCCACGATCGCCAGGATGCGACCGCGGACCCCTTCGGCCTCCATGATCTCGACCAGGTGGGTCAAGGTGGTGATGTGGAGGTCCTTCTGCGTGACGACCACCGAGGCCAGCACGGCATCGGCGCCCTCCTCGATGGCCCGGGCCACCAGGGTCTCGGGCGGTACCTGAGCGCCCATGTTGATCGCCCGGATCTGCCGGTATCGCTCGAGGCCGTAATGCCCCGCAAAGCCCTTCATGTTCATGATGGCGTCGATGCCCACGGTGTGCGCATCGCTGCCGGGACAGGCCCCGACCACCACCAGCTCGCGGCCGAGCACGCGCTCGATCAGGTCGTCGATCTCGTGCATGTCGAGGTGCTCGAACTCGGCCTTGGGTACGTGGATGGTGGCGTAATCGACCCCCACGGTGGCCGTGCCGTAGAGCACGAAGAAGGTCGTGCTCGGCCCCATCTCCTCCATGGCGACCAGAAGCGGATCCTTGAGGCCCAGCTGCAACAGCATCCTGCGGGCCGCTTCGGCAGCCTCGGGGCCCGCAGGCACGGGCAGGGCAAAGGAGCACTGCACCTTGCCGTCGTCCAGGGTATCGCCGTAAGGCAGAACGTTGGTGAGATCGGGCTGCTTGACGAGGCTCATCGCGAACTCCTGACGGATGTGGCCGGACGAGGACGGAAAATCATGGGGTTGCCTCGGGCTGGACAACTCTCCGGGCGATCGCTGGCTTGCCGGCATCCAGGAGGTCTTCGAAGGGGTTGAAATAGGCCGAGTGGCGGGCAAAGACGCCCTCCAGCCCCTTGCCGCCGTCTGGCGGCCGCTTGACCCCGGCGAAGACCCCGCGCCCGATCGCCTTCACCAGCCCCTCGTCCGCGACCTCCTCGAGCAGGGTGACGGCCTCGTCCAGAACCTGACGGGCGCGCTGGGCGATCCGCCCGTCGGGATTCCAGGCGATCTCGTCCTGCAGGTGGCGGGCGTAATTGAAGACGTAATCGGCGTTCTTGAGGGCAAGGTAGCGATCGGAGGCAAAGGGCGTATGGATGGCCTCGGTGAGCATGCCCAGAAGCTCGATCGACTGATCCGTCAGGACTCCGACCAGGTTGTAGAGCGTGTTGTGGGCGTAGGTCCAGAAGACATTGCCCGTCACGTGCTTGGTGGGCGGCATCCACTTGATGGGAGCGTCCGGGAAGACCTGGCGAACCAGCTGGGCCATGGCGATCTCGTAGAGCAATCCGTCCTCGGTGCCCGGGTTCATCTCGAAGGCATGGCCCAGGCCCATCAGGCTCTCGGTCATGCCAGCATCGAGCGCGAAGCGCTCATTGATGAACTGGCTCGAAAGCACGGTGTGGCCTTCCTCGAACGCATCCGCGGTGGTCAGGTAGTTGTCCTCGCCGGTATTGATGAGGATGCCGCAGGCCGCGTTGAGAAGCCGACTGAAGTGCTGATCCGTGAGCGTACGGTAGATGTTGATATCCCGGAACAGGATGCCGTACAGCGCATCGTTGAGCAGCATGTCGAGACCTTCTTGGGCCGCCAGCACGGTGATCTCCGGCATGCACAGCCCCGATGCGTAGTTGGTCAGCTGCACGTAGCGCCCCAGCTCGGCGCCGAGCTCGTCGAGAGCCTGGCGCATGAGCTTGAAGTTGGCGCCCGTGGCGTAGGTGCCACCCGTCCCGAACGTGGTGTGGCCGAAAGGCACGTAATCCAGCAGGCTCTGGCCCGTCGACCGGATGACCGCCACGATGTCGGCACCCTGACGAGCGGCCAGCTGCGCTTGGGGGACGTCCTCGTAGATGTTGCCGGTGGCCACAATGACGTACTTCCAGGGACTGGGGCCGGTGCCGAGGGCCGCGCGCATTTCGCGACGGCGAGCGCGGAAGGCCATGAGATCGTCAAGCTTTCGCCGGGCCACCATCAGGGCCCACTCGCGAGCCTGCGCGAGGCTCTCCGGCGCGTCATCGAAGGGGATGATTCCGCTGGCGAGGGCCTCTGCGGCCTCCTGCGGATCCCGGCCGGTGGCCAGCACGGCTTGTCCCAGGGCGATGGCCGCACCGCGATCCAGACGGCCCGCGGACGCAAGTTGCTCGACGACTCGATTGGGCCAGGGGACGTCGTCCGCGTCGGTGCCATCGATACCGTAGAGCCGCAACACCGCCCGCTCGATCGTGATCGTCGAGTGCTCCGCGAAGTACGCCTTGAGCGGGCGAGTGATGGCAATGGCGAGATCTCGAGCCTGGGCCACCTTGTCGAGGTCGACCGGGATTTTCATCGTTGAAGCACCTGCAGGGGGCCGGGGAAGGTCATGGGTGGGCCACCAGGTCGAAGACGGGCAAGGGAAGGGCGTCCTGAAGCGCTGCGACGAGGGCGACCGAGGGGACCGTGGGTCGGTACGGGGCCGTGGGGTTGGCCGTGATGGCCAGGACCGCGATCGGGGATCGGGCTTGCAGCACCAGGCCCCGGGCACCGAGCGCAGCGAAGGTCCTGGCCTCGCAGAGGACGTGCGTGCCGTCCGGGACGACCAGGGCCAGATCCCGGCGTCGGGAGGCCAGAAGCGCCTGCGCGACATTCTCGGTGAGAGCCCCCTGCAGCACCAGGGCCTCGGCCTCGGCAGGCAGCCAGCGCACGAGAAATTCTCCGCGATCGAGGGTGCTGCCAGGCTCGAACGGCACGAAGGATCCGCCGGGCAGGAGCGCGCCGGTTGCCGGGCGATCCGATCCGGCCAGAGCCGTGTGAGGCGAAGCGGGCAGCGAGAGCATGGAAACGACCGCCCGGGTCCGGCGGACCACCTGGGCGATGCGCCCGGCGTCCGTGCGCGCCTCGGGTTCCGGCGCAAGAGCCGCCATCGCCCGGCTTGCAGTCGTCCGGTCCCCGGACGACCCCAGCCGCCCGCCCCCCTGGTCGAGCATGGCCATTCCCGTGGCGAGGATCACCCCGGTGACCACCCGGCTCGAGGCGGAGGCCCTGCGGTCGATGGCGCCGTCGACGAGCACGCGCCCGGCTCCGTGCCGCCGCAGGAGAGACACGGTGCCGGAGGCTTCGTCGAGCGTGACGGGTCCGGCGATCTCGACGGGATCCGGGGCGACGACCCGGTAGATCCCGACCTCGCCCAGGGCCGTGCGATAAGGGGTCGAAGCGACGAATGCCAGGGCAGAGCCGCTGCGTTGGGCCGCCCTCAGGGCCGTGGCAACGAGGCTGCCGACCGGAGGAAAGATGCGTGGCTTGGGCAGGTCGGTGACCGCATCGAACTCCTCACCGTCGCGCCCGACCGATGTCAGGCCCACGGGAATCGCCGATCTCGACGAGGATCCATCCTGACCCAGGCGCTCGAGAAGGTAGTTGAGCGTCGTCGTCTTGCCGACATTCTTGGCCGTGCCCACGATCGCCACGTCGGCCAGCAGCCCGAGGGTTCGGTCGCGCTCGAAGAGGATGCCAGGAAGGCTCATGGACGATGATGGTTCCTTTGCTCGATCATACCCGATAGCCGCGATCGCTGCTTGCGTCCAGGCGCATGGCGAGAGTAGGCTTAGACCAGGAAAATCAGATGCCTTCGCCCTACGAACTCGAACCCGAGGTCCGGCTGCTGAATGCTATCAGCCGGACCCTCGCCGCCCCGGGGTCTCCGGCCGAAGTGATGCAACAGTGCCTCAAGGCGCTGTGCCCTGTCATCGAAGCCACCTACGGTCTGGTCATGACGATGGGCGCCAGGGGCAGTTCGCTCGACGTGCTGGCGTCGCACAACGTTCCGGAGGCTGCGCAAGCCGAGCTGGAGCGAGCCTTCGGAGGTGCCGCAGGATTTCGCTGGGCGCTTGCCGCCTTCCACTCGGCCAGCCCGGTCATCTCGGACGGCGTCGGCGAGACCGCCAACCGCTCGCTCGCTGCGGACGTCGCAGCCCGGCTGGGGATGGGCCGGACCATCTTCTTGCCGTTGCAATTCGACGGCGCCTCGCTGCTCGGCGGCGTGGTCCTGTGCTTTGCCGGCCCCGGGGAGTTCTCGGAGGCCGAACTCCGGCTCTTGTGGGCCTGCGCGGAGCAGATGGCGATCGCCTACGACGTGGCCCTGGATCGACAATCCCTCAGAGACGCGCTGCTGCGCTCACAGGATCTAGAGGCGTCCCTGCGGGCCAGCGAGGGCCGGCTCCGGGCAATCGTCAGCAACTCCTCGGACGTCATCTTCATCAAGGACCTCGAGGGTCGGTACGTCTTTGCCAACCCGCATGCGGCCGCGGCGGTGGGCCTCACGCCGGAGACGATGGAAGGCCGCTTGGACGACGAAATCTGGGATCCCGACGTGGCCAGAGGGCGTCAGTCCGAAGACGAGCAGGTCATACGGGAACGGCGGGCCATGGTGTTCGAGCGGATGGTCCCCACCGTGTCGGGCGCGAAGGTCTTCGAGGCATCCAAGGTGCCGCTCTACGGAGTCGATGGCAACCTGGCGGGCGTGCTGACGCTCTCGCGGGACGTCACCGAGCGGATCGAGCGGGACCGCCTGCAGAAGGACCAGATCGCCAAGCTCCAGGAGCTCGACCGCCTCAAGGACCACTTCCTGTCGGCGGCCTCCCACGAGTTGCGCACTCCCCTGTCCTCGATCGTGGGCTATGCGGAGTTCCTCGAAGACGAGCTCGAAGGTCCTCTCACCGCATTCCAGCGCGAGTATGTGCGCAATATTCAGACCAGCGCCGAGCACCTCCAGCGGCTGGTCGCCGATATGCTCGATTTTGCCAGGCTCGAGGCCGGCACCTTCGACTTCACCTTCAAGCGCGCGGATCTGCTCGACGCCGTGCGCGAGACCGTGGGGCGCATGCTCCCCCTGGCGATCAAGGCCGGGATGACCCTCGACGTCGATATCCCGGTCGAGCCGCTCGAGTTCTCGATGGACGCGGACCGTGTCACCCAGATACTGCAGAATCTCATCGGCAACGCGATCAAGTTCACCCCCGGGGGCGGGCAGATCCTTGTCACGGTAGAGCCAGGTTCGGATCTGGTCACGGTGAGGGTCAAGGATACCGGGATCGGCATCGAGCCCTCGCACATCCCCTTCATCTTCCAGCGGTTCTTCCAGGCGGATCCCACCAGCACGCGCCAGCACGGCGGGGCCGGGCTCGGGCTCTCCATCGCCAAGGCCCTGGTCGAGGCCCACGGGGGAGAAATCGGCGTCGAGAGCCAGCCGGGTTCCGGCAGCACCTTCTGGTTCACCCTGTCTCGCCAGCGGGCCTAAGCCTTCGGGAAGACTTGCGCCCGGGGAATCTGGCGTGGCTCTCGC
Source organism: bacterium (assembly GCA_021781555.1). Lineage (GTDB taxonomy): Bacteria > Cyanobacteriota > Sericytochromatia > S15B-MN24 > VGJW01 > JAJXWQ01. The sequence goes on from JAJXWQ010000084.1 coordinate 5,523, forward strand.
CGGGGGGGGAACTAGGGGCTGAGGTAGGAGACCGCCTGGATGATGTCCCAGAGGAGCCCGCTGTCCGAGACCTCGCCGGTGTTGGCGTCGACGATCATCGCAGGCCGGTTCATCTCGTTGAAGAAGATCCACTGGGGCCCGAGGAAGATGGGTTCGATGCAGATGGCCTTGATGTCGGCGGTGGTGCGCGAACTGTAGTCGTAGCCAGACTGGCGGGCTTCGTTGAAGGCGTCGTAGCCGTCGTACGGGAAGCTACCCCGGGCGTCATCCAACACGTCGGTGATATACTTACCTGCAAACTTCATCACAATGTTGTCAGACTGCCATTCGGATTTTTGGAGGCGGAAGAAGTCGTAATCCAGGTACAAGAGGCGCTGCTTGGACTCGGAATAGTAGACGTGCCGCGCCTGCCCGAAAATGGACAACGGCGCCCAGCGGCCCCAGTAGCCCCACCCGACCCAGATCTGCTGGGCGTCGGGCGCCCACGCGTAGGCCGCGGCGTCTGCCTGGGATTGCGTGGTCTCGGGCAGCGCCTGAGTGGAATAGCCGGAGGCACCCGATGGAGCGGCCGACAGTGCGGGATCGGGAGTGGTCACCGCGTCGGCGGGGGGATTGGCCGTATCGAACAGGTTGAAGGGCTTCCCATCGGCCGTCTCGAGGCCGCCGGTCAGGGTCCTGAGCGCCTGCTGCATGTCCGCGGCAGAGCGCGGGACGAAAGGTCCTGCGGCCGGCTGGGACGTCAGTCCGCCGGCTGGAGCGGTGGTAACCGATTTGGCCAGCGTCAGGCTGGCAGGGGGCGAACTGGCACTCCTTGCGGGCGCGGCGGCCGCCGAGGCCGCAACGCTGGCCCGGTTCAGCGGGGCTTGAGCCGAGCTCGCGGTCGGCAGGGTCAGCTGCGTGGTCGATACGCCGCAGCCAGCCAGCAGGCCCACGGCAAAAATGGCACCAAAACGTCTCAAGGTGGCTCTCCTCACGGGAACGCCCGTTCTCAACCGGCACCGGCACACCCGCTGGTGTTCCGCAGTGAGCTACATTAACTATATTGGATGGCGAGTTTAATTTCTTGCTAAGAACTTTTCAATCGAGTTTCAACAGCTTGCTCGTCCGCGAGGGAATCAAAAGCGTGTCCACCGGCGTCGACATTCACCGAGACGGCCCCCTGGCGCGGGTCGTCCTGCGATCGGAGAACCAGCTCAACCTCCTCGAGCGAAGGTGCCTCGTCGCGCTTCGAGACGGCTTCGCCCAGCTCGCGTGCGAGCCACAGGTCGCGGTGGTCGCCCTCTCGAGCGCGGGCATCCGGGCGTTCTCGGCGGGGGCGGATCTCCGGGAGCTGGCAGGGCTCGACGCGGATACGGCCCGAGACTTCAGCCGGCTGGGACAGGAGGTGACGGCTCGCCTCGAGAGTGGACCCTTTGTCTCGGTGGCCGTCATCGCCGGCGTCTGTTACGGAGGCGGGCTCGAGCTGGCCCTGGCCTGCGACCTCCGGATCGCGGCGGAGAACGCCGTGTTTCGTTACCCCTCCGCCCGGCTCGGGATCCTGCCAGGATTCGGTGGAACCAGGCGCTGCCCGGCGCTGGTTGGACCCGCCCGGTCCCGGGAGCTGATGTTCCTGGGCCGGCCCATCGACGCCGCCACCGCGCTCGCCTGGGGCCTCGTCAACGCGGTGGTCCCCGGTACGGAGCTCGAGCGGACGGTCGAGCGCTACCTGCGAGAGCTGGCCGACCAAGACGCCTTCGCGCTCAGGCAGACCAAGGCCTGCCTGTCCCGAGGCACGCAGGAGGATTTCGCGTTCGAGCAGGAGGCCTTCGCGGCGTGTTTCGCCAGACCCGGGATCCAGGATCGGCTACGTTCCTGGCGAGGGCCTTTGCCGCCGGACCCAAAGGCCAGCCCTCCCCCCGCCCAGGGAGAACAGCGGACCGCTGCCGTCCGACCCTTACCTTGATCTCGCAGGCGGCGCACCTGTGCCGCCTGCTTTTTCGATCCGTAGCCGCTAGAATCGGATATGTACCAGGAGCCGTTGCTACCCGCGGGTCTGCTCTACTTCCATGCGGCGGCACGGGAAGGCTCGTTTCACGGAGCAGCTCGGGCTTGCTCGGTGTCCCAGCCGACCATCTCGAAGGCCATCCAGGCCCTCGAGGCCGACCTCAAGGTGCCGCTCTTCGACCGCGTCAAGCAGCGGGTCTTCCTCACGCCGGCCGGCCACTTGCTGGCCGAGGCCACTCAAGATCTGCTGGGCCGTTCCGAGGTATTCCGCACCGAGCTCGAGGCCCTGGCCGGGGGGCCGCCGAGGGGGGTGGTTCGCGTTGCAGCGCTGCGCACGATGGGCGTGACCTTCGTTCCGGAGCTGGTCGCCTCGCTGGCCGAGACCTATCCCGAGGTGCGCCTGGGTTTTGCCTTCGCAACGCCTTGCGACATCGCCGACATGCTTCGCGATGGAGACGCGGATCTGGGGCTGATGCCAGGCCCGGGGGCCCCCGATCTCGACGCCAGGCTCCTGGGCCACGACCAGGCGGTGCTCGTGGCCGGCGCCGGCACCGCACTGCCCCACGAGATCGTCCCTGAACAGCTCGGCGATCTGCCCCTCATTCTCTCGACGCGCCAGAATCCCTGGTGGAGCGAGCACCTGGCGCCGTTCTTCGCCCGCGTGGGCGTCCAGCCCACCGTGATGATGGAGGTCGATCACGGAGAGGCCATCATTGCCCTCCTCGAACGCGGCGTGGGGGCTTCCATCCTTCCGGGGCACCAAACCTGCGACGCGATCCGTAACGGACGCCTCAAGCGGATCCTGGTGCGGGGCAACCTGTTCCACCAGGACTTGATCCTGGTGAGCCTTGCGGGCCGCAAGCTGTCGCATGCGGTGGCCGCGGTCGCCGAGCGAGCGATGCTGAACCTGGGGAGCTGTCTCGTGCACGGCCCGACCGTGTGATCGGCGCGGGGGGTATTTTTTAGCTGGAACGGGTCCCTCTGCGCGGTCGCTGCGCTGCGCAACCGGGCCCCTGGAGCTTCTCGATATTTATCTACCGGTTAACCTTGTTTTTTACTTGTATTTACCCGGTCGGCCACCCGGAAGGCGACAAGGTTCTCGAAATGGGTAGGAGAACGTTGACGATCCTGGGCGCCGCCATCGCCCTGGTAGCGGCATTCGCAGGCGCGGGGTGCGGCACATCCGGCATCACGCCTCCTACCGCCATGGCCACCGGCGAATCCCAGTACCTCACCCCCCAGTCCGTGCCCTCCCCGGCTGCCAGCAGCGATCCCAACAACATCGCCAATAACCCCTTCGTGCTCTGGGTCAAGCAAAACTACCCGCAGCAGGCCGCCAAGATCATCACCAGTTACCTGTCCGAGCAGCCCGGAGCGCCGGATGATCCCTCTCGGGATCAGCTGCGGGCGCAGGTGCTCGGCGAGGTCGCCCAGCAGCTACAGAAAAACGTCCAGAAGGGCGTCCCGCAGGGGTTCACGGCCACCGCGGTCGGCAACAACGTGCGGGTGAGCGGCACGACCAACTACCAGGGCCACAATATCTACGTGCGGTTCGAGTTCTGGACCAAGTTCCTGCCGAACGGCGACGTCGAGATCTGGCAACCGCCCTCCACGACCTACGCGCAGGCCGAGGACGTCCTGGCGGAATGGTTCGGCGGCGACATCACGGCCCAGGCCCAGGCGCAGATCACGCAGGCCCTGGACAAGGCCGGACCCCAGAACTCCGAGCCGCACTGGCAGGGCGTCCAGTACTTCAAGGGCGGCATCTTCGTCATCGATCCGGGCGTCTGCTTCGTCAACCAGAGCGCGAGCTAGAAGCGGATCCGGGAAGCACCCGCTTTCAGCTGGAACGGGCCCCTCTGCGCGGTCGCTGCGCCGGGCAACCGAGCCATGTTTGGCTTCTTCGGCCCGATTCCTCCAAACCGGGAGCATCCTGGCGCAGGTCCCCAGGCGAGCGGTTCGCTGCTATCCTGGAGAAGCTCTTCTCTAGACTTCGCGCGAGGTTCCATCCAGATGCTATCCGCCACAGAGATCGATGCCGCGATCGCCCAGCAGCGCCAGGCTTTCGAGCGCGCACTCGCCCAAGCGGTCGCCATCCCGACGGTGAGCATGGACCCCGAGCGCGGCTCCGACATCCGTAGGGGAGCCGCCTGGGCCGCCTCCTTCCTGCGCGACCTCGGCGCGACCGTCGACATCGTCCAGACCCCGGGCAATCCCGTGGTGTGGGGTCGCTTCGCCATGCCGGGAGCTCGTCGCAGCGTCGCGATATACAACCACTTCGACGTTCAGCCGGCCGACGAGCCGGAATGGCGGACCTCTCCCTTCGAGCTGAAGATCGAGGGCGAACGCTACATCGGGCGCGGGACCACCGATGACAAGGGCCCCGCCTTGACCGCCGCATTTGCCGCCCGGATGGTGCGCGAGCAGAGCATTCCCCTCGACATCCACTTCTTCTGGGAGCTCGAGGAAGAGATCGGCAGCCCGAGCTTCGGGTCCTTCCTCTCCGGCGCGCCCAAGGTCGACTCGGTCCTGGTGTCGGACACCATCTGGATCTCCCGCGATCACCCCGCCGCTCCGCTGGGACTCCGCGGCATGCAGACCGCCCGCCTGGTGCTGCGGACCGGCGATCACGACGCCCACTCCGGTCTGACCGGCGGAGCGGCGCGCAATCCGATTGCCGAGCTATGCGACCTGATCGCCGCCATGCTCGATGCCGACACCGGCAACGTCAAGATTCCGGGCTTCTACGACGAGGTCCGGGCCCCGTCGCCCGAAGAGCTCACCGGATTCCTGGCCTCGGGATTCGACGCCGAGGACTTCCGCACGGTCCACGGCTTCCGTAGCTTGCGCTATCGCGATCCTGCCGAGATCACCCGTCGCATCTGGGCCCTGCCGACCCTCGAGATCCACGGGATCGCGGGCGGTTACCAGGGCCCGGGCGTCAAGAGCGTGGTTCCGCCGTGGGCCGAGGCCAAGGTCAGCATGCGGATCGTGCCGGACATGACGCCCGCCAAGGCGCTCGAGCGACTCACGGCCTTCGTGAAGGCCCACAATCCCGATGTGGAGATCTTCCCCGAGGCCGGTCTCGATCCCTACCTTGCCCCCACGGGCGGGCCTCACGTCGAAGCGCTCAAGAAGGCCATCGCGGCCGGATTCGGCCGGGAGCCGGCCTTCGTGCGCGAGGGCGGGAGCATCGGGGCCGTCGTCCAGATGCAGCGCCACCTGGATTGCCCTATCCTCTTCTTGGGCCTGTCGCTCCCCGAGCATGGCTACCACGCCCCCAACGAGAGCTTCGACTGGAACATGGCCTCGGGCGGGATGAAGGCGTTCACAGCTTACTTCCAGGAGATCGGGGCGCTGTAGACCAGCGCGCCCCAGGATCCACCACGCCGATGGACAACGTTCACGTAGCCGAGGGCACTCCGCCCGTCCTGGCGCTGGACATCGGCACCCGCTCGATCGTCGGCCTGCTGGCCCGGCCGCAGGATGGCGCACGCCTGCAGATCGTCGACGCTGCGGCCGTGGCGCACGACGATCGGGCGATGCGAGACGGCCAGGTTCACGACATCCCCGAGGTGGGCCGGCGCATCGGCTTGCTGGTCGACCGCCTGGCGGCACGGACGGGCTGGCGGCCGCGGCGCGCCTACATTGCGGCCGCGGGAAGGGCCCTCGCCACCTCCGAGGCCGAGGCCGAACTTGTCGTCGGCAGTCCGGGCCAGGTCACCGAGGATCTGCTGCGGCAGCTGACCGTCGCCGGCGTGGCCCGAGCCGTCGAGGGGCTGAAGGTGGGACCGGCCGGCCGGAGTTCGCCCCATGGCTTTCACTGTGTCGGGTTCTCCGTCGTGCGCTACCTGCTCGACAACGATGTCATGGCCAATCCCCTCGGACAGCGGGGTGACAGGGTCCAGGCCCGGATCATCGCCACCTTCCTGCCGCGCATCGTCACCGATGGTCTGATCCTGGCCCTGAAGAAGGCCGACCTCGAGGTCGCGGGGCTCACCCTCGAGCCGATCGCCGCAGCCAACATCGCCCTGGCGCCGACCATGCGCTCGCTCAACCTCGCGCTCATCGACATCGGGGCCGGTACCAGCGACATCGCCCTGACCCGCGACGGCGCGGTGACGGGCTACGCCATGGTGCCGATGGCCGGCGATGCCATGACCGAGGCCCTGGCGCAGGGCTACCTCCTCGACTTCCCCGAGGCAGAGCGCCTGAAGATCGCTTACGGCAGCCAATCTCCCGGCGATCCGGAGCCGCCACCGCTCGAGACTTCCGACATCCTCGGTGCCTCGATCCGCGTGGCAGCTGACGATCTCGACACCCTCATGCAGCCGGTCATCGCCGACCTCTCTGGCCGCATCGCCGGCGAGATCCTGATGCTCAACGCCAGGGCGCCGGCCGCGGTGGTGTGCATCGGCGGGGGAAGCCTGACACCGCGCCTGGCGCCATCCATCGCCCAGGCGCTGGGGCTCCCACCCTCCCGGGTGGGCGTCCGCGGCGCCGACCTGGTCAAGAGCGTCGATCTCTCGGCCCTGGCCGATCGTCCGGACCTGCTGTCGCTCCTGTCCAGCCCCGCCGGGGTCACGCCCCTGGGGATCGCCTGGGGGGCGCTCTACGAGCCCGGGTTCCATCTGGTCGACGCGTGGGTTCGCTCGGCAGGCGAGGAGGCGACACGGTTCGGCGCCGAGCAACGCGTCCAGGTTCTCGATCTGGGCCGGGCGACCGTCTTCGACGCCCTCGTCGCGGCCGGGATCCCGGCCCGGGAGCTCGCCGGCCGACCTGGGCTGGGGCTGGCGGTTCGTGTCAACGGCCAGATCCGCCTGGTTCCGGGGACCGCGGGCCAGGCCGCCGGCGTCACCGTGGATGGCGAGCCCGCGTCCCTCGACACCCCCCTCCCGGACGGCGCGCACATCGCCTACACTCCGGGCGCCGACGGAAAGGATGCCGCAGCGCAGGTCGGTGACCTGGCGGCGGCCGCGGTGGTAGCTTTCGTGCTCGAAGATCGCCCCATCGCGGTGCGCCCGCGACTCGAGGTCGATGGCCGGGTCGTCGAGCCCGAGACCAGCCTGCACGACGGCGCCGAGGTTTCGTGCGACCGCAGCCTCCAGGGATTGCTCGCCCAGGCCGGGATCTCCCTCGATCGGCAGCCGTTACGGTTCACCCTCGACGGAATTCCGCAGGAACTTCCGCGGAAATCTTTCATCCTGCACGTCGACGGAGAACCGGCCGGACCGACGACCGAGCTCTCGGGCGGCGAGCGCGTCGGTCTGCGGGTCATCGAGCATGCCGCTCCGCGGGTCGTGGACGTGATACCGGACGGTGCGGCCCGCGCGGTCGCGCTCTTCCTCAACGCAGAGCCGCGAAGGCTCCCGATTCGCTCCTTCACGGTGCGGCGCGATGGCGTGGAGGTCCCGCAGGAATCGCCGGTTCTCGAGGGGGATCGGCTGCTGGTCGTCTCCTCGGCCCCCCCCATCGTGGCAGACCTGCTGGCGCTCATCCAGGCGGAACTCGTCGTCTCGGCGAGCCCCACCACCAGGCTCGATCTGCGAATCGACGGCGAGCCCGCCGCATTCACCACGCCGCTGGGCGAGGGAGCGCACGTCGAGGCACGCTGGGTGCCCGTGGGGCGGTCTGCCGATGCCCCGCAGGAGCTCTCCCGAGACTTCCGCCCCTCGAACGAGACCGGCGAAAACCTGTAACCGACGTGGGATACCGCAGGCAACGAGCCGTCAGTCTGCGGTATCATCCTTAGCATGATGGTCGAGTTGGATCACCTGGTCGGTTACATCGGTTACGCCGCCACGATCGTTTCCTCGGAGAACACGTCGGTCGCCATGAGCAGCGGCACGTTGCCCGCCCTGGCGACGCCTGCCCTGGTGGCCCTGGCCGAGCATGCCGCGATGAATGCCGTCGAGGCCGCGCTTCCGCTCGGAATGACGACGGTTGGCACCGAGGTCCACATCAAGCACCTGACGGCGACCCCGGTGGGCCACAACATCCAGGCCAAGGCGGTGGTCACGGCGATTTCCGGCCGCAAACTCCAGTTCCACATCCAGGCCTTCGACGAGCGGGAAAAGATCGCCGACGGGACGCACGAGCGGTTCATCGTCGAGGCCGAACGCTTCATGAACCGCCTGGTCGCAAAGAAGCCCAAGGGCTCCTAGCAGGCGCGTCGCGCCGCCCGGGGGGAATTCGCCGCGGGCGGCCTTGGAGAATAGATCGAGTGTCGCGCGATATCGAGACCCAGGCTCGCATCCTCGATGGGAAGGCTCTGGCCGGGGAGATCCGTGCAGGTCTCGCCCGCACGGTGGCGGCTCACCGAGCGGCTGGCCTGCGGGCGCCGGGCCTGGCAGTCGTGCTGGTTGGCGACGACCCGGCCTCGGCCGTCTACGTCCGAAACAAGCGCAGGGCCTGCCTCGAAGTGGGCATTTCCGCCCGCGACCTCGATCGGCCCGCCGCTACCTCCCAGACGGCCCTCGAGGCGCTGGTCGACGAACTCAACGCGGATCCGGAGGTCGATGGCATCTTGATCCAGATGCCGCTCCCGGCGCACCTCGATGCGCAGGCCTTGCTGGATCGCATCGACCCGAGCAAGGACGTCGATGGATTTCATCCCGTCAACGCCGGTCGCCTGCTTCAGGGGGTCCGAGGCCTGGCGCCCTGCACGCCGCTCGGGATCATGGCCCTGCTCGACCAGGCGCAGATCCCGATCGAGGGCAAGCGCGCCGTCGTCATCGGCCGGAGCAACATCGTAGGCAAGCCGATGGCGCTGATGCTGCTCGCCAGGAACGCGACCGTGACGATCTGCCACTCGAGAACCCCGGATCTCGCCGGGACCGTCCGCGAGGGCGACATCGTGGTCGCGGCCGTGGGCCGGGCCGAACTGGTGCGGGGAGATTGGATCAAGCCCGGCGCCGCGGTCATCGACGTCGGCATGAACCGCGACGCATCGGGCAAGTTGGTTGGCGACGTCGCATTCCTTGAAGCTAGTCGGGTCGCCGCGGCGATCACCCCGGTGCCGGGCGGGGTAGGCCCCATGACGATCGCCATGCTCCTGTCCAACATCCTCGCGTCCTACGAGCGGCGCGTCGGTCTGCCTGGTTAGAGTGCGCCCGGTTTGAATGGATCGAGCCCGATGAGTCAAACGGGGCCCGGTTGCGCAGCGAAGCGACCGCGCAGAGGGACCCGTTCAAACTGCAAAAGGCCTAGG
>JAJXWQ010000170.1 GCA_021781555.1 bacterium
ATCGTGGCCGACGATCCCCAGTTGACGTGCCGACTTGCGGGTGCCCACTCGCCGTGGCGGATCGTGGTGGATCCGCAAGCCCGGACCTCTCCCGCGGCGCGGTGGATCGGGGACGACGGCCGGGCGATCGTCGCCGTGTCCGAGAGCGCCCCGCCAGCGCGCGTGGCGTCCCTGCAAGCGAGCGGCGCCACCGCGCTGGTCTGCCCGGAATTCTCGGATGGCGGAGCGCGCACCCTCGATCTGCGGGCCCTCCTGGCGGACCTGGCCCGCAGGGAAATCCCGAGCGTGCTGATCGAGGGCGGCGGGGGGCTCAACGCCACGGTCATCCGGCAGGGAATCGTGGATCGCCTGCGGTTCTTCGTCTCTCCGATGCTGGTCGGTGGCCGGTCGGCTCCCACCCCGATGGATGGGCTCGACATCCAAGACCTCTCGGAGGCGATCGGTGCGCGGTTCCTGCGCGTCGAGCGCGTGGGACGCGATCTCCTGATCGAGGCCGATGTGCCGGATCCGACCAGGGCCCAGGACCTTGCCACCGAGGGCGTCGAGCCGGCCGTGTTTCCCCCTCGAACCTCCTTTTGCTGACCCGTCCGGGCCATCAAGCCCGCACCGCGGCTCAGGCGAACTCGCAAGATCGGTTCTGCGCCAGACGCTCGGTCAGCGGCATGTTGCGGTCGAGGATGCGGCCGCTCTTGACGGCGATCGCAACCGCGTCCGGGTAGGCAACCGCAAGCCGCTGGTTCTCGAGATGCACGGGGCCGGGCGGGTTGATGGCCTGCTGCCGGGCGACGTTCAGGACCGCCGCTCCAACGCCGCCCCGGTTCATCGAACACAAAACCTGGATATCGCCCGGCGGGTATCCGCGAGCGGGCAAGCGACGCGCCACGAGATTCAGGATCGTCCTGCGGAACGCTCCGGGTCGGATTCCCCGGGGATTTTGCCGTGGCCCCACAGAAGGTGCCGGGCGCCAGGGCGGTCCTGGGCGCCTCTAGACGGCTCCAGGAGCTTGCTAAGGGGGGGTTACCGGGGTAAGATCGGCAAACTATGAGAAAACAAGTATTCGGCTGGTACAGCGATCGAATTGGACGCCACATGCCCATCGTCCGCTACGGCACCTGGGGCTTCCCCCTGTTGCTCTTCCCGACGGCGGCTGCGGATTTCGAGGAGTACGAGCGGTTCTACCTGATCGAGACCATGCGCCCCTGGATCGAGGCTGGCAAGGTCAGCGTCTACTCGATCGACTCGGTCAACCAGTACACGTGGATGGATGACCGCATCCATCCGGCCGATCGTGCCGTCAAGCACGACTACTACGATTCTTACGTGGTCAATGAGGTCGTGCCGTTCATCTGGGGACAGCAGGGCAACTCCGAGCGCATCATCACCTCGGGGTCCAGCATGGGCGCATACCATGCGCTCAACTTCATGCTCCGTCACCCCGATCTCTTCGGTGGCACGGTCGCCATGAGCGGGGCTTACGACCTCACCCCGTGGACCGGTGGTTACATGGACGAGCGCGTTTACTTCAATTCGCCGCTCCACTACGTGCCCGACAACGACGATCCTTGGTTCGTCGAGCAGTGGCGGCGCAACGGCAAGGACATCCATATCCTCACCGGCCAAGGCCCCTACGAGGCTCCATCCCAGTCCAAGCGGATGTCGCAGATTCTTTGGGACAAGGGTGTCTGGCACAACCTCGAGCTCTGGGGCCACGACATGCCGCATGATTGGCCGACCTGGCGCAAGATGATGCCGGCCTTTCTCGCATACCACACCAACTAGTCTGACCACGACCGGCGCGATCGGGAGGCATGGACCTCCGGTCGCGCCGATTCGGCAGTTGGGATAGCATGGAGCCACTGGCCTGAGCAACGAAGCGGTCCTTGCTCTTGGGCTCGTTGGGCGCTAGGTTATGCGCATTTGCCGGCAGGAGGCCCCATGGACATTCCGTCGACTCTGTTCCTCGAAGACGAGGACGGCAATGCGGTCGAGATGGAGGTGATCGCCTCGGCGACCGCCGAAGTACAGGGAGAGCAGCGAACCTACCTGGCCCTGTACCCGGCGGATTGGCCTGAAGGAACCGACGAGGCTGCGACCGTCGTCCGCTTCCTGGCCGAGGACGAGGCGATCATGGCAATCGAGGACGATGCCGAGTTCAACGCGGCCCTGGCAGCCCTGGACATGGATAGCGCCGAGGAAACGACCCTCGATGACGACGAGCTGCTGGCCTAGCCAGATTCGTCCCGGGAATTCGGCTCTCACGCGCTATCATAGAAGGGATGATATCCCCTACCGAGCCCAAGCCTGCTCCGGCGCAGGCGCTCTGGCGCTGGCTCAAGGACTGGTGGCTCGTCGTACTGGCCGTGGGATTCGTGTCCTGGCGCCTCTTTTACTCGAGCCCGGGAGCGCTGGCCGGCAAGACCCCTGATTTCACCCTGCCGCGCATCGGCGGCGGCGACCTGACCCTTTCAGCTACGGCCGGACAGGTCCGGATCGTCGACTTCTGGGCCACCTGGTGCGGGCCCTGCCAGATGATGACGCCAGTCTATGTCGATCTCTATAATCGCTTCCACTCGCAGGGGCTGGACATCGTCGGCGTGGCCCTGGATAGCCAGGATGCCGTAGCGCGGTTCGTCTCCTCCCACCAGATTCCTTACCCCGTCGTGCTGGGCGACGCTCCCACGGTGCGCGAGTTCGGAGGGATCCGGGGCATCCCGACGGCCTTCGTCCTGGATCGACAGGGCCGGGTCGTGCAGAAGCACGTCGGCTACCGGCCGGAGTTTCTCCTCGAGCACGATATCGAGCCCCTGCTCAAGAGCAGCAAGGTATAGCTCCCGGCTAGGCTGGATCGGGGCCAGATGGGTCAAACGGGGCCCGGTTGCGCAGCGTAGCGACCGCGCAGAGGGACCCGTTCACACTGCAAACATAGCTCCCGGCTAGGCTGGATCGGGGCCAGAGGGGTCAAACGGGGCCCGGTTGCGCAGCGTAGCGACCGCGCAGAGGGACCCGTTCACACTGCAAACATAGCTCCCGGCTAGGCTGGATCGGGGCCAGAGGGGTCAAACGGGGCCCGGTTGCGCAGCGTAGCGACCGCGCAGAGGGACCCGTTCACACTGCAAACATAGCTCCCGGCTAGGCTGGATCGGGGCCAGAGG
>JAJXWQ010000085.1 GCA_021781555.1 bacterium
CACCCATCGCCTCGATCCCCGAACTGAAGGACGCACCTGCGGATCTGGTGTCGAAGGTAAAGGTCAATGCCTTCGGGCGTGCTCTGGACTGGGACGAACTCGATGCGCACATCGGCATCAGCGCAATTATGGCCGATTGCTTCGGCTTCGATTCTCTCGGGGAAGTGGCACGCCGAGGTGGCCGGGCGCGCTCGGACGACAAGGCCCGTGCCTCCCGCGAGAACGGCAAGAAGGGCGGAAGACCACGCAAGACGATGTAGTCCGCGATCGCGTCCGGATCGTCCTCGGCGACATCACCACGGAGGCCGTGGACGCGATCGTCAATGCGGCCAACTGCTCGCTCCTCGGGGGCGGCGGCGTGGACGGCGCCATACACCGGGTCGCAGGGCCCGAGCTTCTGGTCGAGTGTCGCACCCTGGGCGGCTGCCCGACCGGCGAGGCCAAGATCACCAAGGGCTATCGCCTCCCGGCCAGGTGGGTTATCCACACCCCCGGCCCCGTCTGGCATGGCGGCGACCGCGAGGAGCCAGAGCTCTTGGCGAAGTGCTACCGCAACGCCCTCGCGCTGGCCGTTACCCACGGGGCCCGATCGATCGCCTTTCCGGCCATCAGCACCGGTGTCTACGGTTACCCGCTCGAACCGGCGACTCGCATTGCCCTCGACGAGAGCCGGGAGTTTCTATCGAACTCCCCTGCGCTCGATCTGGTGAAGTTCGTCTGCTTCAGCCGTGGCGACCTGACCGTGTACGAGCGGCTATTCGCCGAGATCTTCGCTTAGCTCCCTGGCTAGCCCGGCCCGGAGCGCCCGGGCGTGACGCTAGTGCCGCAGGAACAGGGCCAGCAGGTTGAGCAGCACGGTGAGGATCACGCTGATCACGAGGCTGGTCGCCAGCGGGAAGCTCACCCGCCAGTTCCGACCGCCGAAGTTCAGGTCTCCCGGCAAGCCGTGGAACCCTGCTCGGGCCAGCATCCAAAGCACGCCACCAGCCACCAGGAGCAAGACCCCGGTAATCGCAAGAATGCGAGCTGCTGCTAGCAAGTTCACCGTCCGGAACGACCGGTCATACCGCGTCGCCGGGGCCCTGCCCGGACAGGTCCTGCTCCCTTTGCAGGCGACGCACGCGCTCCTCGAGGTATCGCAGCTCGGCCAACCGCTCCGCCGGCGGCAGGGCATTCAGCCACTCGATCGCTTTCACCACATCAGGTGGCGATCCAGGCGCTGGAACACCGATGGGTGCTGTCTCCGCTGGCGGGAAAGCGGTCTGATCTGCGGTGATGGCGGCTGGTCGGGAATCATTGACGGCCACCTGGCGGGCCAGGTTGCGTGCCCGGTCCTCGCCCAGCCGATCTTCATCGGCCCAGGCCTGCAACGTTGCCGCCGGCAAGTCCAACACGGCGGCCATCTGAGCCAGACGCCCAGCTGGAATCTCGTGCTCACCCCGAAGATAGCGTGAGACAAGGCCCGGGTCGATCTCCGAGGCCTGGGCCAGATCGGCTTGCCCGATGCCGAGTTCGGCCAAACGGGAACGGACACGACGAGCGAGGATGCCGGATTCCTTCTTTGCCATGGATCGAACTCCCGATTGCCTTTTGACGATGCAAGAGAATTGCACGACGTGCAATAAACCTGCGCCTTCTCGCAATTTCAATTGCGCCAAGCTGCAAGATACTTGCCCATTATTGCATACTAATTGCGCGACCGGTCTATAATATTTCGTAACATGCCTGTTCCGGTTTTCCACTTGTGCGATTGCGCAATCGCGCACTAAGATTGCGACATGAAACAAGTGAGCACTCTTCGCTACCTGCGCGGGCATCGCACGCAGAAAGAGATCGCCGACGTCCTTGGAATCTCGGTCTATAGCCTGTCCCGTCTCGAGCAACGCAACGTCGAGCTGCTCCGCCGCTTGCCGGTGGAGCGCGTCGATGAGCTTGCAGCGGCCCTCGATGCCACTCGCGAGCAGATTCTGGGTGAAGAGCCAATCCCGGGTCATGCTCGCATATCCACCAGCTCCGGCGGCTGCCGCCATTGCGTGAGCTGCGGCGTTCTTCTGGACCACGGCGACCACGAGGAGGATGCCGACTCCCCGACGATCGAGGAGGTGCTCAAGTACCTCTGGGAGGCGGTGGCGGAATCAGGCTCCAAGCTAGTCCTTCGAGACGGGAGGCCCCTGCTCGTTCCTGGTGGCGGGCCGCGGCTCGACTCCGTCGAGTACTGGCTCGCCAGGGCGCCCGTCGAAGCGATCATCGCGTCGATCAAGCAGCGTGAAGGCACCAACAACGAGGAGAGCGTGGCATGAAATCTAACGTCCTACCGGTCGAACCGTCCCAACCGCCAACGGTCCAGAGCCGCCTGATCGGGCGCAAGGAGGCCGCGCAGATCCTGGGGATCCATTTCCGGACCCTGGACAAGTGGGAGCGCTCTGGTCTCATCCCCAAGCGTCGGGCCCTCGGTCCACGCCACGTCGGCTGGCCGGATCACGAGATTTACGCCCTGGTCGAACAGGGCCACGGACGTGGGATCGGCGCCACCAGCTTCCTGAAACCCGCTCCGTCAGCGCATTAGCCAGACCAGAGGAATAGCCGTGACATCTCTTCGGCCCATCTCGCCCACAGCTCGGCCACCTGCCGAGCTGCCAGCAACAACGTTCAGGCGCCTTCACTTCGAGCGTCTTGCCGTCACCGGTACCGTGCAGCAGGCCCGCTCCGAAGTGATGAAACGTCGCGCCCGAGCCGAGCTCTTCGTTCTCCGTGTCATCCTGGCCGGCCTGGCGGTCGTGGCGATCGGGGCCCTGGCGGCACCCAGGTGGCTTCGATGATCCGGGTCTGGATCGAGCGGCAGGATGGCTCGACCTTCTGCGGCGTCGTGCGGCTTGCCGACGGTTCCGTCTTGCTCTGGACCCTCGAGGTTGCCCCTGGCGCGAGGTCTGTCTCGTATGCCGCCGGCTCCCGTTTACCGTTCTCGGGCTCGTGGGTGCGTCCCACGACCGATGCCATCTGCCATGCCGTCGACAAGGTTCTCGCTGGCTGCGAAAGGCGCCAGTTCACCCTCTTCGCGTAATCGCATTCTCGCATAGCGGCGCTGACCGCAACCGTTGACCCTTTGACCCGACTCATCCCCGAGCGCACGGGCCCTTGTCCGTGCGCCCTCATAGGAGCACGTCATCCGCCATGAACAAGGATATTCCCGACCAGGCCAAGCGCAACATCGTCGCGCAGGTTCGGTCCAGCCTCGACGGCCGGCAAATCCCGATCGGCCAGCCGGGGAAGACGCGGTGATGGCAGCCCGCACCGTTCGCGTGGCGCATCTCGGAGACCTTCATATAGGTCTCCGGGATCGCCAGACCCAGGTCGAGCGCTCGCTCGCGTTCATCCTCGAGGACCTCGAGCGGCTGAGGCCGGACCTCATCGTGCAGGCGGGCGACATCTTCGACACCCGCAGTTCGATTTCCGATCGCAACGTGCTTGCTGGCTGGCTGTCGGCGATCGCCCGGAACGCGCCGTTCTTCGCAATCCGGGGCAATCACGACGTCCCTTTTGACCTGTCGATTTACAACCACCTGGCTACCCCTCACCACATGCAGATCTGCGAGGCCCCGGCGGTGCTGGATGCCGCAGGGCTGGATGTCCTGGCGCTTCCGCATCTCGACCTCAAAGGCCTTGCCGCCGACGTATCCCTCGAAGACGGCCATCGCGATTCCGAAGCGCGGCTTCGTGCCATCCTGGCGGACTTCCGGGCGGTTGCCGGCCACGCGCGAGCGGCGATCCTGCTGGCCCATGCCGACGTCGCCGGCCGCAAGCTTTCCTGGGGCGAAAAGCAGCACCAGCAGGGGATCAAGCTCACTGTGGCCGACCTGCTCAGCTCTGGTGCCGACGCCGTGATGCTCGGCCACATACACCAGCTGCAGTCTCTCGATCCGCGGGTCTGGTACGCCGGCAGCATTGCGCGCTCCAACTGGGGCGAGGCTGATGACGAGAAGGGCTACCTGCTGTGGACCCTCGGCGCCAAGGGCGAGTTGCCGCAGGTCGAAGTCCGCAACATTCCCACCCGCCCGATGGTCACCGTGAGCTGCTCCTGGTCCGAGCAGGACGGTTGGCGCACGTCAATCGAGACCCGGTTGCGCAGCGAAGCGTCCGCGCAGAGGGGCTCGTCACTGGAAAAGCCGGAGGCGATCGCCGACGACGCCGAGGTGCGCGTTCGCATCTCGGCGCCAGAGGCGCGCATGGCTGAAGCCGTGCAGGCCCGGGCCGATGCCCTCGATCGCTGGCCGGATGCCAAGGTCGAGATCCAGCCCGAGGCCAGCAGTCGCATTCGCTGCGAGGATATCGCCCAGGCCGAGAGCCTCCAGGAAATGCTCGAGGCCTATTGGAGCACTGTGCGCGAACCGCCTGACGGCTTCAAGCTCCAGGTGATCGCCGCCTTGGCCGAACTTGAGAGGCTGGCGGCCGCATGAGATTTCACCGCCTGCTGGCCCAAGGGCTCATCGGCATTGAACGTGTCGATCTCGATTTCGACGCGCTACCCCAGACGGCGCGCACGGTGGCTATCGTCGGGGAGAACGGCGCCGGCAAATCCAGCACAGCCCAGGCCTTGTTTGCGGCGCTATACCTGGATTTTCCGGACCATGCCGGATCGCTGGCCGATCAGTTTCGCAACGGCCGCGGTCGCCTCGAGCTGCTCTGGTCTTACAGCGGCCAGAGCTACCGCAGCGTCGTCAAGGTGGGCGGATCCACGGAGGCCTACCTCTATGCCATCGGCGCCGACGGCCAGGAGGAACCCATCACCCCGTCAGGGAGCGTCAAAGCTTACAAGGCGGCGATCGTCGAACGACTGATGCCCCGGGCCGAGAGCCTGGCCACCTGGTTCGCTCCGCAAAAGAAGGACGGCGCCTTCCACGAGCTGTCCCGGAGCGAGAAGCGCGACTTCATCGTCCGGCGCCTGGCGGTGGAGATTTTGCAGACGATCGCCACCCTGGCGGCTGAGCGGGCCAAGGAGCTGGGCCGCCGCATCGATGAGCTGACGGCAAGGATCGAGGAGATACGCCGGCAGCAGGCGGCATTGCCCGGCCTCCGCGAGACTCTGGACAATGAGCAGGCTGCCCTCGAACTCGTGCTAGCCGATCTGCAAGCGCAAGCCGACCTCGTCTTGGAGATCGAGCGCCGCGCCGCCTCCTTGGCCCAGGAGCTCGATGGCCGCGATCGGCTCGAGACGGATCTGGCCGGCCTCGAATCCGATCGCCAGCGCAGGCGCGATCGCTACGACGAGCTAGCCGACGCCATCGATGCCGAGGAGGTGGTTCTCGCCCGGCGAACCGAGATCGAGGCCGCGGGAGCGGATATCGTGACCGTTGAAACCGACCTGGCCGCAATCCAATTGACCCTCACCGGACGGCGGGCCGAACTCGAGGAATTGCAGGCGCGGCTGATTGAGGCCGGCAAGGTGCGCGCTGTGATCGCCGCCAAGGAGCGAGAACGCGACGCGCTCATTGCCGAGGCACGAGGTGCCCACCAGGCGACGATCGCCGCAGCTGATGCCCGCGGCAAGGCGGCCGAGGCTGCGCTTCGCGAGGCTCGCAAGAACCTGGTCGCGGCCGCATCGCTCGACGCTCTCAAGCGGGCCGAAGATCAGGTTTGCTTCCGGAAGGAGACTCTGGCCGACGCACAGCGTTTCCTTGCGCAGACCGCAGCCAGGGCTGGCCTCATCGAGGAGGTCGGCTGCGCGAAGATCCAGTCCCTGCCGCTACTCCAGGAAGGTTGCCTCCTGCTTGAAGATGCCCGGCAGGGCCGTGACCAGGTGGCCGATCTCGAGCGGAACGTCGCCGGAATCGAGGCCGCAGTCCAGGGCACGATCGAACGTCTTGAAGCCATCCGCATTGAACGAGACGAGGCGATCGGCAAGGCCCAAGCGGCGGTCGCGACCGCCGAGGCTGCATTGGTGTCCGCCGAGGAAGCCCGGAGCCAGATCCCTGCGGCTCTGTCGGCAGACAAGGCGGTCACCGCGATCGAGGCCGAGATCGTCGAGCTCATCGCCTCGCTGACGTCATACGGCTGCGATGCCAACGTCGCCATCCTCCGCCAGGAAATCGCCCAGGTCGCGAAGGCCGAAAAGACGTTGCAAGACCGGCTGACCGCCCTTCGTGCTCTGGCGGCCCAGGCTCCACTCGTGGCGGCAGCCGAGCGCCGCATCGAAGACCTGAACCGCGAGAGCGCCCAGGTACTTGCCGAAGGCACCGCCCTCAAGGAGCGCATCGAAGCCCTGCAGGCCGAGATTGCCGAGCTCGCAGCAAAGGCTTCCGAAGCCCGCCGCCGCCAAGACGAAGCCGAACAGGCCGCTCGGCGCCGGACCGAACTCGAGACCGCTGCCGGCACGGCCCGCGAGGCGGTCGGGCGCCGGCTCGGGGCGATCGAGACCCTCGAAGCTTTGACCGCCGAGCTTGAGGCAGCCGGTGCCGAGTGCAGCGAGCTCATGGACAAGAAGGCCGTCTGGGAGCACCTGGCGATCGCCTTTGGCCCGGAAGGCATCCAGGCCCTCAAGATCGACGCCGCCGGCCCCCAGGTCGAGCAGCTCGTAAAGTCTCTCCTCGAGGAGTGCTACGGCAGCCGGTTCGCCATCCAGTTCCAGACCCAGCGCATTCTCAAGGGCGGTGGCACGTCGGACAAGGAGTTCGATATCCGCGTGCTCGACGCCGAGAAGCCGACCGCTCTCATCGGCGAGAAGTCCGGCGGCGAGCGGGTCATTCTCGGCGAAGCGCTCTCGCTGGCCCTGTCGCTCTTTGGCAGCCTGCGGGCCGGAGCACGGGTCGAGGAGATCATCCGCGACGAGGCCGACGGCGCGCTCTCGAGCGATCGGGCGCAGGCCTACTTCGAGATGCTTTGCAAGGCCGTCGAGCTGGGCCACCTGCACCGCGTCTACTTCATCACCCACCGCGCCGAGATCGCCGAGCAAGCCGACGCCAGGCTGTGCCTGCGAAACGGCGTCTTCAGCGTCGGCTGAGCCGATAGAAAGGAACCCCATTCGTGACCGAATCGACCGTGGGCCGGGTGGTGCCGGCCCCAGGCGCCCCAACGGCGCCCCCGAATGGCGGGTCTGCCGCCTCGCGCCCGCCAGCCCTGAGCGCCACCCTGGTCGAGCTCCACCTCGGGCCGGCCATCGACCCGGCGAACTTTCCGGTGTCGCTGCAGAAAGTCAAGGATGCCTTCCAGTTCGATGAGCGCTGGCAGCGCATCCTCGATGCCAACGAACGCTACGGGGACGTCAATGCGCGTCTCAAGACCCTGCGCACCGAGGCAGATCGCCTCAAGAAGGCCATCGACGAGCGCGAGAACGAGATTCGCATCGACCCCACCTACACCGAGCAGATCGCCGGCAAGAACGAAGCCGAGCGAAGCGCGAAGCTGGCCAAGGTCCTGAAGGGCGACGATGCCCACAAGGCCCTGAGCGCCGAGCTTCTCAAGACCAGAGACGAGCTCGATGCCCTGGCGGCCGAGTCCGAGAAGCTCCAAAGCAGCATGAAGCTCTACCTGTCGGCATCAGAAGAGATCGGCAAGCTCATGCAGTTCGCCGCCATGGCCGTTGCTGCACCCGAGGCAGCGGCAGCATACCTGGCCTGATCCCACGCCCCGCAAGCCCCCTACGCGCAACCACACCGCAAGGAGACGCCATGTCAGACCAATCCCTCGCCACTACGGGCTCGACCGAGCTCGGCCCCGTCATGAGCCAGGCCGAGCTCGACGACATCTTCGGCTGCGCCGGCAACGTCCGCGCCAAGCTCACCTTCATGAAGCTCGACAAGGACAGCCACAAGTTCATCGTGCCGGGGCCCGACGGCAATCCGCTCGAGTACGACACCCTCGACGACGTCGTGATCGCCCACATTCAGCAAGGGCGAGTCTGCTGGGATCCCGATGCCCCCGAGGCTTCAGGTGAGTACCTGTGCAAGTCTGCCGATGGCGTCAATCCAGCTCCTGGCCCGGGCCACGACGAACCTATCTCTCGCTCATGTGTAGGCTGCCCGATGGCCAAGTGGGGCCCCAAGCCGACGAATCCCAAGGACAAGAAGCAGCTCGAGGCCTGGAAGCCGAAGTGCGACCTGAGCAAGGCGGTCTTGCTGCAGCTCAAGGAAGGGGAAGAGACCTTCTACGCCATCCTACGCATCAGCGGCACGGCGCTCGGGTTCTTCGACGACTTCATCTCGAAGTCCTTCATGCACCGCGTCCCGCGGCGGCACTACTCGACGCGCTTCGTCGAGGTATGGGCCGAGCAGACGTCCAATGACCGCGGGTTGACCTGGTTCGTTCCGAAGTTCGCGCTCCGGGGCCAGACGCCTGCGGAGCTGCAGGTCGAGATAGCAGAGGCCATCAAGGTCTACCGGGTGGTGATGGCCGCGAACTTCGATGAGGCGGATCTCGAAGCCAGCGAAGCAGCCGAGACCATGGAGCCCGCTGGCCAGACCATCGAGGTCGATGCCACTGAAGCAGCGCGGGCCTCAGCGACGCCGCCGACGCCAGCACCAGGGACTGCACCCGCACCGGCATCAGCGACGCCGCCAGCGCCAGCAGCGACGGCACCTGCACCCGCGACGGCAGCGGAACCAACCGCCCCAGTCGCCACACCGGCACCCCAGCCGGCTGCCACTCCGGCAGCCCCGGCCGCGGCAACGTCGGCCCAACCGGCGGCCCCTGCACCCACCAGGCAACGGCGGGCCAGCTTCTGATGCTGTCGCGCGATCCGGGCTGGCTCCAGTCCGGCCCGGGCCCTCTCTTCGCTGCACCCGGCCCGCGGCTGGCCGTTCCGGTGCTGCGCGATTATCAGGTGCAGGCGATCGATCGCCTGCGCGAGGCCGTGGCCGCCGGCAGCGGCCGCGTCATCCTGGTGTCGCCGACGGGCAGCGGCAAGACGACCATAGCCGCCCGCCTCATCGAGCTGGCGATCGCCCGCGGCTCGCACGTGCTGTTCATCGCCCACCGCACCGAGCTCATCGAGCAGTGCAGCGCCCGCCTGGCGCTCTTCGGCCTGCCGCACGGCATCATCAAGGCCGGCTTCCGGCCCGATCCCGGCCAACAGGTACAGGTGGCCAGCATCCAGACCCTGGTCCGCCGCAGCCTGCCGCCGGCCGATCTGGTCGTGGTCGACGAGTGCCATCACGCCAGCGCCGCTTCTTATCGCCATGTTCTCGACGCTTACCCGGCTGCCGACGTGATCGGCCTGACCGCCACACCCACGCGCATCGATGGCAAGGGCCTGGGCGATCTATTTGACGGCCTGGTCGAGGCCATCACGGTGAGCGAGGCGATCGCCCAGGACTACCTGATGCGCACGCGGGTGCTGGCGCCGTCGAGCCCGGACCTGGTCGGCATCCGGACGATCGCCGGCGAGTTCGATCCGCGCACGCTGGCCTTGCGAGTGGAGCGGCCCAACCTGCTGGGCTCGATTGCCGAGCACTGGGGCAAGAATGCCCGCGGCATGCGATCGGTGCTCTTTGCTGCTAACGTGGCCCACTCGCAGCACCTGGTCAGCAGCCTGCGCGGTGTCGGCGCCCGGGCGGCCCACCTCGATGGCGAAACCGACCCGGCCGAGCGCGCCCGGGTGCTGCAGCTGCTGCGCGACGGCGAACTCGACGTGGTGAGCAACTGCGGCATCCTCACCGAAGGCTGGGACCTGCCAAATCTCGGTGCCGTCATCTGCGCCCGGCCGACGCAAAGCCTGGCCCTGCACGTCCAGATGCTCGGCCGCGTCCAGCGCCCGGCACCCGGGAAGACCCAGGCGTTAATCCTCGATCACGCGGGCAATGTCCATCGCCACGGCTTTGCCGAGGACGATCGCGAGTGGACGCTGAGCGCTTCCAAGGCCAAGCGGGCCAACAGCGAATTCGTCGCCCCGGTCAAGACCTGCAAATCCTGCTACCTGGTCGTGCCCCTCAACACGCGGACCTGCCCGGAATGCGGCGCGGCCTTCGTGGTCGAGGAAACCGAGATGCGCGAAAAGGCTGGAGAGCTGTCCGAACTCACGGCAGAAAGCGCGGCCGAGCGCAAGAGGAGGCGCGAGCACGAGCGGCGGGTCAATGACTGGCTCCGGCTGCGCACGCAGGCCCACTACCGCCGGCGCATCGACGGCACGCCGTACCAGCCCAATTGGGCCCTGTACAAGTTTCGCGAGTTGCACGGCTGCTGGCCCAAGCGGGAGATCCGCGAGATCTGGACCGAAGACCAGGCGTCGGCGCTGGCCGAGCGCTTCGGCATCGACACCTCGAGCAGGGCCAGGGAGGCCTACCGGCAATGCCAGTGACCATAGAACTCACCACCGAGCAGCAGGCCGCCGTCCGGGCGATCGAGCGCTGGTGGAACGATCCGCTTGGCGCGGCGATCTTCTGCGTCGCCGGCTATGCCGGCACAGGCAAGTCCACGGTGGTCGACCACGTGATCGCCGAACTCGGCGTGTCTCGCGCCCGCGCCGCGTTCCTGGCGTACACCGGGAAAGCCGCCCTGGTCCTGCAGCGCAAAGGGCTTCCCGCCCGGACGATCCACTCGCTGATCTACGGCGTGGAAGAGGACGCCGGCGGCAAGCCACGTTTCACCCTGCGGTCAGAACTGCCCGAGACCTACGACCTCTTGGTGGTCGACGAGGTCTCGATGGTCAGCAAGGATCTCCTCAAGGACCTGCTCACCTTCGGCGTGCCCATCCTGGCGCTGGGCGATCCGGCCCAGCTGCCGCCGGTAGAGGGCGACTCCTGCGGCATCCTCGACCACCCCGACGCCTTCTTGCGCGAGATCCACCGCCAGGCCGCCGACAACCCGATCCTCTGGGCCTCGATGCTGGCTCGCCGCGGCGAACCGATTCCCATGGGCAACCACGGGACGGCCTTGCAGGTCGTCCCCTACCGGGAGATCAAGTCAGGCGAGGTCGATCTCGAGGCCTTCGACCAGATCATCTGCTGCACGAACAAGATGCGGCGCCAATTGAACCAGCGCATTCGCGAGCGTCGGGGATTCTCGGGCGCGCTGCCCATGGTCGGCGAGCGGCTGCTCAGCTTCCGCAAGGTGCGCGAGGCCGTGTCGTCGGCGTCTTTCACGCCGCTGGTCAACGGCCTGCAAGGGTCGGTCTCGGTCGCGCCCTGGAACGTCGACATCGAGGCCGAGCGGGGACAGCTGAGCCTGGCCCTCGAGGCGCAGCCCGGCGATGACTTCTCCGGCCTTCCGGTGGACCTGTGCCGGTTCACCCGTCCTGGCAACGACCATCCCGAGTCCCGGCCCGGAAATGGCCGCCTGGCACAGTTCGACTTCGGCTACGCGATCACCGCCCACAAGTCGCAGGGCAGCGAGTTCCCCCGCGTGCTGGTCATCCTCGCCGACATCTTCGCGAAGAACGACACCGAGCGGCGCCAGCTCATCTACACCGCCGTGACCCGCGCATCCGCCCATCTCACCCTCGCCGTTCGGGAGAGCCGGTAATGTGCCAGCGTGAGCTGCACACGTGGAGGTGATCGGCCTGTGACGCGCCGCCTGTCACCAAACCAGCACGAGGCCGCGGTCTTGCGCGCCATCTTCCACCACGTCGGTTCGCAGCCCGACTATCGCCTCTGGCGCATGAACACCGGTTCTGCCGTCAACCTGGCCAGCGGGCGCCGCGTGCAGTTCGGCATGCCCGGTCAGGCCGACCTCACCGGCATTCGCCGCACCACCTGCCCGTACTGCGGCGCGCCAGGACCGGGCCAGCGGGTGGAAATCGAGACCAAGTCGGCCACCGGCACGCTCAAGGAGCACCAGGCCACCTACGGCAACGTTATCCGCCAGTTCGGCGGCATCTACATCGTCCCGAGATCGCTTTCAGAGGCCTGCGAACTGCTCGGGCTGCCAGTTCCACGCTAATGCCGGTCCATGTTGAGGTCTTTCAGCCATGCCCCGTCCTTCCGTCTCCGAGATTTCGTCCGATTTGGCCTCACGCATCGAGGCCCTGGCCCAGCACCTGTATCCAGCCGGCCATCGCGACGGGCTCGAGTGGCGCGTGGGCTCGGTTCAGGGCGAGTCTGGCGATAGCCTGGCCATTCACCTCGGCCAAGGCGACAAGCGCGGAACCTGGAAGGACTTCGCCACCGGCGAGGGTGGCGATCCCGTCGACCTCGTGCGCGCTCGCTTCAACCTCGCCACGGTCGGCGAAGCCGTGGCCTGGGCCAAAGACTGGCTTGGGATTGGCGAAGCGGTTGGAAGCCGCCAGCGTCAAAGGCGGCCCGAGCGCCAAGCCCCTGTCGGAAGCACGGCTGAATCCCCACAGTCGCCCGGCCCGGAGGAACTGCGAAAGCAGAGCTGGGCGCGGGACATCTGGCACAAGTCGAGGCCGGCCGCCGGAACCGTCGTCGAGACCTACTTGCGGTCCCGCGGCATCACCATTGCCGTCCCGGACGCCCTTCGCTTCAACCCCTCGCTCAAGCACACGGCCGCAGGCACACGCTTTCCCGGCATGGTAGCCGAGGTCACCCTGCCCGACGGCACCTTCATGGCGGTCCACCGCACCTACCTCGCCCGTGATGGTCGCAGCAAGGCCTTTTCCAAGGGCGATCCTCACGACGCCAAGATGTCGCTGGGAGCGGTCAGCGGCGGCGCCATTCACCTTGGCCCGGCCAGCGAGCGGCTGGCAATCTGCGAGGGCATCGAGACCGGATTGTCGGTGCGGCAGGTCTGGCCGGAGCTCCCGGTATGGGCAGCGCTGTCGTCTTCAGGCCTCACCGCTGTCCGCCTGCCCGACCCGGTTCGCTCGGTGCTGATCCTGGCCGACGCAGATGCGCCGGACGAACTTGGCCGGCACCCCGGCCAGGATGCAGCCAGACGGGCCGCCCGACGCTTCAGCCAGGAGGGTCGCACCGTGATGATCGCTCTGCCCCCCGAGGGCAAGGACTGGAACGACCTCCTGGTCGAGGGAACGCTCGGCATGCTGCTACGGGGCCAGCCGGAAGCATTGCCATGATCCCCGGGCCCGCCACGCATGCCTTTGATGATGCGCCGCCGGGCATCCGCGAGTTCATCCAGGTCTACGCTCCTGGCGTGGATGACCCGTTGGACGAGCTTGACGACGGCATCCAACCGGCCGATGCGGCGGCCCGCTTTCAGGCCGATCACCTGGTGTCGCCGCGAGGCCTGACGCTGCGGCGCTACCGCGGCAGCTGGTGGCGGTGGGAAGGGCGGCGCTATCAGGAGGTTTCCGAGGAGTTCCTCATCACCCAGGTCCTCGAGTACCTGGTCCGCCACCGCGCTCGCAAGAAGGCCAAGACCACCTTCGTGCGCGACGTCCTGGCCGTGCTCAAGATCGACACGCTGTTGCCTGACGCCCTTGCCACCCCGGCATGGCTGTCGTCGGCGGCGCCCCGGGAAACCACCTGCCACGTCGCCCTATCCAACGGCATCCTCGACATCGAGGCCGCCCTGGCCGGCCGCGCCGACGCCTTGCAACCGCACACGCCCGCGTTTCTTTCGCCGGTCGTGCTGCCTTACGCCTTCGATCCCGAGGCCACCTGCCCGGCCTGGCTGGCCGTGCTCAACCGCGTGATGCCGATTGCCGCCGGCCAGCAGCTCTTGCAGGAGTACGTCGGCTACTGCCTTCTCGGCGGGCTCGATCATCCCTACGGCCTCATTTTGACCGGCGACGGCGCCAACGGAAAGAGCACCGTTCTCAAGGTCGTGGTCAAGCTGCTCGGGCGTGAGAACTGCTCGGCCGTGGCCCTCGAAAAGTTCGACGAGCGCTTCGCCCTGTTTCCGATGCTGGGCAAGCTCGCGAACATCGTCAACGAGATGGGCGAGGTCGAAAAGACCGCCGAAGGCATCCTCAAGAACCTCATCAGCGGCGAACCGATGCAGTTCGAGCGCAAGTTCAAGGATCCCGTGGTGGCCGAGCCCACGGCCAAGCTCATCTTCGCCTGCAACACCCTGCCGCGGTTCCTCGACCGGTCCCAAGGGATCTGGCGGCGTCTGCTGATCTTGCCCTTCGACCAGGTCATCGACGAAGCCGAGCGCGACCTCGACATCGACCGCAAGCTCGAGGTCGAACTCGCCGGCATCTTCCTTTGGGCCCTGGCCGGGCTATACACCCTGCGCCAGCGCGGCCACTTCGTCGAGCCCGAGATCTCAAGGTCGGCCAAGGAAGAGCTCAAGCTGGCGTCCAATCCGGCGCGCGCCTTCCTGATCGAGTTCTGCCGGCTCGAACCCGCCGCCACGGTTTACCGCAACGTCCTCTACGACAAGTACCGCGAGTACTGCCACGACAACGGCCACCGCCCCCTGAACGCGAACCACTTCGGCGCCGAGGTTCGCCGGGTGTTTCCCGAAGTGCAGGTGCTACGGCCGCGCGGCGATCGGCATCGCCAGCGAGTCTGGGATGGCCTCGCGCTCGAGGGAGAGTGATGCAACATGTCGCAACACAAGACCGGTCACCTTCGCGATTCGAGATATCCTGCGCTTGCAGGGGCAACCAGCGTGGTCCAC
>JAJXWQ010000086.1 GCA_021781555.1 bacterium
GCTGAAACGACCAACGGATCGGCAGCAGCGGGTCAACTTCGCCGAGGAACTAAAGCTCTGTGGCTAGGTCGGGCCGCTCGTTAACAGGCCGTCATTCATGGGCATTGCGGCTAGCCGGGGGTCATTCGAGGGCCTTGGCAGCTTCGTCGGCGGTGGGGAAAGAGCGGAAGAAGCTGCCATAATCCAGGAGGTCGAAAACCTTCTGGATGGGCGCGCCCACTCCGGCGAAGAGCACCTCGCCACCCCGCTCAGAAGCCAGCCCCCGAGCGACCATCAAGGCGCCCAGACCTGCGCTGCTGATGAAGCTGACCGTCGAAAAATCGAGGACGAGCGAGCGGCGGTCGTCGCCGAGGGCCTGCCGAATCTCCTGCTCGAAGGTCGGCAGGGTGGCCGCCGTGATCGAGCCCTCGGCCCGGATGACGGCGAAGGTGGCAAAAGTCTCGAGGGCGACCGCGAAGGCGGGGGGGGAGGGAGTGTCGAAGGCCATCCCGGAAGTTTAGCACGTCTGGTCAGAAGCGGGCTCCTCGAGCCGATCTCGCGGATTGCCGGTCGCTTCGGTCGCGGCCGGTTTGCAGCGAATGGCCACGACCGTGCGATCGTCGAAGGGCTCCGTGCCGGCCATGAACGCGTCCGACTCCGCGCGGAAGGTGCCGACCAGGTCCCTTGCGCTGGCCTCGAATCTCCGGCGAGCCAGCTCGAGGATCCGCTCGTCTCCGAAGGCCTCGCCCGAGGGGCTCTTGGCGTCCTCCCAACCGTCGGTGAGGAATGCGACCGTGTCGCCAGGCGCGAGATCGAGGGTGACTTCCTTGTACGCATAGGTGGCCACGAAGCCGGCCGGCAAGCCGGTTGCGTTGATGGGCGCTCCGTTATGAAGCGGCTTCGGCATTCCGGCGTTGGTGACCGTGATCCGACTCCCGTCGAGGATGGCGTAGCAGGCCGCCACGAAGTTCCCCTGACCGGGGCCGTGCTGGCACACGTGTTCGTTGACCAGTCCGAGGACCTGTGCTGGAGACGAGCAGGTTGGGGCAGCCGTGCGGAAGACCGACAGCGCTCCGCTCATCAACAGGGCCGCCGGAACTCCCTTGCCCGAGACGTCGCCGATCAGGATCCCGAGGCGACCTCCGCCGAGTTCGACCACGTCGTACAGATCCCCGCCCACCTGGCCGGCCGGCGTGCACAGGGCCGCGATCTCGACATCGGGCCGTACGGGAAGCTTCTTGGGCAGCAAGCCCATCTGCACCTTGCGCGCGATCTCGAGTTCGTGCTCGAGCTTCTTCTTCTCGGCGACCTCGTCGAAGAGCTTGGCGTTCTCCAGCGCCATGGCGAGGTTCTGGCCGAGGTGCTGGACCAGGGCCTGGTCTTCTGGCAGATAGGGGTCGTCGGACAGCTTGGGGCCGAGGGCGATCGCCTCGACCTCCCGCTGCTCGAGCCGGACCAGCGTGGCGCCCGCTGGCACCGACTGCGCCTGCGGAGCTAGCACCATGACGTACGCTGGCTTCAAAGCCCCGGTGACCAGGGTCTCGAAGAGCGCAATCGCCGCCTGCGGATCGACGATCTCCCGCACGCGCTCGGTGAACTCCAGCACGACCCCGCGGAAGTCATAGGTCACGCGGTGGAACGCACGATCGACGAGTTTCTGCACGCGGTCGCGCAGCGGGGCGAAGAGCAAGACCACGGCGGCCGTAGCGACGACGTTGGGAATCTGGGAGTGGCCGATGACCGGCTCGATGAAGAGGCGGCTGGCCCCCGAGAGAATCGAGAATCCTCCGGCGAGCAGCCCGGTGACGGTCGCGTAGACCAGGGATTTCTTGATGACGACTTCGATGTCGAAGAGGCGATGCCGGGCGATGGCATAAGCGACCGCGACCGGGAAGACCACGAAGAGCGCCTGCAGGGTTGCATCGAAGATTGCGTTGGAACTGCCGCCCGAAAGCAACGCGGGGGCATCCCAGCCCAGCGCGTAAACGCCGTAGGGCAGGTAGGCCAGAGCCGCACCCGCCAGGGCCAGGCGCGACTGCGCCTTGACCACGGCGCTCGTGCTCTTGCGCATCTTCCAGAACGTCAGCCCCAACAGGGCCAGCAGCCCGACGAGGGCCCAGAGGAAGGTCATCGTGGCCCACGGCACGAAGGCAAAGAGCGTCGGATCGCCAAGGACCGTCCGCCCGATCCGCGTGAAGCTCGCGAGCACCACGGCCAGGAGAATCAGCCCGATCCCGTAGGGCACGGCGGCGAGCCAGGGATACCGCCGGGCGATCTCGGACGGGGTGGGGAAGATCAAGGCCAGTTCCAGGCCAGCGGCCCCGATGAAGGGCATCGGCAGGAGCTGCCAGGACTCGGGCAAGCCCTGCCCGGTGCCGCCGGCGGCAATGAGGGCCATCCACGCGGCCATCGCGCCCGTAAAGCGGAGGTGGACCCGGGCGGCGGCGCTCCTGGGAGCCGAGAAGAACCCGAAGGCCCCCACCAGGAGGTGCCCCAGCGAGATCACCAGGAAAGGCAACATGCAGGTCAAGGCCCACTGTCCCCAGCCAAAGCGCTGGACGGGGAGGACGATGGACTCGGTGGCCTGGTCGGTAAGGCGCACGGCCAGGTGTACCGGCGAACCCACGGGCAACCTCGCCAGGAGCCGCGTCAGGTCCTCGCGCCGGGCGATCGGCGTTCCGTTGACGGATTCCAGACGATCGAAGGGCTGGATCTTGCCGTGGTGGCCCGGCACCAAGAGCTGGTCCACATAGGGACCGGTGTTGTAGAGGCCAAAGCCCGGCGTGTGCGCTCCGAGCGTCGAGAGCGAGACGACCAGGCTGACGATCCAGAGGACGGCGAGTGCGGCGACCAGCAAGCCATGGGCCAGGATCGCGCCCCGGGTCCGGGCGTCACCAGACCCCGCGGGAACCGATGCGATCGCAGTTACCAAACGATGCCCTTGTACCTCCAGTAGAGGTAGCCGGTGTTGACGATGCTAAGGGTCACGAGCGCGTATCCGAGCAGCGACGTCTTGCCCATGACGGCGGTGAACACCAGCATCATCCAGATGAGCGCGGTGGAGCCGACGCAGAGGCGAAGCACGGCCCGCGGATCGAGCAGCATCGTTGGCCTTCCTGTCGAAAGTGGCAGAGGATCGGCCGCCCTGCCCGTTCGGGGCTGCAGACCTTCCCTGGTCGCACAGCCTGGCAGCGCAGGGGCCGCCGGCAAAGGGGCTCGTTAGAGCCCATACCCAGATCGTCTGCTTTCCTAGCGCACCCGCGATCGCCTCGAGACGGGGTCCCGAGGGGCAGCCTCCCGCAAGCCCCTCGACCCGCATTTTCTTGCTCGTATAATTGCAAGGAAGCATGGTGGATCTCGCATTGCGGCCAGCTCGCTGGCTCTACTTGCACGGCTTCGGCTCGGGGCCGGACTCGGCCAAGGGCGTGCATCTATCCCGGCACTTCCAGCAGCTCGGGACGCGGATCGAGCGGCTCGATTTGCGGGTGCCCTCGCTCGAGAACCTCCGGCTGTCGGCGATGATCGAGAAGACGCGCCGGGCGCTGGGGGGCCCGGGCGAGCGTGCAGTTCTTTGGGGTTCGAGTCTCGGCGGTCTGGTGGCCAGCCGGGTGGCCGAGCTCGATGAGCGGGTGCAGGCCCTGGTTCTGCTGGCGCCGGCTTTTCGTTTCGCCGAGCGCTGGGCGAGCCGACCGGAGTTCGAGAGCTGGCGCGAGCAGGGCTGGATCGATGCCTACGATCACGTAGGCAAGCGGCCAGCCAGGATCGACTTCACCTTCGCTTCCGAGGCCCTCGAGCTGGACGCGGCCGGCGGGGGCTGGCCCGATGTGCGCGTGCCGACGCTCATCGTTCACGGGGTTCTCGACGACGTGGTCGCTGTCGATGGCTCGCGTCAGTGGGCCGCAGGCAAGCCGCAGGTTCGCCTCGTCGAGGTCGACGACGGCCACGATCTCATCCGCTCCCTCGGGCGCATCACGGAGGAATCCGAGCGTTTCCTGGCACGGTTCCTGGAGCTGCCAAGCCATGCTTGACGCAAGGATGGACGATGCCCCTTGCCCCCCGTCCGTGACGGTCAATCCCCGGCTGGAAGAGAGCTGGAAGCGCGCCTTGACGAAGGAGTTCCAGGATCCCTACTTTCGGGACCTCAAGGTCTTCCTGATCGAGGAGCGCAAGGCTGGCCGCACGTTCTATCCGCCCGGGCCCCTGATCTTCAAGGCCCTGGACGCCACGCCCTTCGACCGGGTCAAGGTCGTGATCCTCGGGCAGGATCCCTACCACGGGCCCGGCCAGGCCAACGGGCTCTGTTTCTCGGTCTCGGAAGGCGTCCAGCCCCCGCCTTCGCTGCTCAACGTCTTCAAGGAGCTCCACGCCGACCTCGGCCTCCCCGTTCCGACCCACGGCAACCTCGAGAGGTGGGCTCAGCAGGGCGTCTTGCTCCTGAACGCCACCTTGACCGTTCGCGCTCGCGAGGCTGCTTCGCACCAGAACCGCGGTTGGGAACGCTTCACCGACGCGATCATCCGGCAGCTCAACGATCAGAAAGAGGGCCTGGTCTTCGTCCTGTGGGGGCGCTCGGCCCAGGAGAAGGGCCGGATCATCGATCGCCGGCGCCATCTCGTGCTCAGCGCAGCCCATCCTTCGCCGCTGTCGGCCAACAGCGGGTTTTTCGGTTGCCGCCACTTTTCGGCGATCAACCGTTACCTCGCGGAGCACGGCCAGACGCCCATCGACTGGGCGCTGGACTGAGGGTAGCTCTTGTACCTCGACAGGCCAGCGCAGCCGAACAGGCCGGTCCGCTGTCCAGCTTGCGGGCTCGAGTTGCCGAGCTCGGGGGCCGTCGGGCACAAGCGGCTCTGGAGCTCACCTGAATGCTCGGAGCAGTACGGCCAGCTCTCGGCCTACTTGTTGTCGCTGGCCGAACCGGGCTTTCCGTACCAGTACGCGGCCGACGCCTACGCGGCCCAGCATGCCAGCTTGCACTCCAAGCCCATCACGACGGTCTTTGCCCTGATCGGCCTGTATCTGGCTTGCGACCGTCATTACTCCGGCAGGCAGGTGCAGCGCGTGCACCAGCTCCTGGCACGGCGCAAGCCCCTATGGCCAGACCTGATCCTGCCGATCCAGCGCGGGAGCACGACGGTCCAGGATGTCTTGCGGGCCCCACCCGGACCGCCGAGGATGGCGGCACTGCTGACCTGGTGCGGGTCAGTCTGGGGAGCCTGGGCTCACGAGCGCTCGACCGTCGAGAATTTCCTGGCCGAGCACCTCGAGACCTGACCGGGTCAAATCTCTGCGATGGCTGCGGCGACGGCGCCGAGGCCTGCCCCGATGGCTGCGGCGCCGAGGGCAAGCGGAAGGGCTCCCGACAGGCCGAGCACGATCACGCCACAGACGGCGGCACCAGCCCCGGCGGACTTGGCGACGCCTTCGAGCTTGCCGCCCCACGTCGCAGGAGACTGGCCGTCCCGGGCGGTTCGGCTACGGAGCGACAGGCGATCGGACGCGATGGCGGGCCTGGCCGCGGGCTGGGCTGCGGGCTTGGCCAGCGCCTGACGCGTGCTGGGGGTGGTCGCCGACACCGGAATCATAGCCTCATCTCCTCCCTGTCCCTGCCGCGTTCGCGGCCCGTGTATCGGTTATCGGGGATGAGGCCAGGGACCTTCTTATCGATGGGTTAAACTTTTGAACGGAGTCACTTGGCGAGCTGGCTGGCCACGCTGGCGAGCTGGCTGGCAGGCGCCCGGTGCAGGATCTGAGCCTGCTCTTGCGCCGAAAGCGTCTTCCAGTGAGCGAGGAAGTCGTAGATGAAGTTGATCTTGGAATCCTCGATGCCCGCATGGAAGTGGTACTTGGGCATCTCGGCGATGGCCTTGTCGACCGACCAGCCCTGGGCCAGGATCCGGTAGATCGCCGCCATGGCCCCGGTGCGATCGGACCCGTGGTAGCAGTGGAAATAGACCTTGCCATTGGCCGGATCCGTCGCCGCCGAGAGAAACTTGATGCCCTCGTCCATGGTCGGTTCGCCGATGGGCGGCTCGGTATCCTCGATGACCTTCATTCCGACCTTCTGGGCGTACTGGACGTCGGTGTTGCTCTCGGGTTCGAGATTGATGACGGTGTCGACGCCCATGCTCTTGAGGGTATCGAAGCCCTTGGGGCCCAGCTGCTCGCCACGGAAGAGATGGTCGTCAAGCTTGCCGAGGTTGGAGATGATCGGGGTATCCTTGACCGGCTGGACCAGCCCGATGACGTCGTAGGCGAGCTTGCGTATGGGGGCGGGGGTGTGGTCGCCCAGCCAGGACAGGAAGCTTCCGAGGACGTGCCCCATCTTCTCGATGGCGGTCTCGCCGGAGAAATCGGGGGCGGTTCTGGCTGCCGCACTGAGGCTCAGCTTGTCGGCAGAGGCGGCGACGCGGGTCGAGGCCTTCTCGGCGTCGAGCCCCAGCCAGCCTTCGACATCATGAGCGCTCCCGGCGAGGACGTCGCCAAGCCTGGCCAGTCCGCTGCGTGTTGCGTCGCTCGCGATGCTCGAGATAGCCATGTCTTCCTCCCTTGACCTCCGGTTCCCGGGTTTAGCTATCGAGGGGGGGCGCTCACAGTCGATAAAATCCGGGTTCAATCGCGGTTAAATCCTGCGGGCGCGACCCGCACTTGCGCTCGCGGCCGGAGGATAGCCCGGCTCGAATGGCCCCGGCCGGTCGGCGACCCCATGCTCCTGGGGGAGTGGCGAAGGGTTAGACTTCCAATGTGTTCGCTTGGTTGCTGGCGGGTAAAGAGGGGCGGGGGGCTTCTTCCCGCACGTTCAGCAGGAGACTCGATGATCGCGGCCAGCTGTCCGATCGGGCACACCAACATCGTCTTCGGTTGGCTGTGGATGAACCTGGGGTTCGTCACCGGCCTGCTGCTGGGCCTCAAGGTCGAGCAGTTCGGCCTCAACACCCTTGCGAGCGGACCGACCTGGCTCGGCGGCTATGATTCGGTTTCCCGGCGGCTGCTGCGTCTTGGCCACGTCGCGTTCCTGATGCTCTCGCTTCTCAACATCGTCTATGGCCTCTTCATCGACGGTGCTGCCCTGCCCGAGGGGCTCAAGATCGCTGGCTCGGCCGCCATGATCGTCGGGGCGATCGGCGTGCCGATCTTGTGCATCGCCGCGGCGTTCTACCGGCCGGTCAAGATCTTTCTCGGCATTCCCGCCACCGCCGTGCTGATCGGCAATCTCCTGATCGCCTGGGGGTACGTGGTCCGGTGAGCTGGCCGGGAGTATCAGGAGTTCACGGCGGCTCGACCCCGTGGGTGCGCCGCGACGCCGCGGCCACTGCCCCGAAGGGGAGCTTCCAGTGAGGCCAGTGCCTTCCGAGTCCGAAATCCGCCAGCTGGTGGCGGAGTTCGCCCGGGTCCCCCCAGAGGGCTTGCGAGCGGACGTCGACCTGTTCTCCGAACTGGGCATCGACTCGCTCGAGGCGCTCAAGCTCCTGGCCTGGATCGAGCGGAAGTACGATATCCGCATCCCCGACCACCAGCTGACCAGCCTGAACACGCTCGACCGCATCGCGGCCTTCGTCCAGCAGCAGCCAGGTCCGGAGGATTCGCGGCGGGGAGGGAGCGCGCCATGAGGGTTGGATTGATCGCCATGAGTGGCGTGCGCCTGCAATCGGAGGCACTGCGCGAGCTGGGCGTGACGTTGCCAGGTTTCGTCGATCGGGGCAAGGTCATCGCCGCGCTGCCGAGTCTCGGCTTGCTCGCTCTGGCGGCCCAGACGCCTCCGGGTATCGATATCGATTATGTGGAGGCTGCCGACGTCTGCAGCCACGAGCTTGGCGATTACGACCTGGTCGCCTTCTCGACCTTCACCGCCATGGCCTACGAGTGCTACGAGCTGGCTGACCGGTATCGAGCCCGCGGGGTACCGGTCGTGATCGGGGGCCTGCACGCCACGTTGCTCCCCGAGGAAGCCGGCCAGCATGCCGACGCCGTTTGCATCGGCGAGGGCGAGCCCCTTTGGCCGCGCATCCTCGAGGATGCGGCCGCCGGCCAGCTGCGGCCGTTTTACCGTCAAGATGAGCCCGGATCGTGCGACCTGGCCGGAACCGCCAGCCCACGCTTCGACCTGCTAGATATCGACCGCTACAACCGCCTGACGGTCCAGACCAGTCGAGGGTGCCCGCGGGATTGCGAATTTTGCGCCGCCTCGAGAATTCTCGGTCGCTACCGGGTCAAGCCGGTCGAGAAGGTCATGCGCGAGGTCGACGCCATTGCCGCTCTTTGGGATCGCCCCTTCATCGAGCTGGCCGACGACAATACCTTCGTGGACCGGACCTGGGCCCGGGAGTTCCTGCGCGAGATGGCTCGTCGGGACATCCGATGGTTCACCGAAACCGACGTCTCCATCGCCGAGGATCCCGAGCTCCTCGATCTCCTGGCCGCAAGCGGCTGCCAGCAGGTTCTCATCGGCTTCGAGAGCGTGTCGCCGACGAGCCTCGACGGACTGGACCGAGGGAACTGGAAGCGCAAGCAGATGGACGGGTACCGCCGGGCCATCGACGCGATCCAGGCCCGCGGCGTATCCGTCAACGGTTGCTTCATCCTCGGGCTCGATGGCGACACCCCCGACACGTTCGAGCAGGTTCGCGACTTCGTGCTCGAGAGCGCGCTGCTGGAGAGCCAGGTCACGGTCTTGACGCCGTTTCCGGGAACCCGCCTGTACCACCGGCTCAAGGACGAGGGACGGCTCCTGGGCGACGAATTCTGGGATCGCTGCACCCTGTTCGACGTGAACTTCCGTCCCAAGGGGATGTCCGTGGCCGACCTCGAACAGGGACTACAGTTCCTGTTTTCCGAACTCTACAACGAGCGGATCCAGGCACGGCGGAAGCGGCACTACATGGACCTCTACCGGGACCGCCTGGGTGCGCCGACGCCGGCGGACGTCACGGCTCGTGGCGGCGAGGCATAAAGCTATCGCGCAGCGGGAGTTTCGGGGGGCCGAGTTCTTCAGGCGGCCGGTTTCGTCACTGGCCGAGCTTCCTGGCGGGCTCGCGGAGGCGTACGGCGATCGCCCGGCTCTGATCGCCTGGCGGCAGGATCGGTGGCGGCGGTGGAGCTTCGACGAGTTCGCGTCCCTCGTGGGACGGGTTTCGAGCCGCCTCGGGCGTGCTGGAATTGGAGCCGGCGATCGCGTGGCCCTCAGCGGCGAGAACGGTCCGGAGTGGGTGGCTGCCTTCTTCGGCATCGTGAGCCTCGGGGCGATCGCCGTGCCGCTCGATCCGCAGCTGGCGCCGCCGGAGCTGCAGCGCGTCCTTGCCCACACCCGCGCCCGGGGCCTGATCGCCAGCGACTGGATTCTGGCGCGGGCGGCCAGCGGAGAGATGCCCGCCATGGCGCTTTCGCTGGCGGCAGTGGGGGCGCTGGATCCGGTCGCTGCGGCCAGCGGTCCGCAGAGCCTGGCTGCGGCCCCGGGCGCCGAGAGCCCGCCCTGCGCGCGGACCGTCGCCGGGTCGGACGAGGCCGCGGCGATCCTGTGTACGTCGGGGACGGGGGGCGACCCCCGGGGGGTGGTCCTTTCCCACGGCAATCTCCTGGCCAATACTGCGGCGATCGCGCAGGTGCTCTACGTGAAGCCCGGCGATGTGCTCGGCAGCCTCTTGCCGCTGAACCACGCCTATGCCCTGGTCTGCTCGCTGATGGCTCTGGTCTCTGGGGTGCCACTGGCCTTTGCGGATAGCTTGAGGCCCGACGTGGTCTCACGCACCCTGGTCGAGGCCCGGGTGACGCTGTTGCCGGCGGTTCCGCTCGTGCTCGACCACCTTGCCCGCGCCGTCCAGGAAGGCATCGCCGCCCAACCTCCAATCCGGCGCTGGATCGCCCGCCGGAGCGTCCAGGTGGCCAGCTGGCTGCGGGATCGCTTCGGCGTGCGTCCGGCACGAATCCTGTGCGCCCCCATCCTGGCCAGACTTGGCCCCATTCGAGGCATCGTGGTCGGTGGCGCAGCGCTTCGCCCTGAGCCGGTGCTCGCCCTGAGGGCCCTCGGGATCGCCATCGCGCACGGCTATGGTCTCACCGAGGCCAGCCCCGTCGTGACCCTAACGCCCGGAAACTGGCGGCCAGGGGACGGCGTCGGGCTACCGCTGCCGGGAGTCGCCGTGCGCATCGCGGATGTCGATGTGGAGGGCTTTGGCGAGGTCCTGGTCAAGGGGCGGAACGTCATGCGCGGCTACCTCGACGATGCGGCTGCCACCGCCGCGGTCCTGGGCGACGGCTGGCTCGCCACCGGCGATCTCGGCTGCTTCGACGCCAGGGGATACCTGCACTTGAGCGGCCGCAAGAAGAACGTCATCGTTCTCGCGTCCGGCAAGAACGTCTATCCCGAGGAGCTCGAGGCCCACTACGGTGCCAGTCCGCTGCTGGCCCAGATCTGCGTGGTCGCGGCCCAGGACGATGCGGGCGCCGAGATCCCGCTCGGGATCCTGGTGCCTTCGCAAGCCGCGCTTGCCGAGGACCAGGATCCCGAGGCCCTGGATCACCTGCTGGCCCAGGAGCTTGCCCGCCTCTCGGTCGGTCTGGCGGACCACAAGCGCCTCAAGAAATTCGAGGTCCAGCGGGAGCCCCTGCCGCTCACCCCCTCGCACAAGATCCGCCGGCATCTGGTGCGCAGCGATCACCTGGGCGCGGGAAACTTGTGAGGCACGCGCTTGCCTGGAACCCAGTTCCAGCGCCCTGCTAGCCGCATGAACGCGGGTACGATCAAGATGCGGATCACCGTGGCGTCGACCAGCACGGCCACCGCCAGGCCGAGCCCGATCATCTTGATCACCGTGATCTCGGCCCAGGCGAATGCGCCAGCCACCACCACCATGACCAGGGCCGCGCTCGTGACGATGCTGCCGGTCGTGGCCAGGCCCTGCACGACGGCCACGACGTTTTCGCCGGTGCGCTCGTAAACATCCCGCATGGCGCACAGGAGGAAGATCTCGTAATCCATCGACAGGCCGAAGAGCACGCAAAAGATCACGATCAGCACGTAGCCCGGGATCGAAGCCAGACGGCCCGGCTGGCCGAAGATCGCGGCGCCAACGCCGAGCTGGAAGACCCCCGTGACGGCCCCGTAACCGCACAGGACCGAGAGGGCATTCATCAAGAGTGCCTTCACCGGTAACAGCCACGATCGAAAAACCCAGAACAGCACGGCCGTCGTCGTCAGCACGACGAATCCCACGATCTGCGGGAAGCTGCGGTTCACGGCGTCGTCGATGTCGTCGTAGTACCTGGCCTCCCCCCCCACAGCGAGGTGCAACCCGGGCACCTGCCAGGTGGCGCATTGGCGTGCGAGGAGCTGGGCTGCGGTGGTCGAGACGCCGTTGCGGGGAATCACCTCGAAGAGCGCGGAGCGGCGATCGGAGCTCAGGAACCAGGCGGCGATCTCGGGATGGAGTGCGAGGGCTCGGGTGGGATCGTGGTAGAACGCCAGGGTTTCGAGGAGGTCTGCCGGGCCTGCCAGGGTCACCGGGCAGAGGACCTCGCCCACCCGCGGGTCGTTTTCGAGGCGCTGCGCCAGGGCGACCAGCGCGGGCAGGTGGCGGACGGCGAGAACGGGGCCGCCGCCGCGAGAACGAACGATCAGGGTTAGCGGAAAGGCGAAATTGCCGCGATCCATTTTCGCCAGGATCGCGATGCCGACCTGCGACGGCATCGAAGCGGGGAGCCAGTTCGAGTCGGGTATGCCGACGTCGAGCCGAAAGACGGGCCAACCCAGGGCCGCCACGAGCACGAGCGCCAGCGCCAAGGTCTTCCGCGGGTGCCGGACCACCTTCTCGGCGAGCTCGTGCCAGCGCCGTCGGGCGGGCGCGCTCGTCAGCAAACCGGAGCGCACCGAGTCCAGGCGGTGGACCAGCAAGCCGAGCAAGGCCGGCAACAGCGTCAGGGCAGCCAGGACGGCTACGGCCACGACGATCGCCCCGCCGATCCCGATGCTGCGCAGCTCCCGCAGCGGGCTCAAGAGCATCGCCAGGAGACCCAGCATCACCGTCGCCCCCGAGGCGAGAATGGCCGGCCCGGCGCTGGCCATGGCCTCGACCACGGCGGTCTCCGGAGGAGACTCCTGGCGCGCCGCGCGGAAGCGCTCCACCATCAAGAGTGCATAGTCGATGCCGACAGCCAGGCCGATGATCGAGACGATGTTCTCGAGCAAGTTGGAAAGCGCCACCAGGTGCGCCAGCCAGAAGACCAGTCCGAGGGTCACGGTGAGCGCACTGATGGCGACGGCGACCGGCAGGGCCGCTGGCAGGGGGGCACCGAAGGCAAGCAGCAGGATTCCAGCGGTAAGGGGCAGGGCGCGAAGCTCGGCGATCCGCCCGTCGGTCTCGTTATGGTGGTTGAGGTCGTAGGTCGTGGCAGCCGCTCCCGTGACCGCCAGCTTGGCCGAGGGGTCCTGACGTCTCACCTGCCGGCCGAGGGCGCGGAGGCTTTCGCGCAGGCGCGGAATGAGGCGCTCCTCGGCTCCCATCGTCCGGGCCCGGAGGCCGACGAGGATCATCGTCTCGTGGCCGTTCGCAGAGCGGAAGCGCGGATCCGGGTGGTCCAGGTACGAGGCCGTCTGCCTGACGAAGGCCAGCCGGCCTAGATCCCGGCAGGCCGCCTCGATCCAGCCGCGAAACACGGCGTCGGATACCGTGTGGCGACGGCTCTCGAGCGCCACGACCGCCGGCTGCGCCAGCGGGCTGTGAAAGTCTCGGCTCAGGGTGCTGGCGACGCGTTCGGACGGGCTGTGCTCGATGGCTCCGGAGCCGCCCAGGAGCATCGAGGGGAGCCGCAGCGCCCCGTACAGGTTGGCAACCAGCACCACGACCCAGGCCCAGAGGACGACCCCCTTCCGCCGGTAGACTCCACGGCCCAGGGAGCCGAAGACCTCTCGCATGGGCGGCACGCTCACCGGGGCGTGCCCACGCCCGCAGGATTCGCAGGGGACGGGCGTCGTGTCACGATGAGCACCTCGGCATGGGGATTCCCGTGCTTGGCAGGACAAGTTCCCGGCTGCGAACCAGCCACTGCGCCACCGGGTTTGCGCGTCGGACGATCGGGCCTATCATAACCATACAACCAGGCCCCTGGCACGAACTCCGTGCCTGCAAACGCGGCCACCGTGTGACAGGGATCACCGATCGTCGGTACCCGATGGCGCCAGCTTCTGGATCGTGAGCACTCCGGACCTCCTCGCCGACCTCCCGCAAGGGCCCGGGGTCTACTCGTTTCGTGATTCCCGAGGCCGGCTGCTTTACGTCGGCAAGGCGATCAACCTGCGCAATCGGGTGCGCTCGTACTTCCGTGCCGGGGGGGGCCACAGCCCGTTGACGCGGCGGCTGAAGCACATGGCCGTCCGTATCGAGCACCGCGAGACCGGTTCGGAGCTCGAGGCCCTGGTCGCCGAAGCCCACGCCATCTTGACCTCCCAGCCGCTCTTCAATGTCCTGGGTACAAGCGAGCGCCACCACGTCTTCCTCCGGATCACGGCGGAGCCCGTGGCGCGGGTCCTCGTCACCAGCGATCCGGTCGTCGACGGCTCTCGTTACTTCTGTCCGTTTCGGCGGAAGGAGCTGGAGCCGGCCCTCGAGGCCCTCCAGAAGGTTTTGAAGTGGCGTCGATGCACCCGCATGGAGCCGGCGCGCTGCCTCGAGCGCCAGATCGATCGGTGCCTTGCACCCTGTGTTCCGGAGATCGACGGTTCCAGGCTGGCAACACGCCACGATGAGGCGATCGAGGCCCTGGACCGTGTCCTTTCTGGCCGTGGCAGGTGGTTGCTTGGCGACCTCGACTTCCAGATGCGGGTGGCATCCAAGGCCCTCGAGTTCGAACGCGCCGCCGCCATCCGGGACCGCCTCCAGGCCCTCGAGCGTCTCATCGTCCGGGCCTCGGCCTTGCGGATCGAGGGCGTTCTCATCACGGGCTCGCCGGGAAGACCGAGGCTGCTTGCGCTCAGGGCGGGACGCATCGCCTGCGGCGAGGGCCTGGCGCCGGACGACGTCCGGAAGGCCGATCTGCCAGCGTTCGTGCTGAGGTTTCTCCGGGCGGCGTGGCGCCCCCCGGAGCCTGGTTCGGCTCGTACGGCCGCCGAGCTGAGGGAGCTGGACCTGGTGGCCCGCTATCTGGAGCGCCACGCCGACGATCTCATCCCGGTCAGTCGCCTGCGGCTCGAGGCGGCCAGTGAGGCGATCGCCGATCGGCTGGGCCTTCAACTTTAACGCCAGGGTCTGGCCGGTCCGCAGCCGGAGAGAGTTCGAGGGAACCGGCGGGTCGAGGACCGGGATCTCGGCTTCAAGGCCATCCTGGCGGAGCTGCGCAAGCTCGGCGAGATGGAGGTTCGCACCGGCATCCAGGGCGCAGACGACAGCGCCATGGTCAAGATCGCCACGATCCACGAGTTCGGCTCGCGGGCGTGGAAGCCCTCGTGGAAG
>JAJXWQ010000171.1 GCA_021781555.1 bacterium
GGAAAGCAAGTGCAGCGAGCGCACACGCTCCTGGCCGATCGGAAGTGCGAGTGGCCGCGATTCGAGCCTTCCGGTGCTCGCGGCAGTCTGACGGTCCTCGATCCCTTGCAGGCGCAGCCGGGCCTCGAGCGGGACAAGGTGATCCGCGCCTGGAGCAGTTCCGTTTGGCAAGCCTGGTCGCACGCCCGGGAGGCCGTCGTCGCGCTTGTCCAGGAGCGGCTGGACAGCCGGTAACGGCCTACAGGTTGCCGCCCTCGAACCAGTCGAGGCGATCGGTCTCGAGGACCCACTCCCGGGCCTTGGCTTCCTTGCCGTGTTCGCCGGCGGGCGGCTTCAAGACCCAGGCGTTGTCGGCGTGATAGAGGCTGGCGCCGTTGAGGTCCGTGATGGTTACCGGCACCACGCCCGCGTTTGCCGTCTCGTCGAGCTGCGCAAAGCCGGACAGCACCGCATTCGACAGGCTCGTCTGCATCAGCGAGATCGTGATCTTCCCACTCCGGTCGTTCGTCCGGGAGCGCGTACCCTCGCCGTCAGTCCCGATGACCAGCTTGTACGTGTCCGTGTTGCGCTCGACCTTGACCAGAGAGCCCTCGGCAAACCCGCTCATCAGCACGCCGCCCACGACGACGATGACCAGCTTGGGGTCGTAGGTCTTCAAGGAAGCGCTCTCCTATCGGTAAACTGGGGCAGGCGATCCAAAGGGGCGAAGAGATGGCAGATGACGCGATGAACCAGACCGAGACCTCCCGGGCGGAATTCTGGGACGCTCGGTACCGGGCACATGAAGCCCCTTGGGATCCTGAACCGAACCCCATCTTGGAAGCCGAGGCCGCGGGCCTGGTCCCTGGTAAGGCGCTCGAAGTGGGCTGCGGCGAAGGCTCAGATGCGGTCTGGCTCGCCCGGCGTGGCTGGCAGGTCGTGGCCGTCGACCTTTCCCAGGTCGCCCTCGATCGCGGGCGCGAAGCTGCTCCCGACGCGTCCGTAGAGTGGCGGCAGGCCGACATCCTGAACTGGGAGCCGCCCAAGGAGGCCTTTGACCTGGTCGCGGCCCATTTCCTGCACTTCAGCCCGGCCGACCGGCCGGTGGTCTTCGGGCGCCTGGCAAGAGCGGTGAGGCCAGGCGGCAGGCTGCTCTACGTGACGCACCACCCCCTGGATCTTCAGACGACCCTGCGGAGGCCCCCGACCCCTGACGTGCTTCACTCAGCTGAAGACGTCGCGGCACTGCTTGAACCGAAAAAGTGGGAGATCCTGGCGCAGGACGCACGGCCCCGCCTGGTGAAGGATTCGGAAGGCAACCCGGTCACAGCCCATGATGCCGTGCTGTCGGCCCGGCGCCTGCCCGGCTGATCGGGCGCTCGGGCAGCTTGGGCCGGCGAGCCGGCAACGTTGCCCTCCTATATGCTGACGGTGCCGCGCACCTGGACCTTCTGGATCGCGCCGGCAAGGTTCGCCGAGAACGTGATGTCCGGGAAGTAGCGGTTGGTCCGGTCGGTCTCGGTCTGGTCGCCGACCTTCGGCACGTTGAGGACCAGGGAGCCGTCATTGGCAAGCACGCCCTGGCCGATCGCCCGGTTGAGGTCCGTGCGCACGATCGAAGCCACCTGCTGGGCGCCCGCATCCGTATAGGGGATCTTCCTGGTCGTCGCCAAAAGCGCGAAGACGTCGGCCTGGATCGAGCTCTGGAGCCAGTCGAGCCCCAAGGTCGTGTCGATGTAGTGGCCGCCGGCCATAATGCCCGGGTCGGTGATCTTGACTCCGGCCACCGCGAGATAGAGGTTGCAGTTCTTGCCCTTGGCGGCATTGATCTGGCTCTGCGTGAGCGTGTCGGGCGTGACGGCGGCCAGCGCCTTGAAGGCCCAGGTGGCCGAGCCGGGCGGGTTGATGAGCTGCCCCGCCAGCCACGCTGCTTCTGGGAACTCGCCCGCCGTCGCGTGGTACAGCAGGAACGTCCGATCGTAGCCCTTGGCCTGCAAGACGCTGGCGACGTCGGTCGTGCTGCCAGTCAGGATCGCCGCGTCGGCCGATGAGGCCCCGAAGATCTTCTCCTGCGCCTCGGTCCAGGCCGCCACGTTCAGGATGTTCGCATCGGTCGGGTCGGTGATGACCAAGGCGTACCAGGCGTCGTCCTGGAGCTGGAGGGCGTTGATGCCCTCGGTCCAGGTGACGGCGGGCGTCGTGACGGTTGCGGCGATCGTCCCGCCGCCGGTGAGGGTGGCGTTGGTGAGCGAGAACTCGTAGCCAAGCGTGGCCTGGATGTCGACCATGTTCGGGTTGACGGCGTCTACCGTCGCAGAGGCAATCCCCGGGACTGCTGCGATCGCCTGGGCCAGCGCCGCCATGGTCTGCGCCGCGCTCCCGGTGAAGGTGATGCTTATGGGCTGGTCGTTGACGGTGATCGAGATGTCGTTGGCGGCGACGGGCGCCTGGGCCAGCGTCACGTTGCCGACGCCGGCGACGAGCTGCGCCACCTTGCCGATCTTGATCTTCTGCGGGGCGGGGTTCTGCGCGAAGGCGGCGTTGGCCGCCTGGTACTCGGGGCTGGCCGCCGCGAAGTCGGCGGCGACGCCCTGCAAGCTGGTGTACGTCCGCGTTCCGGCAAAGGTCGCGTTGTAACCGGCGATGAGCAGCACGTTGAAGGCCGGCTGAGTGACCGCGGCGCCGACCAGCGTGATCGAGACGGCGATGTAATCGGAAAGAGCCAAGGTGATCCCCTCCTACAACACCGTCGTGGTGGTCATGACGGCAGGGCCTACGGGCGGCGACAGCTGCCCCGAGATGCCGACGCTGGCGATCTCGCCCACCGTCTCGGTTGCAGTGGCGGCGACCGCCGAAAACTGGGCGTCGAACTGGTAGCGCTCGACGAACTGCGTTTCCTCGAGGGCCGAGAGGTTCTTGAGCTGGCCCTTGTCGCTCATCGAGAGACCGGCTGCGCCGAGGATCGCCGTGACCCAGAGCAGCTCGAGGCCGTCCTGGGCTGCTTCTGCGATCGCCAGCGCCTGACCCTGCGCTCCGTACACGTTGACCGAGACGGTGAGCGTTCGACGCTCGACGTGGGTCAGCGTCCCAGAAT
>JAJXWQ010000087.1 GCA_021781555.1 bacterium
TGCAGTTTGAACGGGTCCCTCTGCGCGGTCGCTTCGCTGCGCAACCGGGCCCCGTTTGACTCATCGGGCTCGATCCATTCAAACCGGGAGCACTCTAGATCCTACGCCTGACCGGCGCAAGCAGCCAGCCAGATCCATTCTCGGGCGCCTGCCCGAGCGTAGCTGAGGGATAAGGACGTGCGCGTCGAGCCGCGCGGTGAGGTCGAACCTTGCCCGAGAAGACCTTGCGACCGCGGATGCCGGGCGGCGCAGCGGCTTATCCGCAGCCGGAGAGAGTTCGAGGGAACCGGCGGGTTCCCTCGAGTCACAGCCCGAGCGTAGCGAGGGAGAAAGACAATCCCACCTCAAAAGCTGTACTCGCCCGACAGGGCGCAGGAGGGCCCGGAGGTGTTGGCGCTGGTCGTGGGGATTCCATGCAGCTGGTCGAGGTTGAAGTCGTAGGTCTTGCTCGCGTCGGCGGCATCCACGACCGTGACCTTGAAGGGCGTGATCGGCGTGGCCAGCAGATAACCGACATCGACCCCGAGGCGAAGCTCCGGATTGAACTGGTAAGCGAGACCCACATCTGGACCGCCGCCAAGTCCTCCGCCCATGACGTCGATGGCCGAACCAGGCGTGATCGTG
Organism: bacterium; assembly: GCA_021781555.1. GTDB lineage: Bacteria > Cyanobacteriota > Sericytochromatia > S15B-MN24 > VGJW01 > JAJXWQ01. Next base: position 625 of record JAJXWQ010000087.1, read on the forward strand.
GTGACGCCATCCGTGGCAACCTGACCCCCCACGGTCTTGCCGATCTGGGCCGAGTCGCCGATCAGACCGACCTCAAGACCTGCCGACAGGACCAGCTGATGGAAGTAGAATCGCTTCTTGATTCCGGCCAGCACCTCACCAGCGGCCGCTGGCAACGCCAGCAAGCCATCGAGATCTCCGGTCAGGTAGAGTTCGGAAAGTATCGGGGTCTCGAATCTGCGCGCCAGGTCCAGCTCACCCACGAGCGAGAGCTCGGGCGCCAGGGCCCAGCCACCCGCAGGAGCGAACGTGCCCATGCCTAGCCGCACTTGACCGCTGTACCCGGTCTGAGGGTGCTCGACCAGGCGATCGCCGGCATCCAGACCCAGAGGGTCCTGGATGACGTCGAAGCTCGAGGAATCGGTCGCCTCGTCCCGGATCTTGACGAATCCGGCCGGATCGAAGGCGAACCCGTCGCCCTCCTTGGCCTTGCGGAAGACCTCGTAGACCGAGTCGTAATCGATGCCGTGGTGGGCGCCAAGCGCCATGACCAGGGAGTGATCCGGGCCCTCGACGAGGTAGCTTCGAATGCGAAAGGCCTCGAGATTCTTGATCTGGTTCATCAGATCGGAAAGGACGCCGGCTCCCGCGGCGGGCAAGACGTCGGCAAAGCCCAGCTGCGGTGGCAGGCTGGCCAGACGGTCACGGTCGTCGACGTACTCGCGCACCTCGCGTTCACGATCCAGGCGACTGGCCCCCTTCTGGATCGTCGTGGATACGGTCTTCGCGGCGATTCCAGCGGCCGTGGCCTTGCCCTCGTCCAGGCCACTGGCCACGTTGACGACCCTGATGGACACTTCCAGGGGGACGCTGAGCGTCGTCGAAAGCTCCTCGTCGCCCTGCGCGTCGATACTTTCCTGCTCCTTGCCCGGCTCGACAGCACCGACCGTCCAGTCGGGCAAGATCACGTACGAGGAGCCGAGAACCCGATCGAGCTGGCTACCCGGGACCGGGACCCCGCCGAAGCTTTTGTCGGGCGCCGAACCGGGCACAGCCTTGCTGGTGGCGTGGGTCCCGAGGTAGGCCGCGAAGGCGGCCACGAACGCGCTGACCTCGGGTTCGGCCGGGTCGTCGCCGTACGGCAGCTCGACGTAATGGAAGCGGGCCTGAGCGATGAACTTCTGGGCCAGCATCTGGTACAGGATGTCGTGGCTCGGCTCGAGGATCGCGACCTGCTTCCTGTGGTAGCCGGAGCCCTCCCCGGCCGCCTGGGCCGCCGCGGGGGCGGCCCAGAGCCCAAAGACGCTGGCCAAGGGCAAGCAGGCGGCAATCGGGCGCGACCAGCGGCTCGGCGTGCGCACGAGGTACCCTCCTTTGAGCGTTCTTGACTTGACCGCGCTCGCAGCCGTTCGGCTCGGACGGCGACAACCTGCGGCAGGCTCGGTTTGGCCCTCGGCCCTTGGCCTATCGGGTCAACCCCGAGATGATATCCACGATCGCATCGAAGGCCGCAGAGGCCAGATCGCCGAGGCCGTCGGCCACGCCGGCCAGAGCTTCCGGTGCATCCGCCAGCAGGCTGGCCAGGCCGGCCAGCAGGCCCGGTGCCGCACTGGCAACCGCCTCGGCTCCGACAGCGGCGGCTTGGCCCGCGAATTCGACCGCATCGATCGCCAGGAAGGGATCGTAGGCCGCGACGTCGAAAAGATGCGCTCCGACGGCCCCCATGTCGACCTGCGCCGGCCGCCACCCCCGCTGCTCGCGGTGGCGATCCCAGACGGTGGTGAGCTCCTGGTTGTCGAACCAGACGCCCCGGCAGCGCGGGCAGACATCGAGCACGATGTCGCCGCTCTTGACCTTGCGCATCGGCTCCTCGCAGCGGGGGCACCCGAACACCTGCTCCTTGCCGCAGGCCGGGCAGCGGTCCTGATCCCGTGGCACGATGGCCTGGCAGGAATGGCACGGCACCCTTGCGATCTCCTCACGCCGGCCGATCAGGGCCCAGAACGCAGCAGGCTTGCAGCGAGCAAGCTGCGCAACCTCGCCGGCGTCGAACCACACGCCGTTGCAACGCATGCAAACATCGAGGACCAGGGTCTCGGAAACCTGGACTTTTTCCATGGTTGCGCCGAGACAGACCGGGCATGGCCAGCGGGCTTCGAAATCAGGCATCGAGGATCCTCTTGGCGCGCTCCTTCTGGCCCGGGAGGTTCTCCAGGTTCCGGAACGAGTAGACGAGATTCCCTGCGTCCGTGAGCTCCATCTCCGCAAGTTCCCTCACGGCCAGGGCATCCAGCGCCTTGTCCGCACTGGCCTTGTCGACAGCCAGTTCGGCAGTCACTTCCACCGATGTAAGCTTGCCGCCCTTGCGCGTGGCCAGTCGCAGGATCTCCGCCTCGAGCGTCTGCAGCCGAAGGTCTTCCTGGCGCTGGGCGATCCGCCTACCGGCTCCGAGGGCGATCGCCAGGAGGTAAGAGCCGGCGGCCGCAGGGATGACCACGGCGATCAGGACGGCGATCAGGGTCGCTGGGGCCCACGGGTTGAGCCCGGAGCGGAAGAATCCCCAGAGCATGAGGCCGGCTACCAGGAGCAGGGCGCCGCCTCCGAAGGCTTTACCGTTTCTCACTTTCCCAGAGTACAGCACTGAGCTGCCCTTCGTGTCGAGTCACACCCATGTGGACCCAACCACTGCTCCAGATGGTTTCGGGAGATGGCGGCGCGATCGCCCAGGCTGCAGTCACCGGTTGCCTCTCGAGTCGACCGAGCGGCCGATGTAGTAGACTGGCAAATCATCACGACGACGACGGCGCGACACGTGATCCGGGGCCACGAAGGGGAACCAAGGGCCCTTCGGCTGGCTCCAGGGGCGTTGCATTCGTGTCGAGCCGAGCATGGGGGGGCGTCAACCTGGATTCGGGAGGAACGGTCAACATGGCCAGGGTCGATTTTGAAAACGTGTCCACGACGGGCCTCGAATCTTCGCCTGTAGCAGCAGCCCTGGCTGGCCTTCGAGCCAATGAAGCCCGGTACTTCATGAACAAATACGGTCATTTTTTCGAGGTCACGGCAGCCAGCGAGAGCCAGGACACCCTGGATTACGTGAACCGGGTCCTCATGGCGGAACGCGGGATCGAGTTCGCGGCCAAACCACTGCAAACTTCGCGCTTTCAGGTCGAAAATATCAAGTTTGCCTATGTCTTCTACGAGAGTGGGCTATCGATCAACGTCATGTACACGATCGACGATCCCAAGAAGCGAGCCGTTGGCTTCAAGCTTTGCGAGGGGATGGCCGTGCCGGGCGAGCTGGAAGGGAAGTTCAAGTTTGCCCGGCAGAAGTCCAAGCTGGCCGGCACCATCCGGGGGTCGTTTTTCGTGATCAAACAGGAGTATTGAGCCACCCCGGCGGTTTTCACCGGGACGGGACGGGGGCCCAAGAAGTCCACAGGGGGCGCGGTAGCTGCCACGGAAGGGTGGCGCCGGACGTCAGTTCCGCGGGGCGTTTTGCCGCCCACCGGTGGATCGGCAAGCGTGGCCCTGAAGAAACCCGCTGCCGTGGCTTTTCCGGCGGGGAAGAGCTACCGTGGATTCGGGTAAGAAACCCGGTGGAGGGCCCTCTCGATGCGATCGGGCAGCAAGTCTGGACGACCCCGCCAGGGGAACGGGCGGCGCCGAACCCGCAAGCGTGGGCGACGGGGGGCGAACTGGGGCGATCGGTTGGTGTGGATCGGCATCGGGGTGAGCGCGGGCATCGCGGTATCGGCCGCCTGGGCATTGGCCGAGAACCCGGCGTCTCGCGCGGTGTGGCGCGCCTTGACCGGTGGCCAGGGGCATCACGCCACCGTCCCGGTGCAAAGTCCCAAACCCGTTTCTGGCGCCGCAGCTGCGGCTTTGCCGTCCGAGGCGGGCGACCAGGTGTCAGCTGCGGCTCGGAGTGCTATCAATCAAGCCCTGGCCCAACCTCTGCCGGGTTCGGGGGGCGTCGTCCTGCCCGGATCCGTGCGTTCGATGCTGTCTGCGGTCGTCGGCCAGGCCGTCGAGGGCGGTCTGCGCGCCGCGTCCGTCGCCACGCAAGACGGCAAGCTCCGGCCGGTCAGCCAGAGCGGCGGGCCGGGGTACTCGGTCAGCACTTTCGAGAGCGTCCGGCAGCTGTCGATTCCTTAGGCCTTTTGCAGTTTGAACGGGGCCCTCTGCGCGGTCGCTTCGCTGCGCAACCGGGCCCCGTTTGACTCATCGGGCCCGATCCATTCAAACCGGGAGCACTCCTAGCCGCGGGCCTTTCCCGCAAGCAAGGCCTTCCGTGCGAGTGCGAGGAGTTCTTGCGCTAAGCTGTAGAATGCCAGCCTGGCAGGCTCGTATCGGGACCCGGCGAGCCGGCCTGGCGCCGAGGCTTCAGGAGATGGAATCCCGATGATTCGCGACTTCGAGGTCGCCCGCTCGTGTGGCGGGCTGTCGGCTTGCGATCTCGAGATCGAGCGCCTGCTGAGGATCATTGCGACCCAGGAGGAGATCCTGCGCGCCGACCACGACCACGCGGCGATCATGCGGTCGATCACGGACCGGACCGTCGATCTGACGGGTGCCGATGGAGCCGTGGTGGAGATCGCGCACGGGGACGAGATGGTCTACGAATATGCCAGCGGCGTCGCAGTTCCCAGCCTCGGGTTGCATATCAAGAAGGAATCGAGCTTGTCGGGTCTGTGCCTGCATACCGGCGAGGTGCAGGTCTGTGAGGACACCGAGATTGACCCCCGCGTCAACGTCGAGGTCAGCCGCAGGGTCGGGGTTCGATCCATGATCCTGGTACCGCTCGTTCACCAGGGCGAGACCGTGGGGGTGCTGAAGGCGATGGCGCACCTTCCGGCGGCTTTCAATGCCGGGGACGTCAAGGCCTTGCAGATGATGGCAGGCTTCATGGCCACAGCCATCCGCCAGTCCGCTCTCGAAGCCGAACGCGCCAAGCTGCAAGCGACCATCGAGCAGATGGCCTACCGCGACCCGCTGACGGGCCTGCCCAACCGGGCCCTGTTCTTCGACCGCCTGGCCCAGATGCTCGCGCTGGCCAGGCGCCAGGACCGCCTGCTCGCGTTGATGTTCCTCGATCTCGACGGCTTCAAGAAGGTCAACGATACCTATGGCCACCGCGCCGGGGACGATCTCCTCAAGATCGTCGCCCAGCGGCTGTCCAGCCACGTTCGCGATCACGATACCGTCGCCCGCCTCGCCGGGGACGAGTTCACCGTGGTGATGCCCTTCCTGTCATCGCCTGCCGAGGCTCCGGCCCTTGCCAGCCGCCTGTGGCTCGCCCTCAACGAGCCTGCTGCCATCGGCGCAGCGCAGATCCAGCCCGCCGCCAGCATCGGAATCAGCCTCTTTCCACGCGACGCCGACGCGGCCGAGGTCTTGCTCCAGAAGGCCGACAAGGCCATGTACGAGGCCAAGCGTGCCCGGAGCCACGTGCTCGTCTACCGGGATTGACGAGCCCGATTACCGGGGGCGATTGTTCCGGCGGCGCGTCAGGCCGGTGGCGATCTGGCCGTCGCCGCTCGCTTTGCGGCCCCGCTCGGGCTGGCTCGGATGGGCTCGATCCCAGGTTCCGCGTGGGCCTCGGTCTGCGCCCCTGGTCGATGTCCGGGCCGGAGCCGGCTTGCCGCCTCGCTCGGGCTCGGCCGGCACGTCGAGGACCGGGAGGCTGTCCCGTTCGATGTGAATCTCCTGGAATGCCATGGTCTTGCGGATCGCCTTGAAGTCGGCTTCGCCCTCGGGCGGCACCATCAAGATCGCCTTGCCGCTGTTCCCCGCTCGCCCGGTGCGGCCGCTCCGGTGGATGTAGGTCTCGACCACCGTGGGGACCGAGTAGTGGATCACGTGGGACAGACCCTCGATGTCGAGGCCCCGGGCGGCCACGTCGGTCGCCACCAGCGTCGTGAGCTCGCCGGCCTTGAAGCGTGCCAGCATCGTGTTCCGGGCCGATTGCGACATGTTGCCGTTGAGAAACCCGGCCCGGATCCCCGCGTGGCGCTCGAGCTTGGCAGCCAGGCGCTTGGTCTCGTGCTTCATCGCGGTGAAGATGAGGGCGCGTTCGGGGGCCTCCAGCGCCAGGAGGGCGATGAGGGTCTCGACCCGTTGCTCGCGATCGACCCTGAGGAAGCTGTGACGGATCTCGCGTGGCGGAGCGGCATCCTGGGGGGTGCCGACGATGACCGGGCTCTTGAGGTAGCGCTGGGCGATCACCTTGATGGCCTCGGGCATCGTCGCCGAAAAGATGAGGGTCTGCTCTCGGCCCGGCAGCCGGTCGATCAGAAACTCGATGTCTCGCCGGAAGCCCATGTCGAGCATCACGTCGGCTTCGTCGAGCACGAGGGTGCTCACCTCGGTGAGGTTCAGGGTACGGCGGCCCAGGAGATCTTTGAGCCGGCCCGGTGTGCCGACCACGATGTCGCAGCCGGCCGCCAGCGCCTTCTCCTGGCGCTCGATGCTGACCCCCCCGTAGATCGCCACCGTGTGCAGCTTGCGCCCGGGGGTGGCTGCCTCGAGCGCATCGTGAACCTGGCCCGCCAGCTCGCGGGTCGGCACCACGACCAGCACCGCCGGATGGAAGCCCGCCTCGAGGTCAGAGAGGATCGGCAGTCCGAAGGCGTAAGTCTTTCCCGAGCCCGTCTGGGCTTGGACGATGGCGTCTTTGCCGGCCATGACGACCGGAATGGCCAGCTCCTGGACGCGGGTGGGTTTGGAGAGCCCGAGGGCGGTCAGCCGGCGGACGATCTCCGGGCGGAGGCCGAGGGCTTCAAAAGTTGCAGGCAAAAAGGGGTCCTCTTCAAGAAGCCGCACAGGATTCGGTTCGATCCTGGTTCGACGGCTTGCTCGGCGGCCTCGGGCCGCAAAGGAACCAGCATGCGATCAAGGCCCAGGACCTGATCCAGGTTTACATCCGGGACTCAAAATCAGATCACGAGATTCGAACTCGCGCCTTGGCTCGAAAAGAGCAAAGGCATATTCCTATCAATATCGATCCGCGTAAACACCCAATTTGGGGGCACGTTCATGCAAGCATATTTTCGCAGGCACTGTCAAATTTTCGCGGGCGGTGCGGTTTCGGTACACTGGGCGGAAAGAAGAAGGTCTGATGGCAGCGGAAAGTGGCATGGCGGAAGGGATCTGGCAGCGGCAGGAATCGGACCTCGGACTTGCGAGCTGAGATGGCCGCCAACCTTGCACGCTGGCCCCGGGGCGAGCCGTCCCATGAACCGTCGTCTGGGGGCTCGGTCTTTTCTGCCCGAACGGTCCGGCGGCACCGATCACGGGCGCTCGGGATCCCTGGCGCCAACCGGCCGGAGCAACCGTGACGCTCCCCTTTGCGGGTGTCTTCCGGTCGCTGCGGAATTTCAATTATCGCGTCTGGGCCGCCGGGGCTTTCGTTTCCAACATCGGCACCTGGGTACAGCGCACGGCCCAGGACTGGCTGGTGCTCACCCAGCTCACCCATCACAGCGCTGCGGCGGTCGGTGTCGTCATGGCGCTGCAATTCGGACCCCAGCTCCTCTTGTTGCCCTGGACCGGCTTTGCTGCCGATCATTTCAACCAGCGCAAGCTCCTGATCGCCACCCAGGCGGCGATGGGCGCCCTCGCCCTGGCGCTGGGGCTGCTCACGGTGGCCGGCGCCGTCCAGCTCTGGCACGTCTACATCTTTGCTTTTCTCTTTGGCAGCGCGGCGGCGTTCGATGCCCCGGTACGCCAGACCTTCGTCACGGCCCTGGTCGGGGATGAGGATCTGCACAACGCGGTGGCGCTCAACTCGACCTCGTTCAGCGCCGCGCGCATGATCGGGCCTGCCGTCTCCGGCCTGGTCATCGCCGCGATCGGCACCGGGTGGGCCTTCTTGATCAACGGAGCGTCCTTCGTCGCGGTGCTGATCTCGCTGGCGTTTCTTCGCGGGTCCGAACTTCATCCGAACGCCCGGGCTCACCGGGCCAGGGGAAGCTTCACCGAAGGGCTGCGCTATGTCTGGGGGCGCCCGGACCTCAAGGTGATCCTGGTGATGCTGTTCTTGATCGGGACCTTTGGATTGAACTTCCCGATCTTCATCTCGACCATGGCCGTCCGGGTCTTCCACTCCGATGCCCGCGGTTACGGCCTGCTGTCGTCGTTCATGGCCACGGGAACGGTTGCGGGTGCACTGTTCGCCGCGGGCCGGCGCAAGGCCCGGTTCCGCTCGCTGCTGCTGGGCTCCGGGCTTTTCGGGATCGGCTGCACGCTGGCTGCGCTTGCCCCGAACTACTGGCTGTTCGCCGGTTCGCTTGCGATCATCGGCGTGGCCACGCTGACGTTCACCAGCACGACCAACAGCCTGATGCAGCTTTCGACCGAGCCGGCCATGCGCGGGCGGGTGATGGCGCTGCGCGTCGGCATCGCACTCGGGGGCACGCCGATCGGCGCGCCGATCGTCGGCTGGATTGCCGATCATTTCGGTCCGCGCTGGGCGCTGGCCGTCGGCGCGGCTGCTGGCGTCGCCGCGGCCCTCGTGGCCCTCTTCCCGGCGCTCTCGCGAGCTTCGAAAGCCGAGCCGACCCGGGAGGGTAGCTTGCCCTGAGCGCTGGCGAGGTCGCCTGGCATCGGGGGAGGTTCGGGCATAACATGGTCTGAAGTTCGCTGGCCCCATGAAAGCTCCGCTTGGCTTGCCTCTCCCGGGCGGCCATCCGCTTTTGGACAGGATGAAGATGAGTACGACCGCCACCGATACCGCCGATGCCACCTTTGCGAGCCAGGTTCTCGACGAGAGCCACCGCCGGCCCGTCGTGGTCGATTTCTGGGCGCCCTGGTGCGGCCCTTGCCGCGCCATCGGCCCCGTGCTGGAGCGCCTGGCGACGGAGGCTGACGGATCCTGGTTGCTCGCCCGGCTCAACGTCGACGAGAATCCGGAGACCGCAGCCCGTCATGGCATCCAAAGCATTCCGGCGGTCAAGGCCTTCAAGGACGGCGCCGTGGTGCACGAGTTCGTGGGCGCTCTTCCCGAGGCACAGATCCGCCGCTGGCTCGACGACCTGGTGCCGGGTCCCGGTGACGCCGAGCTCGAACTGGCGCGTTCCGCCCTGGCCAGCCACGACGCGATCGGGGCTCGTGCGCATTTCGAGCAGGCTGTGGCCATGCAGCCGGGCAATGCCGACGCCGTCGTGGGCCTGGCGACGCTGTGCCTGGACGAAGGCGATCCCGGGCGAGCCGAGCAGTTGCTCGCCAGCTTGAAGTCCGACGCTCGTCAGCAGCGCGCCACCGAGGTGATGCTCTTGAGCCTCAGGGCGCGGGCCGCGATGGCCGGTCCGGAAGCGGAGCTGAAGACCCGTCTTGCTGCCGATGACACCGACGCCGAGGCTCGCATCGCCCTGGCCTGGCACCTCGCGGCGCGCTCTGCGCATGCCGAGGCGCTCGAGCAGCTCCTGGGCATCGTCGCGGAACACCGCCGGGGTCCGCTGGGCGAGCGAGCCCGCGTGGCGATGCTCGAGATCTTCGAGGCGGCGGGCAGCCGCAGCCCGCTTAGCAACGAGTATCGGAGCAAGCTCGCGAACACGCTGTACCGCTAGAGTGCTCCCGGTTTGAATGGATCGAGCCCGATGAGTCAAACGGGGCCCGGTTGCGCAGCGAAGCGACCGCGCAGAGGGACCCGTTCAAACTGCAAAAGGCCTAGGGCGGTTTCGCCTGCAAGGGATCGGGCCGAGACTTTCGAGACCTCGACTCGCCCCGGCTCTCCTTCACCATCGTCGTTCGGCCTGATAGACTGGAACCGATCGTGCTAGATGGGGAGTTAGCGGTGCCCTGTGACCCGCAATCCGCTATAGCGGGGTTGAATTCCCGGCCGAGGCCGTCTGTCATGGGGTCTGGTCCTTGGACCTCGTGTTGACGGCCGGGCCCCACGCGGCGTCGTCCCGTGAACCCCGCCAGGCCCGGAAGGGAGCAACGGTTAGCGGTCCTCGACGGGTGATGTGGGTCTACCTGGCCAGAGCGCGGCCCAAGGGGTCCGCCTGGGACGGATAGGTCAGAGCCGGGTGCACGGTCAAGATTCTCGAGAGAGCGCGTCGTGGGACGGCAGGTCATCGGGCGGTAGCCCGAGCCCCCCCGGCGCGCTTCTCGTGCGACTATCCATCACGCCGCCTTCGTAATATCGTTCCCGTGCGCAAGTCTCCGCTGGCGTCGGGTCGCGCCGATGGCCCAAAACGGAGGGGATGATTGGCTGTAGAGCCGATGCGGGTGAGGGGCGGATGGCCGAGGATGACCTGAAGCGCCGGGTCAGGCGATCCGATTTGTCGGGCGACGTCGCGGGCCCGGCGGGAAGAAACGAGGGCTCCATGCTCGACGTGGCCTCAGGACGCAGTTCGATCGAAAAGGGCCAGAACCCGGCCGGGGCGGGTCGGCCGCAGGTGCGGCGTCACCCTCGGTTGCGTCGGTTCGAGGTGGCGGCCGTCCTCGGCGGGTTCGTGCTCCTCGGGGCGCCGAGTCCCGTTCTGGCCGGAGCGCCCGAGGTGAACCCGGTGCTGGGTACGGAGACGATCGCGGACCTCGCGGCCCGGACGGCGCCAGCCGTCGTGAACATCGACACGATCGAGCGGCAATCGGATCCGACTCGGCCCGTCAATCCCTTCTTCCATCATTTCTTCGGTAACGGGCGAAAGCCCGGGGAGTTCGAGGCCAAGGGCGTGGGGTCGGGTTTCGTCGTCTCGTCGAGCGGCCTCATTCTCACCAACTGGCACGTGGTTCAGGATGCCCAGCGGATCCTCGTCACGTTCCCGAACGGCAGCCGGTACCGGGGTATCGTGGTCGGCGTGGACCAGGCCACGGACCTGGCCTTGATCCACGTGGACGCGCACGGACTCGCAGCCCTGCCCATCGCTCCGGACGATGCGGTCCGGGTGGGGGACTGGGTGGTGGCGATCGGGAGCCCGCTGGGCCTGTCGACCTCGGTAACCGCAGGGATCGTGAGTGCCCTGGGCCGCGATTTGCCCATCAACCTGCGGATCGCCTTCATCCAGACCGATGCGCCGATCAACCCGGGGAACTCCGGCGGGCCGCTCCTCGACCTGCGTGGCGAGGTGGTCGGGATCAACACGGCGATCGCCCGCAACACCACCGGAATCGGTTTCGCCATCCCGTCCAACACCATCCGCCAGATCCTGCCCCAGCTCATCGCCAAGGGGCACGTGGATCGGCCATGGCTTGGCGTGCTGATCGCGGAGGCCGACGTGGGCGACTTCGGGATGCCGGGAGCTGGCGGTGGCGGGGGGCCGGCCCCCGATCGATCCGGAGTCCTGGTGCGGGGGGTCGAGCCGCACTCTCCGGCCGCGGGCGCCGGCCTGGAGCCCGGAGATCGGATCCTGGCGATCGACGGCAGGACCATGCGTGAGCCCGGCGAGCTGCTGCGGGCGCTATCCGCGTGCCAGGTGGGCGAGCGGGTGCTGGTTTCGGTCGAGCACAAGGGGGCCCGGTCGGTGATCGCCATCCGACTCGGCCTCATGCCGTCTCTCGTTGATCAGACCGGCGCCGAGGACTCGGGCCCTCCGGAGATGCTCGATTCCCAGCCGGGCAAGTCCGGATAGCCAGAAGGTCTCCGGGGTCGTGCGAGCCGAGCGGGGGAACGGACGAGCCCGTCGTCCATGAGATAATTATCCAGGCATGACCTTCACCCCCGAACGCTTTCAAGATATCGTCGGCCGTCTCCCGGGATACGAGCAGCGCTCGGGTCAACTCGAGATGGCGCAGGGCATCGCCGCTGCGATCGCCTCGGGCCAGCACGCCCTTATCGAGGCCGGGACGGGCAGCGGCAAGTCCTTCGCCTACCTCTTGCCGCTCATCGACGCAGACGGGCCTTTCGTCATCTCCACCGGCACCATCGCACTCCAAGAGCAGCTCCTGTACAAGGACATCCCCTTCCTCGAGCAGGTGCTCCAGAGACCGATTCCCGTCACCCTGGCCAAGGGGCGTGGCCACTACCTCTGCCAGCAGAAGCTTGCCGAGCTGGATCGCGTCCTACCGGCCAAGGACGCCCGGCGCGTGCAGCTCGACGCGCTCGTCGGCCGTGCCCGGGGCACGGGCGCGAGCTCCGCCCCCTGGGACGGCGACGAGGCCACCCTCGACATCTCCTGCGATCCCGGCCTGTGGTCCGAGATCGCCCAGTCTCCCGAGGACTGCCTGGGCTCGAGCTGCGCCTTCCACGAGTCCAATCCCGCCCGCATCGCCCGGGCCCGGATGGCCAGCAGTCACCTCATCATCACCAACCACGCGCTCTACATGGCGGATCTCGCCACCGGAGGCCAGATCCTCCCCGAGCACCGTGCGGTCGTCTTCGATGAGGCTCACCACCTCCCCGGTGTCGCCACCCGGGCCTTTTCGTCCTCGATCGGCCGCTACAGCCAGCTCGCCCTGGTGCAGAAGCTCCGGCGCCGCGTCGCTTCCGTTCCGGAACCCCTGGCGATGGAGCTCATCGATCTCGAGGCCCGGCTGTTCGAGTGGCTGCTCTCGGCCAGCGACGGCGGCCCCATGGCGGAGTCGGCCCAGCTGGCTCAGGCCGAGGGGCGAGCCAGCTTCAGGTTGTATCCCGATGCGCGATTCATGGACATCGCCGACGGCTTCCTCGAGTCGCTGGGCAGGCTCCAGGAGTGGCTTGGCGGCGATCCCGCGCCGCTGGGTATCGCGAGCGAGGTCGCGGAGATCGCGCCGTTTCACCGCGAGCGTCTCAAGGCACAGCTGACCGCCCTGATCGACCGCTGGGAGTACTTCGCCCGCGAGGCGTCCGACGTCGGCGATCGCGTCAACTGGGTCGAGCTCGATCGCGCCCGCGGGGGCTTCGAACTCAAGAGCGCGCCCCTGCACGCGGGCCAGCTCCTGCGGGACCAGCTGTGGTCGAGCCGGACCGGCATCCTGGTCTCGGCGACCCTGGCGGTCGAGGGTGACTTCACGTACTTCCGCACCGAGACGGGCTTGCCCCGGGACGTCATGGAGCTTGCGCTCCCGAGCCCCTTCGACTACGAGCGCCAGGCCACGCTATACATCCCCCGGTTCCTGCCGGCGCCCAACGATCCGGGCTTTGCCGACGACTCGCGGGCTGCCATACGCGACATCCTCGAGTTCTCGCGGGGCCGCGCCTTCGTCCTGTTCACCAGCCATCGCGCGATGCGCAGCGCATACCGAGTCCTGGCGGGGACCCTTCCCTTTCCCTGTCGCCAGCAGGGGGACGCCCCTCGCACGACCTTGCTCGACTGGTTTCGTCAGACCCCGGGCGCGGTCCTCTTCGCCACGGCGAGCTTCTGGGAGGGCGTGGATGTGCCGGGCGAGGCCTTGAGCTGCGTCATCATCGATCGCCTGCCCTTCGCCGTGCCGGAGGATCCCGTCACGCAGGCCAAGGTCGAGCGCCTCAAGGCCCAAGGCCGGGACTGGTTCAACGAGTTCACGCTGCCCGAGGCGATCATCCGGCTCAAGCAGGGCTTCGGGCGCCTGATCCGTTCTGGCTCGGATCGCGGCCTGGTGGCGATCCTCGACAATCGGCTCTTCACCAAGTCCTATGGCCCGGCCATCCTGAGGGCCTTGCCGAGCTGCCCGCGGATCCGGGATCTCACCGACCTGTCGCTGCCCTAGACCTTTTGCAGTTTGAACGGGGCCCTCTGCGCGGTCGCTTCGCTGCGCAACCGGGCCCCGTTTGACTCATCGGGCTCGATCCATTCAAACCGGGA
>JAJXWQ010000088.1 GCA_021781555.1 bacterium
ACGGCTGTCCCGGGACCGATCGCCCGGAATGAAGCAGCCATGCCAAGAACTCGGGGTGTAGATCCTTTGGCAGGATCTACACCCCGTTGAGGAATAGCACGGCAACTACGCCGTCGTGGCTACCTTCCAGCGCATTCCTTGGCTCCCCCGCTCCCCTGCGACCAGGCAGTACTGGCCGAACATCCGCCCGTGATATCGGCGGAACAGGTACCGAACGCGGCCTGCATCCCAATCCTTGCCGTCCCTGGTCGGAGCCAGCTCAACGAGAGCGTCGCGGAGCGCGGCCACGTTGGCGTCGGTAGGGCTCTCGGTGGCGCGCTTGATCCACTGGAGGGTGCAGGCGTCTTGCCGGAACGCGGCGTGCCAGGCCTCGAGCACGGTTCGAAACGCAGCGACATCAGGATCCTGCTGCGCGACGCTACGGCCCGTGAGGACGTCTGGAGCGCCCTGCCAGATCAGCGCGCCGCGGACCAGGTCGTCCCAATCCTCGAAGCTACCCATCGGCTTGAGGTCTGCCGGCCGTGGCTTCCCGGCCGCGAGGTAGGCCCGGACGACCATGAGCGCGGCGGCGACGAGCTTCGCCCGGTTCTCGCCGACCCACCGAAGCAGGTGCGGATGGGTGAAGCCTTGCCGGCTCTCGGGATCCTCGACGTCAGCTGCCATCCGGACCGACACGACGCGACGCGGCATGTCGCCCTTGGGCTGGATGTTGTTGCCGGTCGCTCCCCAGAACGGACGCAGCGGGCCATCAAAGCTGCGATTGCCCCCCATCACGCGGTCCTTCCAGCGGCCCGACGTTACCGACGCCTCGAGGGCTGGGCCGCCAAGCGGCTTGGCGACGTTGTCGAAGATTGCCATCCGGGCGCCTTCGATCGCCAGGGTCGTGAGCAGTTTGCGCATCTCCTCTTCGTCCGACACCGGCGGGATGACGGATGCGCGCCGCCCGGTGGCGACCATCGTGATGACGTTCGCAAGAAGACCTTTGCCCGTCCCCGGTGCCGTGGCGTCGAAGAGGAACATCGGGACCGGGCCGGCGATCGCCGGGCGGATGACCGCGGTGATGAGCGCCGCGATCGCCGCCGCCTTGTGGTGGGCCGCCTCGAAGGGGAAGTCGCGGAAGGGCTCGCCGAGCCACCAGAACGCCTCCACCAGCTGCTCCTGGCTTGGGCTCTCGGGGACGGGTTCCCAGTCGCAGGGGCCCGAGACGAACATGAGGCCGGTCTGCGCGTCGAAGCCAGGCCGATCGAGGATCGAGCCGTCGGGGCGAAGCGTCGGGGCCTCGATGATGCCGGTGATCTCGGGCAGGTTCCAATAGCCCTTGCTGAGCAGAGCCCCGATCACTTCGTCAGGCGGATAGCATTCCCGGTACTCCTTCCCGTTTGGTTTGGCGAAGCCCAGAACCTCGTTGACCATCATGCGGAGGGTATCCTTGGGCGTGAGCAGCAGGCTGGGCCCGCTCTCGCCAGTGCGGACGGTGACCAGGTTTCCGCCAAAACTGTAGATCTGCTGATTTCGCAAGGCGAACTCCGATGCCCGAACGAGCTGCACCAGCTCGCCGGCTGTACCCGTGACTGCCAGGATCTTGATTCGCGGTTGTGTCGGTTCGCCGTCGCCATCAGGAAAGCCGGGTTCCTCGGTGATCGCGGCCTCGGTAACCTGGCCCCCGAAGAAGACGCAGCGAGGCGGAAAGAGCTTGTCGCCGATGCCGATGATGTGTCCCTTGGTGCGCCCCTCATGGATCTTCCGCAAGAGGCTGTCTGCAGCAGGGGCCTCGGCGCGATCGTCCCAAGGCGGGGAGCAACGGGCGTTCCACTCCGCCAGGGCCTCCTGGGCATCTTCATCGCGCTCGAGGGCGAACCCGCGGGTGATGACCGCGCAGATCCCCATGGTGTAGGCGCTGCCGTTCTGGCCCTCGACGGCTGGCTCCCGCTGAGCGAGCCAGGCCTGGGCCTTTCGGATGCGGTCGGCGATCGCCGGCAAACCATCTGGTTCGGTCCATTCGGTGGGGCCCGTTACCGGGATCGGCCGGGCGGCCAGGACGACGAGGTCGAGGAGCCACGATGGCGGATCGGCGAAGGGCGTCTCATCCGGGTGATGGGCAACTTCCCACTCGTACTGCAAGCTGCTGGCGTGGACACTACCGGGCCCGACGACAAGACCGCCGTCGCCGCGAATGTCGAGACCGGGGCCGAGCTTCTTGACCGAGTTGCCGATCGGGATACCCGGGTGCTTGAAGTAGATGTGCAGCCCACGCCGACCATCGAGATCGGACCTGCCTGTCAGCACCTGGACGGTCTCGGGAAGCGGCGCGTGGGCGGCCTCGAGCGCGGCCAAGGATTCGAAGCCGCCCGCCGCCGCGTCGACATCGAGAACGAGGGTTCCGGGCATGGCGAGGTCCGCGTGCCGGCCCATAGCGATACCGATGTTGGCTGTGGGCCACCTCATCCACCACTGGCGGATCTTCGCCTCGTTGGTCGTCGCCTCGGTCTGCCACCCGAGAATCCGCGGGTGCTTGCCCGGCTGGCGGCAGTCGAGGCCGGCCCGGCACGAGCAGCCTCCGTTGCGAGGCCACCACAATGGAAAGACCGGCAGGCCAAACCGAGCGACCTCGACGGCGCGCTCGGTCAGGGCAACGAACTCGGGCAACATTGCAGCTCAGGCTTCGAGGAGCTGCGGGTCGAGGATCGTGATCGCGCACCGCTCGACCTGGACGGCGCCGGCCTTCTCGAGCCTGGTCAATGCCTTCGCCACGGTGTCCCGAATGCAGCCAGTAGCTCGGCCGATATCGCTCTGCGATAGGCGAATGGTCGCTCCCTGTGCCGAAAGGTGGCGCAATAGGCTGACGACGCGCCGGTATGGCGACTCGGCGATCATGTCGGCCATGCAGAGCTGGGCCCGGTAGAGCCGATCGATCGCGACGTGGCGCAGCTCGGCGACCAGATCGGGGGATAGATCGGCCAGGACGACCGCCTGGATGACGGTGGGGCAGGTCGTCTGGGCGAAGCACTCGCGCTCCCCGAGCCCGGCCAGAACCTCGGCCTCGCCGAAGCACTCCCCTTCGCCCACGTGAGCGATCGAGACCTCGTTCCCATTACGGCCGAGCCTGGCGAGCCGCACCGTGCCCGTGAGGACGAGGTAGACGGCCTTGACCTCGTCGCCTTGGTGGTAGATGAACTCGCCGGCGTCGAGCTGCCGCGGCCAGCATGCGATACGTTCGAGACGTTGAAAGGACGCGTTCATAGGACCTCCTCAATGGCGGAAAGGGCTTCCTGAAGCGAGTGCGCCACGATGTAGAGGCCTCCGAACCTCACGATCATGGCCCCGAAGAACTGCTGGTTAGGGGTCTGCCGGCCGCGGGCGGACTTGATCTCGATTTCCAGCCGGCGGCCGCCGACAAGGATCCCGGAAAGGTCGGCCTGGCCCTGCACGCCGAACCTGATCAGACGGCCCGTGCTGGGATCGATGGCGGCGCCGGTGTTCGCCCGCCAAAGGCGCAGGTCCGGGCGGGCGCCGAGGACGCGCAGGACCTCGGCTTGGATCTCGGCTTCGCTGGGGTGCGTGCTCATGAGACCAGTCCCTCGGCGCGCTGGGCGGGCTCGGCAAACTGCACGTAGCGCTCGGTGATGCGCTGATAGACGCGGGCTTCGGTGCCCGAAATCGAGTAGCCGGGAACCGCAAAGCCAGGATTTCGGAGGTTGAACTCGGCCAGCGCCGGCCAGCACTCGGCGATCTCACGCAGGGCCATTCGACAGCGACGCAGGAGGTATGGCGCTTCGAGTTCGAGCGTGGCAACGGGATATGGCTGGCCGCAGAACTTGGACTCCGGATTGGCGTCGTTGAGGCCCATTTGTGCCGGCGTCTGCGGCGGGGGGAATGCGAGGGCCTGTGCTAGCTCCCATGCGGTGGCTTGCTGCGGCATGATCTACGCCTCCGCCCGCCGGCCCACATGGGCGCGCAGGTCCTGAACGTTCAGCTCGGTGGCGACCTCGAGCGCACGGCTCTCGTCCCAGGCCTCCGTGATGACCTTGACCGGCCAGACGCCGTACTTCTCCTGATAGCGGTGTGAGGCATAGCCAGGCTTCCAGCCTTTTATCCACGCCTCAGCTCGCCACCGGATGTAATCTCGCTGCCGTTGAAGGACCTTCGGCGAGACCGGCACGGCAGGCCGGTCTTGAAGCTCGATCAGTTCGCCCTCGACGACATCAGGCGTGCGATCCGGGCCGCCGCCGGCCCCGCCCCCGAAGACCATGCCGCAGGCCGGGCAGCTGGCGATGGCGACCGAGACGACCAGGAAGCAGCGGGGGCAGGTCTTGAGCGAGGGCGGCTCCCGGCGGGGGGTGACCTCGAGCGAGTGGATCCGGTCTTCATCGGGAAAGCCGTGCCGCAGGACGTTCCCGGCGTGATCGACCAGGAGGTAATCGGTCTTCCCCTCGTGGGCCCGGGCGCCGCGGCCGCACATCTGGATCCAAAGCCCGGTGCTCTGGGTCGGCCTGGCGACAATTACCGCGCCCAGGCGAGGGAGATCCCAACCCTCGGAGAACAGACCAACGTTGCTGATGACGTCGAGTTCGCCCCGGGCGAGCATGTCGAGGTAGGTCTTGCGGACGTCCGAGTCGGTGTCGGCGTCCACGTGGACGGCCCGGGCGCCGACGCCGCAGAGGGCGGCGGCCAGGTGCTTGGAATGCTCGATGGATGCTGCGAACGCTACCGAGAGCCGCCCGTGGACGATGCGCCCCCAATGCTCGGCCACACTGCCGATGAGCTTGGGGGTGTCGACGCGCAGCACGAGGTCCTTGCGGTTGTAGTCGCCGGCGGTGGTGCGCACGCCGAACAGATCCGGGGCCGACGGCGCGAAGACCCGCGGCGGCACAAGGATGCCCAGCTCGGTCAGCTGGCTAGGCGTGGCGATCTCGACCAGGTCGGTGAAGACGTCGCCGAGGCCGCGACCGTCGGTTCGGAAGGGCGTGGCGGTGAAGCCGAGGATCGTCGCATCGGGCAGGCGGTCAATCACCTGGCGGTGGGTGGGCGCGGCGACGTGATGGCACTCGTCGACGATCACCAGGCTCGAAGGCGGCACCTGCCGACGGATGAGACTCTGGATGGAGGCTACCTGCACTGGCCAGCAGGGCTGTTCCTTCCGACCAGACTTGATCACGCC
Organism: bacterium; assembly: GCA_021781555.1. Taxonomy (GTDB): domain Bacteria; phylum Cyanobacteriota; class Sericytochromatia; order S15B-MN24; family VGJW01; genus JAJXWQ01. Next base: position 5,159 of record JAJXWQ010000088.1, read on the forward strand.
GTGCAGTACATCGCATGCCGTGAGCTTGGCGCTTGCCTGGTCGAGCAGTTCCTCGCGGTGGACAAGGACGAGCGCTGTGCCGCCACGGGCGACGGCGGCGGCAATGATGGTAGAGAAGATGACCGTTTTGCCGCCAGCCGTGGGCGCCACGGCCAGGATCCGGCGATGGCCGGCTCGAAGCGATCGCCGCAGGGCCTCGATGCCGTCGGCCTGGTACGGGCGCAGGATTAAGTTCATCGATCCTCCGTGGAAGACAACCAGATGGGCGCGCGATCTCAGGCGTCCGCAGACCGAGGGGGGCCGGAGGCGTCTGTTACCGGGGGCAGGGTGCGGGGCGAAGGGCGCCCCTCACCTGGGGCTCACGTGGTGGGCGGCAGAGCCGAGAGCAGCGCGAACCGGGTCAATGCAAACCGGCCGAAGGTGGGGCGGAAGTCACCGATCCCGACCAGCTTTCCTGCGTCTTCGAGCGCGGCACGCAAGTCGTCAGGCCGAATGTATTCGGGAAGCACGACCTGCACGAGGAACGCGGCCGTCCATCCGGCGCGCATGGCCGGCCGGGTTCTGGTTTGAGTGGCGTTGCGTCCGACGATACGCACGCGTCGAAGATCGAGGTAATCCCAGCTGTCCGAGCCAAGGCTCGCAAGATCGGTCGAGACTGCGATCCCGGCTCGGTAGAGGTTGAGAGCGTCTCCGTGCAGGAACCGGGGGATTCGCTGGTACGGGGCAGCTTTGACGATCGCCTGCTGGAGGTACCCGCCCGGAATGCCGAGCGTGCCGTCTGGGCACCGATACACCCGGGCCTCGACTTCATCGCTCGAGCCGTTGGCCAGGGCCACCCTGTCGTCGTTCCACCGGTTTAAAAGCAGATCCGCGGTTCCTTGGATCTGGATCTCGGCTTGGTAGGGCTGCGCGATATGGCCTTTTTCGGGTGCTGTGGCGACCGCAGTCGCGTTCTTGATTGACATCGTGAGCCGGTCCTTTCTCGTGATGGGCCTCGGGCTTCGAGCCGGGCCGCTGCGCTCCGTGCCGAGCCGCACCATTCCTTGCCTTGCCACGCCTTGTCGGGTCGTCAGAAGTCGATGTCGTCGGGGTCGGTCTCGGCCGGCGCCGGTGGGGCGACCGGGGCCGGCGGTGGGGCCGCCGTCGCCGAGGCCTTTCCCTTACCCTTGGTGGCGGGCGACGGCTGCGCCGGGGCGGCTTGAGCGGGCGCTGCCGGGGCGGGGCCGGCTTGTTGCTGAGGAGTCTGGGCCGGACGCGGCGGGGCCGGAACCGGGGGAGCCTCCCGGATCACGCGCTGGAGGCTGGTCACCTTGTTCCGATCGGGCTTGTTCGGGTCCTGGGCGACGATGATGTAACACTCGTAGCCGACGAACATCTCGATGTCGATCGGCTCCTCGGGGTCGGGGGCGTAGCCGAGCAGGCTGGTGGCCCACTGGTAGCACTTCGAGCGGGGGGACCACGCCAGGCTCGTGAAAGCTTCGGCGACGTCGCCGTAATGCGGGCCCTGGCTCCCGATTGCGAACTTCCATTCGGCGCCGCTGCTCTCGCCGCCCTTGCCGTCGGGGATCGTCTTGGCGGCGATCGACTGGATCACGCTGTAAAACGTGCCGGCCGCGATCTGCTTGTATTCGGACTTGTGGGTCATCAGAGGCATGTGCGCGTTCCTTTCTTGACGCCGGCGATCGCCGGGGAAGTGGAGGGTGGGAGCCGGATTGGTCAGGCCGAAGGCGGTGGCGGTAGGCCGTCAGGCGGCACAAGGCCATCGGCCGCGCAGAGGGTGACCTCGAGGTTGATCCCGCGATTCGCCTTGTCCTCGGTGCCGCCGGTGATCTCGGTGATCAGCGCGAACGCCTCGCCATTGCGGCCGTCGAGCAGGCCGAGGTGGTAGAGGTGCCAGCAGACCTTGCCGGCTGTGGCGGATTTCGTGGACGGAAGGTGGCCGAGGATCGCCGCAGTGGGGCGATGGATGACCTGGATCGCCTGGGCGAACTTCTCGAGGAACCGGGGGCCGTCGGGATTCTGCTGGTCCCACTCGAGGTCAAGGCGATCGCCGGACTGGAGGCGGTCCCAGGGGATGGCGTCGTGATGCGTCGTGCCGACGACCTTGGACTTCCAGTTCTGCCAGAACAGGCGGGTGGTCTTGCCGTTCTCCTGGGTGAGGTTGTGCCAGGTGACGACCTGCGGGATCTCGTAGGGCGCCGGATCTTCGACCGGCGCGGACGATTTCGGGGCGGCCTTGCGCTCTCGGGCTTCGAGGCAAAGCTGACGGACTTCGCAGAAGTGGCACTCGCCCTTGTAGGGCACGAGCATCTCGGGGAGCGGGTCATACTCGGGCAGCGTGCCGGCGGCCACGTGCTCGATGATGCGCTTGGCCTTCCGGTTGGCGGCTGCCGCAAGGCGTGGATCGGCGTCGAAAGCAATAGCGACCATCGTCTCGCTCGCACCGGGATACTGGCGAAGGTAGGTCTGCCAGGCCTGGCTCCGGCGCAAGTGGTCGGTCAGCTTGAGGTTGCGGTTGATGTAGACCAGCGCGACCCGCTTGCAGCCGTGCATGACCGCGTACCAGTTGGCCTGCACGACGTGCGAGTTCTTCTGCGGCCGGCAGTTCGCGGCGACGTCTACGAAGTCGTCCGCGAAGACCGTCTTGAGGTCGGGCTCGATGCCGGCCTGCTTCATGAAGAGGTCCGAGTGGCCACGCATGAACTCGCGGTCGATCTCGTCCTCGGCGATCGCTTCATCGCCCCAGTTGGCGTTCTGGATCAGCTCGTGGATGAAGGTACCCATCCGCGTCGAGAGGAAGTTGCGCAGGTGCTTGCGGATGACGGTCCCCTCGGGCAGCAGGGCCTTGAACACCAGGGCCAGCTCGCAGTCGCCGATTCCCGACGCGCGTGGTTTGGTCCAGGCCGAGGTGACGTCGAAGCCATAGGCCTCGATTAGCTTGCCTTCGATGAGCTGGACGAGCGCCGGATCGTGGCGGATGACCAGGTGCGCGATCTTCTCGGTCGGGATCACCTCGACACCATCCGCATCTCTTGGAAGATCCGCACGCCGGGGATTTCCCGGACTCCGGACCGGACGGCGCACTGGATCTGCCCTGCGTTCACCTGGAGGAATTCAACCGGAGCGACGCCCTCGGCCACGGCACGCGCCAGAGTGCGGATATCCTCGACCTTGTAGGTCCAGGCCTTTTGCGTCGACATGCCGATCGCACTGGGTGGAGGGCCTACGTACGCCGGTGCGCTTGCTGCCGCGGCGGCCGCGTCGGGCGTGGGCGCCGTGGCAATGGCCTGTGCTTGCCGAGCCGAGGCCTTCTGGGCCTCTCGGGCGGCCTCGGCTTCTACGTAAGCTTTCCCAGTATCCTTGAGGCGCTTCTCGGATCCTTTGAGCAGTTCGACGAGCGGTTTGAAGAGCGCCTTGGCCTTCTTGGCCGCGGTCTCGAGCGGTGCGACGAAGATCGCCTCAAGGCCTTCGACCTGCTTGGCCATGCCTTTGACCTCGGTGAGGAGATCTGCTGCGGCCTGGTAGGAAGCCTGGTCTCGGATCTCGATGGCCCAGGCATCGCTGGCGATCTCACGGATCCGGGGCTCGATCGGTGCCAGTGCGCCGGCCGGATCCGAGTGGGGACCAACCGGAACCATGTCGGTGGTGGCCCTGGGTGGCGGGATATCGGGCATGGCGGCATCGAGGATCAAGGTCACGGGCGTGCTCCTTTCGTGGGCGCGCGACCAGGCGCCTCTGGTCCACAGAGGCTGGCGCGAGCAGGTTGTGATGAGGCGCTTAGGCGGGCGGCAGTTCGCCGGAACTCTTAGGGTCGGAAGACCAGGGACAGGCTCCCGAAGAGCAGCATCCAGAGAATGGCCGTCCAGATCAGCGACCATCCGACGCCATTGCGGGGGCTCTCGCGGAGGGTTCGCCGAGAGCTGCGCCGGGCGGTCTCGCGCCTGCGCCAATCTCCTCGGGTCGAAATCTGTGAACGGATCGGATCCAGTGGGCTCGGCCGCCCAGAAATCAGCTGGATGGCTTTCACCGAACCCCTCCTTGGCCCTGGCCCTCGAGGTAGTCCATGACCCGTCGGAGGGAATAGGCCAGCTCGAAATCGGTGTCCTTGACGCGCTGGAATTGCTCGGCCAGTACCAGCCGGGTCTGTTCGACCGGTGGATAGGCTATCGAACTGTCCATCGACACCCTCTTCCTGATGATCGGCTCCGGTGGCAAGGCCTTGGAAACAGTACCCTCTCCGACCAGGTGGTCGTTCATCATGGCCTGGACAGCCGCTCGGGGGATGCGCCTGCTGCTTCCGATCTTCGTCCAGGGCAACTCGCAGCGCTCCATGAGACGGTAGACGGTGGAAACAGAGACCCTAAGGAGGTTTGAGGCCTCCTTAGGGGTCATGAGACCCACTGCATCCTGGGATAGCCCGGCTGCGTTTCTGTCCATGGCGACCATGCTAGTCGGCCGTTAAGGGGGCGGTCAAGGGAATTTGAGCAAGTTGGAGAATTTAGGAAGCCCTGCGAAAATTGACACGCCGTGAGAAACTTGGACTTTCTCACGGCGTGTCAAACAGCGTCAGGTTGTATCAAATTGTCCAATCTGTAGACAAGCGATCGCCCGAAAGGTTAGAGTCGAGCAGGAGGTTGTTCTACTAGATGGAAGCCACATCGCCCTATGACCTGATCCGGGAGTTCATGATCCGGCGCCGTCACCAGCTCGGCTTCAACCAGTACGAGCTGGCCGACGCAGCTGGGGTCAGCAAGGGGACGGTCAGCATGCTCGAGGCGGGTAAGTCCGCGAACATCCCCAAGGACTCCACGCTGGAGAAGCTTGCCAGGGGCCTGCGAGTGGATCCCGAGATCCTTCTCGAGCTGGCCCAGGGCAAGAGCGATCTCCTCGTCATGAGCGACGGCGGCATCTTGCGCCTCATCCCGGCGGGCGTTCCTGCGCATCTCAAGGCCCTCGGCCGGCCGATCTTCGACGAGGCTCCCCGGAACACTGCGCCCGGTTCCGCCAATGAGTTGCCTCGGGTGTTCGACGTCGACCCGACCACCGCCATCGTCGACGATTACGTGGAGCTGCCCTACCTGGGCGAGGTCGGGGCGGGCAATTTCATCCTGCTCGAGGACTATCCCAGCGAGAACATCCGCCTCCTGCGCGAATACGCCAGTGGCGGTGACGGAGTCGTCGGGGTCAAGGGCGATTCGATGACCGAGGCCGGGATCTACCCCGGCATGAACTTGGTCGTGAAGCGCCAGGACTACGCACGCCCGGGGCAAGTGGTCCTCGCCAGCATCCCTTACCTGGGAACGGTCGTTAAGCGGCTAGAAATGCGCAAGGACGGCCCCTACCTGGTCTCGCAAAGCTATACCTTCCACCCTCCGATCAAGATCGTCGAAGAGATCCGGATCGGCGGGGTGGTCAAGCACGCGTGGATGCACGTGTTTTTCAGCTAAGAAACCGCCACTGCCGGCTGGTTTCGAGGTATTGCACTGGCTGGAAAATTGTCCCTGCAAGAAGGAGGTTGTCGCTATGCCTGCAAGAGTTCGAAGGGGCCGCGGTGAAGGATCGCTAGCAGAACAACGACCGGCAATTCCGAGCGCGGAGGCCCCGGGCGAGGCCGCGACTTCCGATCCCGCGGCCCGAGTTCCCGGCCGCACATCCAAGCAGCGCAAGCGACGGGGCCGCGGTGAAGGGTCGATTTTCCAGCGCGCCGATGGGAAGTGGGGCTGCGCGGTCTCGGCCGGCTACGATAAGAATGGCCAGCGCCTGCGGAAGGTCATCTGGGGCAAGACGAAGGAGGACGTGCAGCAGAAGTTGCTCAAGCTCCAGGTTAAGACGCCAACCGCCCTTGCGATCGACGCCAGCCGTCTGACCACCGCGCAGTACCTGGAGCAGTGGCTCGAAACCGACGCGAAGACGCGGTGCCGCGAACGAACTCTGGAGAACCATCAACGCGCGGTTCGGCGCGAGCTCGCTCCGCGTCTCGGCCGCACGCCGCTGGCCAAGCTTTCGGCCATGCAGATCCAGCTCATGCTCTCCGCGATGGAGGATGAAGGCCGATCGGCCTTCGTACGGAACAACCTTCGAAAGACCATCAACCGGGCGCTGAACCGTGCAGTCCAGCTGGGCTACATTCAGCAGAACCCGTGCGCGCTCGTGGAGGCGGCCCGCCTCCCGCACCGGGTCTTGAAGATGCTCTCACCCGACGAGGCCAAGGCCTTCCTCAGTGCTGCCAAGACCGATCGCCTGTACGCGCTTTATGTAATGGCCATCAACTCCGGCATGAGGCAGGGCGAACTGTTCGGCCTCCAGTGGACCGACGTCGACCTCGAGGCGGGGTTGGTGACGGTGCAGCGCTCGCTCGACAGGAAGGGCAAGGAAGGCGGGACCAAGACTGGCCGGGGGCGCCGCCCGATCGATCTGCCCAACAGAGCGGTCGAGGCGCTGAGGGCCCACCAAGAGCGTATGAAGCAGGAAGGCCACGGCAGCAAGCTCGTGTTCTGCGACACCCAGGGCGGCCCACTTCGGAACCCGAACGTGATTCGGCGATCATTCCGCCCGATCCTCGAGCGTGCAGGCTTGCCGCGGATGCGCTTTCAGGATCTTCGTCACGCCCATGCCAGTCTGCTCTTGCTGATGGGCGAAAGCCCCAAGGTCGTCCAGGAGCGACTCGGCCATGCCAAGATCGAGCTGACCCTCGGCACCTACTCGCACCTCCTGCCGGGAATCCAGCGGGCGGCGGCCGATCGGCTGGACGCTCTACTACAGCAACGATAAATCCAACCAGGCGGAACACCCGCTCGCCTCGCCAGTCGGGTATGCTGACCTTGTCGATGGAACGTGCTGCTCAGTATCGGATCCTGTGGGGCGCCAGCGCTGCCCTGCTTGCCGCATGCACCGTCCAGGTGTTCAACTCTGGCCAAATCACGGGCATCGGGCAAGTTGCAGTCGGCACGATGGTTCCCAGCTCCGTACCGACCCAATCTACACAGGCATCTGGCTCACCGCCGACTCCCGTCGCAAGTTCTCCTGACTCTGCTACTCCGTCGCCAGCGGTCACACCTGAACCCTCGCCAGCAGGAACCTTGTCTCCAACAATTAACCCCCTGGCGACCGCAACCCCGAACGCCACGGGTAGCCCAGCACCATCCGACAACCCGTCTTCGCAGCCTTCGTTAACTCCGAGCACGGGCCTTCGCATCGTTAACATCCAGCCCTCCAGGATTCTGGGCATGTGCGACTACACCACTCCGTGCTTCAAAGCTGAGATCGTCTCAGTCAGCGTCCAGAACCCGCGACTCAGCGTGACGCAAACTGGCCAGCTCATCATCTCGTTCCTCAGTAACGGGGCCATCGTCGCGGCTCCCTTAACCCAGGCGATAAGCCTGCCACCTGCCGCGATCCAGGTATTCGGGCCCTTCGAGGCGACCGTTCGCTCGGACACCGCCACCGTACAGGTGACCACTGATGGCCAGTGACGCTCTCAATCCGTTCGCTGGCCTTGCTTTCGCTGTCGCAGTGGCGGCATCTTCGCTTGCTGACTGCGGCTCGAATCCGACGACCCGATTCGACCGAGTGGCACGCAACCTCGGAACGTCCCGGAGATTGGTGCAATGATCCCACCAAGAAAACAGCCAATCATGTGGGGAGTCAGCGGGGCCTTACTGGCCGCCTGCACGGTCCAGGTGGTGAACTCCGGTCAGATCACAGGCATCGGGCAACTGACGGCCGGCCTCTCGGTCCCGTCACCGACGGCAAGCCAATCTGGGTTACCAACCACGCCGTCACCGAGCACTGCGGCCGCGTCCCCGAGCCCTCTACCAAACCTGCCTACCGGTACCGTGACCGGCCGCATTGTGGATGCCCGCACGGGCCTTGGAATCGCGGACGCCACGGTCGAGGCGGCGAGCATCTCGCCCGCCGTCCAGACCCAAACTGATAGCGACGGCAATTATTTCCTCGGGAACGTTCCTGCCGAGCAAATCGAGATAACGGTGCAGAAGCAGGGCTACACCTATCCGGCTGGTGAAGGCGCTACAACCCTAGAGGTGCTGCCAAACAGCACGATCAACGCCCCGGATATCAAGCTCTGGGCCTCGCAGATTAGCGTTCCCAATGCCTTTGTGCTGTCGATACCCGACCTGAACCATCCGCGGGCCATCGCCATCGGACCGCAGCCCAACGCCTCGACCCAGGCACTCTACGTCATTAACGATGAGAACTGGACCCTGCCGGTCTTCAACTGGCAGCAGCCACTGTCCGACTGGGGGGTTCGCAAGTTCAACCTCACAGGCGGCCTAGCCAACACGTTCTCCAGCACGCTCATGTTTCACTCGCTACAGAACCCGATGGGCCTGTGTGTGGACAAAGGCGGAGATGTCTACATTGCCGATCCTGGCAGCAACTCCATCCTTGAGTACAGTGCATATGGCTCGTACATCCAGTCCCCCCCCAACAGTTCCGAGTTCCCGGGCATCAACGACCCGTATGACATCAAGCTCCTGTCGACCGGCCAGTTCGCCGTCTCGAGCGCGGGCAACAACGAGGTCATGCTCTTCGACGCCTCAATGGGCCCGGCCCATGACTTAGCGGGCGCCCTGATCCCCCCCATCACCGGCGCTGACGGCCTCAAGGGCATCGCGGTCGACGCCGACGACAACCTCTATCTCATCGACGACGCGGCCGTCGGCGACGGCGTGATCCGCAAGGTCAGCCCGCAGGGCCAGGTCCTCTTTCAGTTCGGCTTCCGCGGAGGCAACGGCGAGGGTTACTTCCAGAGCCCCACGGCCATCGCCGTCGATAATCGCAACGGCGACATCTACGTGGTCGACTCGGGCAACAACCGCGTCCAGCGCTTCGACCGGGACGGCGCCTTCATGAGCCAATTCGGCGGCATGGGCGGCGGCAACGGCCAGTTCAACAACCCCACCGGCATCGCCGTCGACGCCAGCGGCGACGTGTTCATCTCCGACACGAACAATAACCGGATCGAAGAATTCGCCCCATCCAGCTAGCTAGCTTTTATCCGCTCCTGGAGCCACTTTCTCACGCACCTTCTGGGGTATGAGCCGATCCAGGGAGATTGGCTATCTATTGGCTACATCGCT
>JAJXWQ010000011.1 GCA_021781555.1 bacterium
CTACGCTGCGCAACCGGGCCCCGTTTGACTCCTTTGGCCCGATCCTTTCGTGCCGGGGACCGGTTTGAAAGGTCCCTCTGCGCGGTCGCTACGCTGCGCAACCGGGGCCCGTTTCTTGTTGGGTGTGAACGGGTCCCTCTGCGCGGTCGCTACGCTGCGCAACCGGGCCCCGTTTGACTCCTTTGGCCCGATCCTTTCGTGCCGGGGACCGGTTTGAAAGGTCCCTCTGCGCGGTCGCTACGCTGCGCAACCGGGGCCCGTTTGACTCCTTTGGCCCGATCCTTTCGAGCCGGGGCCCGTTTGACCCTTTTGGCCCGATCGCACCTCGGGGTGATCCGCTTTAGCGGTCGTCGCGGGGCAGTCCGTCGCGATCGTAGCGAGCGAGGTTGGAGCGATAGGCGCCCAGGACGGTGCGGCTGTATCGGCTGCGCATGAGACCGCGGTCGATGACCTGGATGGGGCCGAAATTGTAGGCGGTCAGAGTCCGGTTCCAGACCTGCCACGCGGTGGCGTCGGGCGGCATGTGGTGGGCCGCCCACTCGTGATACTCGCGCAAGACGCGGCACCCGATATCGAGGTTGGTGGCCGGATCGTAGAGGTTCTGCCCCGGGCGCTCGTGGCCGTGGTTGACCTGCATGAGTCCGCGAGCCCGGCCGGTGCGGCAGTTCGTATCGAAATGACTCTCGTAGTTGATCACGCCCGCCACCAGGAGCGGCGGGAGGCGATACTTGTCGGCCTTGGCGACGATCAGGCGCGTGTACCGCCTGGCCAGGGAGACCCCGGCCTGGCGCTTGATGTAGGCGAAGACGGGGCTGGCCTGCAGGGACTCCCGGGCGACGGATCGGGCCTTGGCCCGAGTCTTGCCAGCGGCCAGCCGGTGCTCGGCTGCGGCCGTGTGCCGATGAGAGTGGCGTGCCAGGGCCGGAATCGGGGCAGCGAGAACCGCTGCGACAAGTGCCGGTCCCATCAGGCGTCTTAACGCTCGCATGGTCGATCCGAGTATAGCACGGGGATGATTGCGTTCATGTGTTCGAATGTGCTCCACGCCTTCCGGCGAGCGGGTGAACCGGAGATGAATTCTCTCTTGCGCTCTCGTAACGGGCAGCCCGGGCTTTTCCCGCTAAAGTGGGCGCCAGAAGTGCAACGGGAGCCATCAAGTCGAAAACCTGGCGACCGATGGGAATGGGTATAGGGAGAGCGAATTGAAAGTGGAGCGGGAGAGGAGTCCATGGGTGGATAAGTGGGTCTTGACGCAGGCGCTGGTGCTTGCCCTAGGCGCCGCGACCGTGGGCTGCGTGCCGGCGATGACCGCCCGCGACCCGATCGCCTCGACCACCGCGCCGGGCCTTGCGAGCGGTCAGGTGATCGATCTGCGCCAGGGCATGTCCACGGCGCCGCGGGGCTACGGTCTGGTCACGCTTCACGTTTCCGGTCTGCCCGGAGCGTCGGGCTACGGCACGCAGGCGCTGGGCAAGGGGGCCAAGACGCTGGTGATCCGGGTCCGCTCGAGCAGCGACGCGGCGGACGTTCTGGACGTCACGGGTAATCCCGCCATCTACAAGGCGACGGTCAATGGCACCGCGGCGACGATCGCCTTTCCGGCCCTGCCCTCGACATCCATCAACCCCGCCGATCTCGATACCACCCACGGGTCGCCCTATATCTTCCAGATGCGCTGTTACAGCGCATCCAAGAGCTTCCCCACGGCCGTGGTGGACGGGGGCACCACCCTGTCGGCCTGGGTCAACCCTACCGACGTATCCGAGGACATCACGGACCCGACGATCCTGGCCTCGGGTGAGTCCCGCCAGAACGTCGTCGCCGGCCTGCCGACGACGGTGGCCATCCAGAGCTGGGCGCAGGTGGCCGCCAACATCGACACCACCTCCTCGCCGGCCGTGAGCCAGGTAGCCCTGTCCCCGGTGCCCGCCGACGCGGCCAAGCACGTGCGCATTCGCCTGACGGGCGTCTCTTATGCGCACCTGGGGGATCCGACCAAGACCCCGGCGCTCGCCACGGGTGGCTTCACGTTGAGCGGAGCGCCGCAGGCGGACGACCAGATCTCGGTCTCCTGGACGGACGTCGACGGCAACGTGAACTCGGCCTCGTACACGGTGAGCCCGACCGACACGCTCGATGGCGTGGCCAGCGGCATCGCGGCGGCGCTTTCCGCGGCGTCGCCCACCGGATCGAACTACGCCGTATCGAGCAGCGGCACGAGCGTGACGATCGCTTCCAAGATCAAGGACGGCATCTGGGATGCCAGCCCGACCGGCCCGCTGACTGCCACCGTCAAGGGCCCGCCCGCCTCCATCTCCGCGATCTCCACGGTCCTGTCCGGGGGCAGTGGCTTGCAGCCGGCGGCAGGGACGATGACCTTCGCCCTGGCCAACGGCTTTGCGGCCCCGCAGGCGGGCGATCTGATCCTCATGAACTTCCAGGACGAGGAAGCGACCCCGCATGCGGTGACCGCCATGTACACGGTGACGTCGGCCGATACCTCACTTTCGACCCTCGCCGGAGATATCGTCGCGACGCTCAACAGCGATTCGAGCTTCAACTTGGATTACGCGGCTTCCCAGTCGGGAGCCTCCGTCGACATCGTCGCCAAGAGCGATGGCGCGGAATTCGACTCGGCTGTCGCGATTCCCAACCTCATCCAGCCGCCGGGGGCGTCCGACATCATCTCCCCGGCCGGGGTAGTCAACGTCGGCGGCGGCGAGCCCCTGACCGTGATCCGGGCTGCCTTGACCTACTCGGCGGCCACGACCGTGCCGGCCTCGTGGTCCGTGAGCACGCTCGGATTGCCCGGCAGCGGCCCGGGCGACGGCGGGGCCTCGTACCCCGCCTTGACGGGAGTCGCCACGGTGAGCGTGCTCATGGGTGGCGTTGCGCTCGAGGGCTCGACCCTCCTGCTGCAAGGCTCGGGATTGCCCGTCGCCGACACGGTGCAGTACATCGACATCCCGGTGGTTTCGTCCAACACCGATGGCATCTGGGAGTTCGATATCTACGATCCGGGCTCCTATACCGCATTCCAGGCCTTCGATCTCGAGACCGGGCGGAGCCTGAGCACGTCGGTGAGTACCCAGTGATGCCCGCGCTGCTCGTGGCTCTGCTCGCGCTCGGCCTGGCAGCCTGCGCGCCGGGTGCCTGCTGCTCTGGCGAGCGGCCGCTCCCGGCCGATGGCAACAGCGCCGCTCTGGCGAACCCAGTGCCAACCGGGGCCGTGGCCTTCGACGTGGGCCCGCTGGACTGGACGACGGCGACGGCGTCGTCTGTCGAAGCGGCGCTTGCAGACGCCCCGATCGCCACGCCTGTTGCCAGCGCTTCGAGCCGCCCGTGAAAGGATTCCGGATGAACTCCAGATACGCGATCGGCCTCGTCGTGATGCTTGCAGCCGCGAGCTGCGCGGTGCCGAGCCCGGCGACGGGCCCGTCGTCGAGCGGAATGGACGGCTCGAGCCCGATCCTCGATCTGGCTCGCGGGTCCCGGACGCCGCCGGGCTGGGCGAGTGTCACGCTGCAGGTCAATGGCCTGGATACCGGGCGCACGTCGCAGTCGCTGTCCTCTGCCGGGGCCACGCTGCTGGTCGCGGTGACCGACAGCCAGCACCACACGCTGACGGATGGCAACGGCAACCCGGCGATCTACAAGGCCACCGTCAGCAGCGGGGCCGCTACCCTCGTCTTGCCGCCGCTTCCGCCCACGGCCACCACCGTGAATCCAGCGGCACCGTCGGCCAATGCGGACATTTTCTCGACCTTCCTTCTGCGGTCCAACTTTCCGGTTTCGACTCCGCCGCAGTACACGGATCTCGAGAACTACGGCACGGATTCCACCCATCCCTGGACGGCCTACGCCAGTGGCGACGCCGTCGTGTGGAATCACCTGGACTACGACATGTCGGACGGTCCGGACGCCATACCCTCGCACCCGCAGTTTCTGATGGGCTCGGGTGAGGCTGCGGCCGACGTGGCGGCGGGCTTCCCGATGGTCGTGCCCCTGGTGAACTGGTTCTTGGTCGGGGCCAAGCTCGACGAGTCGAGCCCACCTGCGGGCTTCAACAGCGCGGACGAGAGCGCGGTGTACGTCTCGGGCTTCAGCTTGACATCCGGGGGCACGCTGCACCTCCGGTATCCTGGCTTCGTCAACACGCAGCTCACCAGCTTCAGCGGCGAGGTGGCCCGGTTGGTGGTCAACTTCGCGGCCACCAACGGACCGATCGTCAAGCTGACGGCCCAGACCTTCGACAACACCGACCCGTCAGCACCTCCGGTCACGCTGGGAACCGCCAGCACCCCCCTCGTGGCGCTGACGCTGGCGCAAAGCGATGCGACGACGCAGGGCATGGCCGCCTACACGGACCTCGATGTGAGTTCCGTGACGAGTCCGACGAACCTCGACCTCACCTTCACCGGGATGCCCTCCGGAGCGACCCTGCTCATGCTCGACAAGAACGTGTACGGAGCCCTGAGCGACAACATGGTCGGGAGCAGCGCATTCCAGTGATCGCCGGTAGACCGCCTGGAAGCCGGCGCTGGCGGGTTGCCGCCGCGTCTCTCGTGCCGCTCATGGCCCTGGGCTGCTCCCTGAAGGGCCTGCCTCCGACCGATCCGTTCGCCGGTCTCATCTCGACCGATGGGGGGGCGGCGGTGCCCGACCTGGCGGCCCCCGCGGCCTCGGCCACTGCGAAGCAGATCCCGTCCACGACTCCGACCCCGAGTGGCAGCAGCCGGACCCCGGTCCCTGGCAGCAGCCCGACCCCCGGTGGCAGCAGCCCGACCCCCGGTGGCGGCGGTCAGACCCTGGCTCCCAGCAGCCCGACTCCGATCCCTGGCGGCAGCCCGACCCCGAGTGGCAGCAGCCGGACCCCGGTCCCTGGCAGTAGCCCGACCCCCGGTGGCGGCGGTCAGACCCCGGCTCCCGGCGGCAGTCCGGCCCCCGGTGGCGGTGGTCAGACCCCGGCTCCCGGCAGTAGTCCGACCCCCGGTGGCAGCACCCCGAAGCCCACCCCTACCCCGAAGCCCACCCCCACCCCGACTCCGGTTCCCACGGTGTCACCCCAGGGCCAGGCCGCGCTCGCCATCGGTGACACGCTTCCGGACACCCAGTCTCCGCTGCAGAACTTGCTGTCTCACCAGCCCTGATCCCGGCCTGCGGGGCACCTGGCCGTGGTGGATGGGGCCTGATTGCGCGGTGACGCCACCGCGCAGAGGGACCCGTTCAAGCTAGAAACGCTACCGGTCCTCGTGCGGCAGCCCGGGAAGGTTTGAGCCATCGGGGCGACGGGTATCTGAGGAGGGGACCGGGCGAGGCACCGTGGCGGCGCCACGCGCGCGAGGGCGGTGGAGAGGGCAAGACTCCCCAGATGGCGAGGGTCGATAGCGAGTTCCGAGCGGCGGTGCTGGCCGGCACCGCTCCGCGGAATGCCGCGCTTCCGGCCGTTCCAGCCGGTGAGCCACGGCCCTTCATTTTCCATGACACGCGATCCCTCACGCGTGGCGTCAAGAGCTCGATGCGCTGGTCGCAGACGCGTTTTGGCCGGGACGAGTCGGGCAGTGGCCTCGGTGGCGATCACCTGGATCTCTCGGGCCAGGGCAAAGCGGGCTCACGCGCCGCAGGCGATCCGCAGCTGGCCGATGCCCACCAGACGCTGACCGATGTCCTGGCGGAGCTGTCTCGCCGTGGTCTGGCCGATCACCCCCGCGCCCGTGCCCTGGAGCACCTTCGAGACACGCTCTCGGGACCGGCGTCGCCAGGGGGGCCCGCGCCGGCGTCCCACCCAGGTTCCTGGCAGGCCGTTCGCGACGAGGCCGCGGATCTTTGGGAGGCACTGCTGGCCACGATCCGGTCCCCTGCCGGGCGGGTGGCCCACAAGACGGACCTTCTCGCCCGGGCGCAACAGGCTGCTGTCCGCGGCGATCCGGCCGGCGAGCGGCGGTGGCTGCGGCGCGTCCTCGTGGCCGATCCCGGCGACGCGACGGCCCACGTCAGGCTCGGGCGCCTGCACCTGGATGCCGGCCAGCTCGCCGAGGCCGAGCCTCACCTGGGGGCGGCTGTCGCGGCTCGGCCCAAGGAAGCAGCCGCCCACCTCGCTCTGGGCGAGCTCCACTACCGGCGCAAGGATCCCGACGCGGCGATCGCTTCTTTCGGCAGGGCCTTGCGGCTCAACCCCGATCATTCCGATGCCAACGCCTGGCTCGGCATCCTCTCCTACGACGCCCAACGTCCCGTCGAGGCTCAGCGCTTCCTCGAGCGCGCCATCGCCCTGGACTCCAACAACTCCGTGGCTCGCTACTATCTGGCGCAGCTGAGCCTGGCCAATGGAGACAAGCTCCGGGCGGACTTCCAGCTTTCGGTTTTCCGCCGCCTCGAGCCCACGGCGCGGCTGGATCGTTTTTCCAGCACGGCCGATTCCCTGGCGTCCGGCTCGACGGGCAAGGGCTACAGTGGCTGGCAGATGCCACGTCGCGCAGCTGCCCGCTAGGCTGCTCCCGGTTTGACGGGTTCGGGCCAAAGGAGTCAAACGGGGCCCGGTTGCGCAGCGCAGCGACCGCGCAGAGGGACCCGTTCAAGCTGCAAGCGGGTTAGCAAGGTTCGGGCCAAAGGAGTCAAACGGGGCCCGGTTGCGCAGCGCAGCGACCGCGCAGAGGGACCCGTTCAAGCTGCAAAAGATATAGCCCCCCACAAACAGCCCCCTTCAAGGCGGGAACTTCGTCGCTGCGAGAGCGCCGCGACGCAGCAGCTTGCCCTGCACGTGCCAGCCGGCCTTTCAATGGGTAAGAAGGTCCGGGAAGAGAGGCAAGCTCGTGTCGTCCATGTTCGGTCTGGTCGTCCTGACGATTTACCTGCTGATCGTCTTGGCGTTGCAGGGCGGCGACATGGCGGCGCTGTGGTCTCCTCACGCGGCGCTGATGGTCATTGGTGGCACCTTCACGGCCACCTTGATGTCCTTCCCGGCCGGGATGGTCTTGCGCTTCCCGCGCCTGTTCTGGGAGGCCGTGAGGCCGCCCAAGCTCGAACTCCCGGTCATTGTCGCCACGCTGGTCAAGCTCGCGGACAAGCTTCGCGCAGCGGGCATCGGCGGCATTCAGAAGGACATCCAGGGTCTCGACGATCCCTTCCTCAAGCGCGGCATGCAGTACATCGCCGAGGGCTTCGACTCCCAGGAGATCCAGGATCTGCTGGAGGCCGAGATGCTGGCGATCCGTGGCCGACACCGGGCCAACATCTCGGTCTTCGAGGCGCTCGGCGGCTTCGCGCCCACGATGGGGATCCTCGGGACGGTGGTGTCGATGATCTCGGTCCTCGGTAACCTCCAGCGCCCCGATCAGCTGGGGCCCGAGATCGCCACTGCCATGGTCGCGACGCTGTATGGCGTCGGATCCGCCAACTTGATCTTCCTTCCCATCGCCACCAAGCTTCGCAAGCTCTCCGAGGAGGAGCTCCGGATCCGCTGGGTCATGGTCGAGGTCGTCCTGGCCCTGCAGGCCGGAGCCCATCCGCGGCTCATCCGCGAGCGCCTCAAGGTCTCGCTGCCCCCCTCCACGCGCAAGATGATCCAGGACCTCAAGGGACGGCGCCGCCGGTCGGCTCCGGTCGAGGAGGCCGAGGTCGCGGTGCCGCAGTACGAGGAAGGTTAAGGGCGCGGCGGGGAGAGCATGAGCGCGAAGGAATGGCGCCTCCAGCGCGAGGGGGAAGAAGACAACGCGTCCAACGATTCGCATCGCTGGCTCGTGACCTACGCCGACATGATCACGCTGCTCATGGTGTTCTTCGTGGTCATGTACGCCCTGTCGAGCCGGATCTCGAACTCCAACTTCACCAAACTCACGCACTCGTTGAGCCAGTCGCTCAATCCCAAGAAGCAAAAAGGGATCGACATCTTCGCCCAGGCCCCGACGACCAAGCCGACCACCGAGATGCAAGAGGCCCAGATGCGGGTCAAGCAGGCGATCGCCAAGTTCAGTGGCCGTTCCCAGGTCAAGGTGGACCTCGAGCCGCGTGGGCTCGTCATCAGCCTCTACGACACCGCCTTCTTCAAGCCCAACACCGACGACATCACGCCGCAGATGGCCAAGGCTCTCTACAAGATCGCAGCAGGCATCGCCACCATGTCCAATGCCATCAGCGTCGAGGGCCACACGGACAACACCCCGACGGCCAAGGGAGCCTTCTCGTCGAACTGGGATCTGGCGGCGCGGCGCGCCGTCAGGGTCGTGGAGTTTTTCGCCGACAAGTGCCACATCAAGCCCCAGCGGCTTTCGGCCACGACCTTTGCCCAGTACCGGCCGCTCTTCCCCAATGACACCCCCGAGCACCGGGCCATGAACCGGAGGGTCGACATCGTGCTGTCCAGCAAGGGCCCGCAGCCTGCCATCACGCCGACGCCGACGCCGCTCAGCCAGCTGGCCCCGGGCAGCCCGCCCCCCAACGCCTTCCAGAACCCCTTCAGCGGCCAGATCGCCAATCCGTTCGGCGGTTGATGCGGTCGGGCGGTTCCGGGCAGAAGGGGCCCGAGCCCTTCCGGGCAAAACCGCTCTAGCGGGTGGCCGGTGCCTTCTCGCCGATCAGGACGTGCTTGACCTCGGTCTGGTGGCCGCTGCGCGTGACCGCGATGATCTCGTCACCCTCCATCAGGACCGTGTTGCCCGTCGGGACCTGGACCGAACCCTGACGCAGGATCGACACCAGGATCGTCTCCGGGGGCAACTCGAGGCCGGCAATGGCTCGTCCCACCGAGGGGGAATCAGCCGAGAGCGTGGCTTCGACCATGATGAGGTGCCCGTGCTGCATGGTCAGGTAGTGGACCATGCTCTTGGGGTTGATCTCCTGGTCGATCATGTTGGCCACCGCCGCGGTGACGTTGATGAGGGCATCGACGCCCATCGAGCGGAAGAGTTCCTCGTTGCGCGGGTCGTTGATACGGGCGATCGTGCGATTGACCTTGAAGATCTCCTTGGCGATCTGGCAGACGACCAGGTTGTCCTGATCCCGACCTGCCACCGACACCACACAATCGGCGCGATTGCAGCCCGCCTCGGCCAGCAGGCGGGGGCTCGTGCCGTCTCCCGTCTGCACCATGACGTCGAAGTGGTCGGCGATCTGCTCGCAGACCCTGAGGTCCTTTTCGATGACCGAGACTTCGTGCCCCTCGGCCAGGAGTGTCCGGACCAGGTGGTATCCGATCTTTCCGCCGCCGACGACCAGGATGTACACGACTAGATCCTTCTCCAGTTGAACACGGCCCCCGGCGCGGCGTTCCACCGCCCACGGGCTCCAGGGAAGCGGCTCAGCAGCCCCTCGAGAGGATCATATCGCCGATCTCTCGGGCCGCGTCGGCGGTGGGGCTGATGGGCTCGATGCCATGGCGCCGGTACAGGTCGACAAGCACCGGATCCTCGATGCGTGCGATGACGCGGGGAACCTTGAGCTGGGTCTTTGCCACCAGTGCCGCCATGACGTTGGTGTTGGGATCGCGGGACACCGCGACGAAGCAACTCGCTTCCCTGACCCGGGCCCGAGTCAGGACATCTCGATCGATGCCAAGGCCCATGACCATCAGGCCCTTGAACTCCTGTCCGAGATTCTCGAGGTTGTGGCGATCGGGGTCGATGACGCCGACCTCCTGGCCTTCTCCCTCGAGCTGGAGCGCCAGATGAGAGCCCATCTGGCCTACGCCGAAAATGACGATCATGTACCGGTCCTTCGCCTGATGTGACCATTCACGCCAGGTCGTGATTATACCTCCGCTTGCACACGCGGGGCGCGTCGGAGTATCGTGGGCCGCCATGGCAGCAAACTTGCCCATCCAGGTCGAGAAGAAGACGATGAAGCAGGCCCTCGGGCCTGGCGGGCTCTTTTCGATAGGCTACGCGAACGTCGGGAGCTCGATCTACTACGCCCTGGGCGTGGTCGCGGCTTCGGCCCTGGGGGCGACGCCGCTGGCCTTCGCGATCGCCGGCCTCTTCTTCGTCTTTACGGCGCTCACCTACGCCGAAGGCGCGGCGATGTTCCCCGAATCGGGCGGTGCGTCGAGCTTTGCCCGGCACGCCTTCAACGAGTTCATCAGCTTCGCGGCGGGCTGGGCGCTCATGCTCGACTACATCGTCACGATCGCCATTTCCGCCTACACCACGGCGACCTACTCGGCGTACTTCTGGGCGCCGCTCAAGGATCCTCACCAGCCGTGGGGAGTGGTGTTCGCCATCGTCTTGACCGGACTCCTGTGCGTCCTCAACATCCGTGGGATCAAGGAGTCGGCTGCTTTCAACAACTTCTTCGTAATTCTTGACGTCTGTACCCAGTTCTCGATCATCGTGTTAGGGGCCATCTTGCTCTGGAACTGGCGGGTCCTCTTCAGCTACCCGCACGTGCCCGGCCAGTGGCCCACCCTGCGCGCCTTCGTCTACAGCGTCTCGATCGCGATGGTCGCGTTCACGGGCATCGAGAGCGTGGCACAGATGGCCGAGGAGGCCAGGGATGCCAGGAAGACGGTGCCCCGTGCGGTCACGTGGGTCATCGCCGCGGTCCTGATCATGTACGCCGGCATCAACGGCGTGGCCTTCAGCGCCCTCAACCCGCACGTCCTCGGCACGACCTACCAGCTCGATCCGGTCCAGGGCATCACCCACGCCCTCGGCATGAGGATGCCCATCCTCGAGACCATCCTGCGGCCGTGGATCGCCGTCCTGGCGGCGTCGATCCTCATCATCGCCACGAACGCAGGTCTGCTGGGAGTCTCCCGGCTGGCGTACTCGATGGGCATGCACCGTCAGTTGCCAGGCGTGCTCTACAAGCTGCATCCTCGCCACAACACGCCGTATCTCGCCATCCTGTTCTATACGGCGATCACGGTCTTGTTGCTGGCCACGGGATTCTTTACGCCGAGCTTGATGGAGAACCTGGCCGATCTGTACAGCTTCGGGGCCTTGCTGGCCTTCATCGTCGCGCATGCGGCCATCATCTCGCTCCGCATCAAGCAGCCGGATCTCGAGCGTACCTTCAAGCTGCCCCTCAACATCCGGTTCAGGGGTAGCGCGATCCCGCTCACGGCGATCCTCGGTTTCGTGGCCACGGTTACCACGTGGCTGGTGGTTGTCGTCTTGCATCCGTGGGGACGAACGGCGGGGTTCCTGTGGCTGGGAGTCGGCATCGTCATGTACGCCTTCCATCGCCAGCGCGAGGAGCTGCCGCTCACTACGACGGTGGTCATGACGGGTGTCGAACCGCTGCTGGTGCCGATGGCGCTCAAGGTGATCCTGGTGCCGACCATCGGGACGGCCTTCTCGGAGGAGATGATCGCGGTCGCCTGCCGGCTCTCCAAGCGCGAGAGGGCGACCGTCAAGGCCATCTACATCTACGAGGTGCCCATGTCCTTGCCGCCCGATGCTCAGCCGGTGGTCGAGATCGAGCGAGCGCAGGGCATCCTGACCCGGGCGTTGCAGATCGGCGAGGGTCTGGGGGTCAACCTCGAGATCCAGTTCTTGCAAGGCCGCAGGGCGGGAGAGATCATCGTGGACGAGGCCGAGCGGATGAAGGCCGACGTCATCTTGATGGGGCTCAATCCGACCGACAAGCTGCGGCCCTCGGCCACCATCGGCCGGACCGTGGATTATGTCCTCAAGAAAGCCCGGTGCCGCGTGCTCCTCAACCGCCCGCCTCGCGCGACCCCGATCTCCGCCTCGACCCTGCAGCCTGGCGAGGCCAGGACCTCGCCGATCTCGGCAGGCAGCGAGTTCCTGTGATCGCGCTCCTGGCGATGGTCGCAGCGGCCCGCTGGCCGCTGGGTTCATCCGACGTAGCGAGCCTCGAGAAGGGGGGGTACGAGACCCGGGACTTCCAGGACGGCGATGCCCGCGGGATGAGCGTCCGCTTCTTCGTCAAGGCTCCGCTGCACGAGTGCTACGACATCCTCGCCGACGTCAAGGACATGCCCCAGTACATGCCGGGGCTGAACCGGATACGCGTGCTCTCTGCAACCGGCGACACCAAGATCCTGCAGTACCACTCGGGCATCCCGTTGATTCCGGATTTCGTCCTGGCCAGGCACTTCGAGCCCGACAAGAGCATCACCTGGAGCAAGATCAAGGCCCCGTACAAGCGGATCGACGGGTCATGGCGGTTCCAGGCCCTGCCGGATGGAACCGTGCTGACGTACACGGCGGAGATCGACACCGGGCAGGTGCTCGTCCCGAGCTGGCTGGCCATCGCCATCGAGCAGCAGGGTCGTTCGCAGCTCGTCCACAACGTCCGCCGCCGCATCGAGTCTGGCGGCACCTGGGTACGGCCCGACTACCACAAGTAGATACCCTGCCGGTCGCCGGAAACGCTTATCGTGCTAGCGATTTTGCCATCTGCCCGGAGAGGAATGTCGGGTTCGGTCTTTCGACCGGACCCGACCCACAGAGATTGGTTTGGAGAGGAGGAGCCACAGGGAGATTACCAGCGGTGACCTGACCGAGAGTCAGGTCACGCCGAGGGTTAGGTTGGAGAGGAGGTTCGAGGAACTTGCCAGCGGTCTTTTCTTTGACACTCTAGGCCTTTTGCAGTTTGAACGGGTCCCTCTGCGCGGTCGCTTCGCTGCGCAACCGGGCCCCGTTTGACTCATCGGGCTCGATCCATTCAAACCGGGAGCACTCTAGTCATCGCCGAAGGGCCCCTCGAACATTCTTTGGTTCCCATTAAATCCTCATTCGGAAGCTCTTTGCGGGGCCCCGTTTGACTCCTTTGGGCCGAACCACAGGGGGAGACCCTGGGTTATCTTGGTTCGATGGCTCGAGTGTCACGGCCAGAGATCCACGCCTGGGCTCTGTACGATTTCGCGTACACCATCTGGAGCATGAACGTCCTGTCGGTGTACTTCCAGCTGTACGTCATCAAGGACCTCAAGGCCCCTGATCTCGCGTACTCGGCCACGCTCTCGGGGGCGATGGCCGTCGTGGCGCTGTTGGCCCCACTCTTGGGGGCATGGTCCGATCGCCAGGGACGTCGGATCCCGCACCTGGCCTTCTGGACCGCGATCTCGGTTGCGGCCACGGCGCTCATCGGGCGGTTCGCCGGTGCGGGACCGGCGCTGGCACTGTTCTTCCTGGCCACCGTCGGGAACCAGCTCGGCCAGGTCTTTTACAACGCCAAGCTGCCCGAGATCGCGGCCCCGGAGGCGATCGGTCGGATCTCGGGATACGGCATCGCCCTGGGGTTCGTGGGGTCCATCTCGGGGATGCTGGCGGTGCTGCCCTTCGTGACCGGCCACCTCTTCAGCTTGCGCCTGCCCCTGGCCGCCGAGGGCAACGTCGGCAGCTTCTTGCCCACCGCGATCCTGTTCGGCCTCTTCTCGCTGCCGGCGTTTTTCGTCATCAAGGAGGTCGGGCCCGGCGGAAGTCCTGGCGGCTCGGCGGCGCGACCCGTCCGGGCCGGTTGGCGCGAGATCTGGAAGGACCTGGTGTCGGGACGCTACCCGGGCGTGGGGCGGTACCTGCTGGCCAACCTGCTGTTCTTCGACGCCGTCAACACCGTGATCGGCTTCATGTCCTCGTACTGCGTCCAGGTCGAGGGCTTCGACGCCCGCAAGGGGGAGGTGCAGGTCATGCTCATGATGGCGACCGTCTGGGCTGTCGTCGGGGCGTGGATCTGGGGCCTGGCATCCGATCGCCTCTCGCCCAAGCGCGCCCTCACGCTGTGCCTGTGGCTCTGGGTCGTCGTGCTCCTCGCGGCGATCGGTATCCGGGACCGGACCGCCTTCTTCTGGATCGTCGGACCGCTGGCAGGGTTTGCCATGGGGGGCACGGGCGTCACGGCGCGGCCGCTGATGGCCGAGCTGGTCCCGGCCGAGCGCCAGGGCGAGTTCTTTGGCTTGTGGAGCCTGTTCGGACGGTTTGCCGCCATCGTCGGACCGCTGGTCTGGGGCGTGATCACGACCGGGCTGGTCAGCTGGGGAACGGTTCGGTACCCTGTGGCCCTGGGAGCCGAGCTCGCCTTCCTGGTCGCGGGGTTGTGGGTGCTCCAGGGCGTGCCCGATCCCCACCTGGCTCCAGCTCGCATCCCGCAGAGGGAAACTCCGGATGGACGGCTCGAGCAAAACCAGTTATGAGTGCCAAGGCCTCGGGGCTGGTGCGGGCGACCCGGGCACGACAGGAGGTTCGGTCATGACTTCTCGCTTTGCAGTTGGCCTTGCTGGCGCTCTGATTCTCGCATCGGCACTTCCGCTCCGGGCCCAACCGGCGGCCATGCACCCGCCGCTGCCGCCGGCCCCGAGGATGTCGGGCATGCCTTGCATGGTGGCGTCTGGGAGCATGCGATCCGGGATGATGCCCTGGGGGCGGATGGGCGCGGGGCGGATGGGCGCGGGGCCGATGGGAATGATGGGCCGCAGGTTTGCCGGGCGCCAGGCGCTGCTTGCCGAGGCGCAGGCCAAGCAGCAGGCCGACCTGCAGGGCAGCCTGCAGGCGCTGCTCAACCAGCTTGTCGGCTCGGGCAAGGCGATCGTCCGGGTGCACCTGGAGCTCGAGCGGGCTTTTCGCCGCCTGCACAACACCCTCTACTCGCCGGTCAAGGTCAACGGCAAGCCGGTTGCCGGGCGCTTCGACGAGCAGGAAAGCTGGACGGTCGTCCCGCCCGGCGGCATCCAGCGCATGACCATCGCGGTGCTGCTGCCGACCAGTGTCGGCGCGGCCGAGGTTCCCAAGCTCGCCGCGGCCATCGCGGCTGCTGCCGGCCTGGATCCGGCTCGTCGCGACGTCCTCGCGATCCACAGGGTCTCGCTGGCACCCTAGACCTTTTGCAGTTTGAACGGGTCCCTCTGCGCGGTCGCTTCGCTGCGCAACCGGGCCCCGTTTGACTCATCGGGCTCGATCCATTCAAACCGGGAGCACTCTGGGCCTTTTGCAGTTTGAACGGGTCCCTCTGCGCGGTCGCTTCGCTGCGCAACCGGGCCCCGTCGGCGGTCAGCTCCGGCCAGCCGTGGCGACCCGCGCGATCGCCTCCCGGTAAACCTCCTCGTACTGCTTGATCGACTCGGGGATGGCGTGCTTGGCCACGAGCTCCAGGCTCCGGAGGCCCATGTCGTGCCGGAGCTCGGGATCGGTCAGGAGGTCTGACAGGCGATCGGCGAGGTCCTCCGCGTTGCCGGGCACGTGCAGGTACCCGTTGACCCCGTGGTGAACGATCTCGGGAATCGCCAGGGCGTTGGCTCCGACCAAGGGCAAGCCGGATGCCGCCGCCTCCAGCAGCACCAGGCCCTGGAGCTCGGCCTCGGACGGCAGCACGAAGACGTCGGCTGCGCGGTAGACCAGGGGCATGGCCTGGTCACTCAGCAACCCTGTGAGCGTCACCGCGTCCGACAGGCCCCGGCTCTCGATCTCGCCGGCAATATCGATCGTCCCGGTTCCGACGAAGGCAAAATGCGCCCGCACGCGCCGCAGCACGGACGGAATCGCGGCCAGCAAGATATCCACGCGTTTTTCGGGACTGAATCGTCCGCAATAGAGGACGACCGGCCGATCCTGCGGAAACCCGAAGCGGCTCCGGAGCTCGCGGATCTCCGCGTCGGACGACGGGGGGCGGTACCGATCCAGCTCGATGCCGTTGGAAATGGGGATCGCCTGCCGGGTCAGGCCGTTGTCGTGCAAGAGATCGCAGGCCGTCACGGTCGGCGCGCAGACCAGGTCGCACGGATCGAGCATCGCCAGGATCATGTCCCAGAGGCCGTCCTTGACCGCCTTGAAGACGTTCGAGCCCTTGTCCTTGGGACTCCAGTAGTTCTCGGGAATGCTGTGGCAGGTGGCGACCAGCGGGAGGTTCCGCTTGCGCGCCAGTCGCACGGCGATGGCCCCCGCGTAGCCGGGCGCCTGGAGGTGGACGACGTCGGGCTTGAGGCGGTCCAGCGTGCGCTCGATGATGCCGTCCGGGATGAGTGGGACGCGAACCGTGGTCTTGCCCGGTGCCGAGATGATTCTGAGGTCGGGGATGGAGCGGCAGCGGATGACCACGGTCTGTCCATCGCGTTCCACGTAGTGACGAAAGCCCTTGAGGCCCGGCGCGATCACCCAGACCTCGTGTCCCTGGAGCGCCAGTCCGTGGGCCAGTCGTCTGAAGGCGATCGCGCTGCCACCCAGCGTGGGCGGGTAGTAGAGATCTGCGACCAGCAGGATCTTCATCGACGGGCTACTCACCGGCCCATGCTACCGCAGGACCGGCCGGTGACAACGCCTGGCCAGCGACGAAGATCTGCGCCGGACCCTCGTGCCAGGGGTTCCCCGCGCGAGAGCGGTCATCAGGCCTCGGGTCCCAGGAGCGGTGGCTTGGGCGTCCCGGGAAGCCACCTCCAGGCCTTCGAGCCCAGCGACGCCACGAGCATGACCGCGCCCAGCAGGAAGATGAGCGTCCGGACGCCCACCACATCGGCGAGGACGCCCACCCCCCCCATGGGCAGGGTGGTGGCGATGTTGGTGGCCATGTTCTGGGTGCCGAACACCTTCCCGCGGCGATCCTCGGGCACCTCCTCCTGCAGCACGGTCTGGTTGGGAATCGCGACCCAGGCGGCGGCGTAACCCACGATGCCCGTCAGCAGATAGGCCAGGCCGTTGATCAGCCCCGGATTGTTGGCCCAGGCCAGGCCCGGGAAGAGGCTGTGGGCGGTGACCCACTGCACGCCCTTGGCATAGGGTGCCGAACCGAAGAGCGCGAGCACGACCAGGGCGATGCCCGCCGCCAGGAAGCCGCCGTTGATCATCCGGGTGCGGTTCCAGTGCTGGCCCCACCGGCCGATCGTCCCGGCCCCCAGCGCCATGCCGACCCCCGCCGTGGCCAGTAGCCAGGAGAAGTTGGTCCGGAGCGACTGCTTGGCAAAGAGGATGGCCACCGTGGACAGGGCCGCGAACATGGCGAAGAGCACGACCAGGCGGGCGATCGCCGACCAGACCTGGCGGTGGGCCCGGATGTAGCGGATGCTATGCGCGTATTCGGCATAGATCTCGCGCAGTGGGTGATCGCGCCTGGGCTGGACCGGCGTGCGGACTTGCCAGAGTCCCAGGGTGGACACGCAATACATGGCCGTGATCGTCCAGGCCGCCAGATTCGAGGTGGCGCCTCCCATGAGGGTGATCAGGGGTTCACCCAGCGTGAATCCGAGGATGATCGAGCCCACCACGGTCGTCGTGAAAAGGGAATTGGCGGTCAGAAGGGATTCCTTCTCGACGACCAGCGGGATGGTGGCGGCCTCGGCGGGGGTGTACGGCTGGCTCAGGGTCGAGATCAAGAACGACAGGACCACCACCGGCCAGGCATGGTGGTGTCCCACCAGCGGGACCACCGCGATGCAGCCCCCGCGCAGGAGATTGGTGATCCACTGGGCCCGGACCTTGTCCCAGCGGTCCACGAGGGAACCGGCGATCGCCCCGAACAGGACCGACGGAATGGTGTAGGCGACCAGGGCTGCGCTCGTCCACGTGCCGTCGTTGTTGGTCAGCGCGGTGACGAGATCGACCATCAAGATGAAGTAGATCTTGTCCGCCACCTGGCTGAACACCTGGGCGAGCCAGAGGGCGAGGAACGCCCGGTTGGAGAGGACTTCGGAGAATCCACGCACCCTGGCGGGGATGCCTTCCCCCAGGGGTCCGGTTCTCGGTTTGTTCGACAGCGCTTTTCGACCCTCCGCTCCTTCCCTTATACGTGGCCTGGCCGACGCGTGCAAATGAATTCGTCGGGTACGCTAGCTGTGGAAGGAACCCCGGCTCGCCAGCCCTCGTCTTGGGTGGGGAGGCTTAAGGTTGCCTCCAAGGTCAAAGCCAGTGCGGGATTCCTGGCCGAGACGTCGGCTTGCTCTCGGCTCTTCGGAGGCGGTCCTCATGGCTCGTGTGCATCCCTTCTGGCGGCGGACGGTTGCGCTGTTGAACCTGTCGCGCCCGCAGGTTGGCTTGGCGATGGCTCTCTTGCCGCTGGTGGCCGGCTGCGTCCTCACCGGCGCTCCGGGCCTGGTCGGTTCGGGGGGGACGCTGGCCAGCGATTACTCCTCGAGTAGCGACCCGCTGGCCCTCTATTCGACACCCACGCCCAACCCGGCCACCAACCAGCCCAGCATCATCAAGCTTGCGGCCAATCCCGCGATGGTGACCGGCCCTGGCCAGGCGATCGCCCTGACGTGCGAGGCCGTCGACAGCGTGGCCGTGCCGGGCTATGCCTGGTCCGCGACGGGTGGAATGCTGAGCGCGACCGTGGGGCAGACCGTCTCGTGGACCCCGCCGACGCAGGCCGGCAACTACGCGGTCACGGTCCTGGTCTCGGTGCCGTCGGGCGGTGCCGTCACCGGAGCCTTCACGCTCTCGGTGAGCGCCAGCGGATCGACGACGCTCACCACGACCGATCCCGTGGATCCGACCCCCACCCCGGCTCCCCTGCCCACGCCGCAGTTGTACAACCAGCAGCCGAACGACAGCTACCTCTGGAATGACTCCTACGGCAACGACTCCTATGGCAGCAACTACTACAGTTCGGATCCCGGCGGTTACAGCGGCGGCTGCACCGACACTTCCAGCAACTACTCGTCCTACAGCGGCCCCTACGGGTCGGTGACCGTCTCGCGCGACCGCTACGCCTGCTATTGACGGCCCGGGACCGATCCCTTCGAACCGGGGCTCTCACGGCAGCGTCGGGTGCTGCAAGGGTTCTCCCCCCGGTCCGGCCCCTGAGCTGTGGCCGTTGTCGTGGCCTGGTCGCTCGAGCCCGAAGGCTTCCAGGATGGCCGGCAGGACGTCCGTGATGCGGGGCTGAGCCGGAAATGTCACTCCCGCGGAGATGATCGCGGTGATCGAGTCCTCGGCGCGCAGCGAGCCGTGGTTGCCATGGCCCATGGTGAACCCCGTAGAGAACTCCCAGCCCGGGCGCGCCGTGACGATCAGGTCGGCGCTGGGTGGCGACCCCGCGATGCGGAAGAGCGCATCGGGAAAGACCCCGTCGTGCAGCACGGACCCTGCTGGCCTGAGATCGAGCATGCCCGGGTCGCCCTCGATATCCCACGTGCCGCCGCGCACGTCCTGCCAGGGGCCTCGGGGCCTGAACCGCAGCGTGCGGAGGGTGTCGGGATTCTGCACCCGGAACCAGCCTTCGGGTTCCCGTCCGATGAGCCGATCGACCGATGGCCAGTGGAGTAGCTCGGCGATGGCACGCTGGCGCGCCGCCTCGTTCGGAGTCGTGATCAGCGCGCTGCGGTCGTTCGGGGCGATCGCGAGATCGTAGGGCCCGCCCCGCAGCCCCTTGCGTCCGAACGGGACGGGCAACAGATCGCGGAAGGCACGGTAGACGTTGACGCTGTAACCATCGAAGCCCCCGATGTCGCTCTGGGCGTGGTCGCCTGTCACGATCCAGCGCGCCTGGCGCGTGGCGTCGTCGAACGACCCGTAGGCGGCCATCATCTGGCCGATGCGGCGATCGATGGCGTGCAGCTCCCGGCCAACGTTCATCGGGCCCCACTTGTGCGAGTAGAGATCGTTGTCGGGGAGGTAGGTCAGCACGAACCGAGCTTCGTGACGCTTGACGACCCGGCGCGTGAACCGCGTGGCCCGGGCATCCGAGATCCCATACCGGCCCAGGACTCCGCGGGGCAGCGAAAGCGAGGGACGGAGGAGATCACCGGCGTAATGCCGGCGAGGGCCCGACATCGCCAGGCGTGCCGGCAAGGAGCCCAGCAGCGCCATGAGAACGGGGATGTGGGCCCGGCGCTGGTAAGGGCCGCGGCTGATGGGGAAGTTGACGCAGGCCGAATCGATGCCCGCGGCCTCCAGTCGCTCGAACACGGTGGCCGCCGAGCGCGCGAGGTGGCTCGTGTTCAGATTTTGCAGGATGTCCCGCATCACCTGCCCGAAGGTCCCGGAGAGCAGCGTCTGGGGCGCTGGCCAGTACGAGACGTAGCGCTCCTCTTGGGGATTCCACCACACGATGCCGTGGATGCCGTGCTCTGCTGGCGTGCAGCCGGTGGCCAGGCTCGCGAGGCAGGTGGGTGTGACGGTCGGGAAGACGGACGTGGCCCGCAGCAGCGCTCCGCGCGAGATCAGGTGAGCGAGCGCCGGCAGGCGACGAGCCTCGAGCTCCTGAGCGAGCAGGCGGGGGTTGAGCCCGTCCACGATGATCAGGTGAAGGGGCAAGCTCGCGTCAGCATCATCCGGAGAGGTGGGCACCTCGACCTCCTGGGACCGGATCCGGAGCGCGTCGGCGGCGGCGAGGGTATCTCCTCTTGGCCCTCGGACAACGGCTCCCTGGTCTCGACGATAAGGGCGCCGGCGATGTCGAGTCAACCCACAAGTTCCCCGGGTCCGCGGGCGAGTCACTCCGATCGGCCGCGAGCCGGGAAACTAGAGTGCTCCCGGTTTGAATGGATCGAGCCCGATGAGTCAAACGGGGCCCGGTTGCGCAGCGAAGCGACCGCGCAGAGGGCCCCCTTCAAACTGCAAAAGGCCTAGCGCGCTTCGGAAAGCTTCACAATCGCTGTGTGTCCGGTAACGGCCCGCGGGGTCTGTATCGCCTAGGCTAGCTGGAACCGAGATCCTCCGGAACTCTCCCCTGCCGAGGGCGATCCGCTGCGTCGCCCGGCAGGAAAGTCGGCGGGGTTTCAGCACCGAACGGTGCCGTTCGCAGGGCGGCAGGCCCCATCAGATTGCAAGTAGCACAGGCTAATCGAGTGGTATCGAGAGACTCACGCATCCTTGCCGCCGCGCTCATCGCAGCCCTGGCGGCAGTCCTTGCCGGGCAGCCGGCAGCCGCTGCCCGATCGCTCCCCGGGGTCAGGCTCGACGCGGCAGCCGGCGCCAGATTGCAGATCCTGAGCCTGCCACCGCCGGCTGCGCGCCTCGAGCCGCTGCCAGCCCCGTATGACGGTCCTGGCGACGAAGGGCCGCCCGCCCGGGTGCCGCCGTCACCGCCCAATCCCGTCGAGCCGTGGTGGGCCCTCGGGGATCGCTGGATCGAACTCGAGTCGCGTGCTGATGCCCTGGACCACGACCTGCACTATGCCCGCGAGGCCGCCCTGGACGTCCCTTTCGAGAGCGTTCGCCGGGACGAGGAGCTGGCCCGCCGCTACCTGGCCGAGGCCAATCACCTGCGCGAGGTCGGCCAGGATCTCGATGGCGCCAAGCTGTGGTCCGATCTGGCCGCGTTCAGCTTGCAGGAGGGGGAGCTGGCGCTGACGCCCTCGCGCACCGTAGAGGCGCGCGGCATGCTGCTCGACGCCGGATCCCTGCCCAAGACGCCGGCTGCCGTGCGCCAGCTCGTCGATCGCCTGGCCGATGCCCACTTCAACCTCTTGCTGCCCGAGGTCATCCGGCGGGGATATGCGATCTATCCTTCGGCCATCCTGGAGCGCGATCCGTCCTTCGCGGCGGCACCCGACATCCTGCCCGCCCTGATCTCGGAGGCGCACCTCCGGGGAATGGAGGTCGTGCCGTGGGTCTGGACCTTCCGCGTCCGGAGCTATGACGCCACCCACGACTACGGCAATCCGGTCCTGTCGCGGTACCCGGATCTGGCGTCGCGGGCCGAGGGCACGATCAAGCCGCGTTTCATGTCGCCGGCCAATCCCCTGGCTCGCCAGCTCGTGAAGGACGAGATCGCCGAGCTGGTGCACCGCTATGACGTCGACGGGGTCTTTCTCGACTACATCCGGTACGACGAGCGCACGCCCGACGACTGGACCAGCCGCACGATGTTCGCCCTCGAGAAGCTTGGCTTCCAGCAGCGCCGTTTGTTCAGCTCGCCCGATGCCACGGGGGATATTCGGCTGGCTGCGGAGCTCGCCCGGGATTATCAGATCTGGCGGGAAGAACAGGTGGATCGCACGGTCCGGATGGTCCACGACCTGCTGGCGCGGCAAAAGCGCCACATGGAGCTCGGAGTGGCCACCTTCCGCGACGAGTGGTACTCGCGCCAGACCAAGCTCCAGGACTGGCGGAACTGGGCGGATAACAAATGGACGACCTTCACCGCCGAGATGCTCTACAGCACCGATCCCACCGAGCTCGGTCAGTGGATCGACCAGGAGACCGACGACGACCGGCGCCAGACCCTGGTCTACCCGATCCTTGGCGTGTTCAAGATGGCGCACCCCCGCCGTGACCTGCTGGCCGAGATCCGCGCCGCCCGGGCTCACGGTTCCGCCGGGATCTTCCTCTTCTCGCTCTCGCACATGGACGATGCCATGCTCGACGAGCTCGGCCGCGGTCCCTTCCGCCTGCCGGCAGTGATCCCGCAGCGAAACCTTCTCGCGGCGGCGCATCAGGAGCTGGGCGAAACCCTGGGAAACTACCTGAGCCTCCGCGAATTTCCGAGCGGCGACTGGGGGACGATCGCCGCGGCTCGGGTGATGGCCTCGGAGCTGGCGCACGTCATGCGGATGTGGCCCCGGAGCCTTCACGGGGCCGAGCGTGCGAGGCGAACCCGCCGGCTACCTCGGGCGCTTTCGCCCATGAGCGTGGCGGGACTCGAGCGCCGCCTGCGGGAGCTCGCTGCTGCCGTCGAGGCCATGGATTGCGCCAATTCGTCCTTTGTCAGCGAGCTGGCGCACCGACTCGGCTATGCCGCCGACCTGGTGCGGGATTACGATTTTCGCCGGACCGCTCACGGGTACGTGCCGCCGACCCTCCCGTCGCTCGACTCGTACCTCCGGGCCGTGGAACTGTCGGCCGGGCGGACTCCCGAGCTGGCCGCGGGCGTGGTGCCGGAGACCGCCGCCACGGCGCCGGATCGGGTTCGCAGCCCGACCCTCAAGAGGTGAACCGTGCCCACGTTCGCACTTGCATCAGGACCCGCCCAGGCCCGCGCCTTCGTCTTCGACAAGGACGGGGTCCTGGTCGACTTCGGCCGTTACTGGGGTGCCATGACGATGGCTCGGCTCGCCGGCCTGCGCGAGTTCCTGAAGATGCGCCAGGGCCGGAGCGGCGACGAGATCGGCGCCGCCGCAGCGTGGCACGAGGCCGAGGAGCCCTGGCAGGACCTGGCGGCCTCCCTCGGATACCCCGGTGGCTCGGTGGATCCGACCGGGCCCCTGGTGCTGGCCACGCGATTCGAATCCGCAGCCGTGGCCTCGGCCTTCCTCTACCGGCGTGGCTTGACCTGGGTCGAGGCCCGGGATGCAGTCAGGCAGGCCTTCGATCAGGCCGAAGGGCGGGTCGGCGCCGGGGCGCTGGCTGAATGCCCCGGGGCCCGGGAGGTCCTGCGGGCGCTCCACGAGCGAGGATGGCGCATCGGCGTTGCGACGACGGATGCGGCCGAGCATGCGTGGTCGACGCTCGAGCGCCTGCAGCTGGCTCCCTTCGTCCACGCCCTGGCGGGCGGCGACGAGGTGAGCCGCGGCAAGCCCCACCCCGACATGCTGGAACTCGTCTGCGCTCGCCTCGGGGTTGCCGCCCGCGAGGCGATCGTCGTCGGCGACGGCATCAACGACCTCGAGATGGCCCGCAGCGGCCGGGCCAGGGCTGCCATCGGCGTGCTGACAGGAGTCAGCACGCGCCAGGAGCTGGCTCCGGCTGCCGATCTCGTGCTGGCCGACCTGTCCCGGTTGCTGGCGGCTTGCTCGCCTTGACTTTCTGGCAGCGGGAGCTGCGGCTCGAACGCCAGGCCCCTGGAGCCGATCCGGTCCCCGGCATGGCAAAATGATCTCGTGATCTTCGAGGGCTACTGTGATGCCTCCTGCTCGGGCAACCCCGGGCCGGGCGCGCCGGCCGCCGTCCTCGTGGCGCGGGAAGGCACTCGCGTGGTGCAGGAGCGCGAGATCGTGGGTCAGGTCGAGCCGTTCACCACCAACCAGCGGGAGGAACTCAAGGGGGCCATCTTGATCCTCGAGGCCCTCAAGAGACCGGTGGCCATCACGGTGACGAGCGATTCGCGCTACCTCGTCGATGGCATGACCCGGTGGGTGCCCAACTGGCTGCGCAACGGCTGGGTCAATTCCAAAAAGGAGGCGGTGGCCAACCAGGATCTCTGGCGCCGGCTCGTCGACCTGGCGGCAGGCCACGACATTCGCTGGAACTGGGTCAAGGGCCACGCGGGCCATCCTTACAACGAGCGCTGCGATCGCCTCGCCGTGGCCGCGGTGGATGCTTACAAGCGCTCGCCGCGCCAGAACGGGTAGGCCCTGGTGGTTCAAACCGCGCCGGCCGCCACCCCCCGCCTCCTTCCCGCCCGCCTCGTGGCCCCGGCGGTCGGCTTGCTCACGTTCGTCATCTACGCGGTGGCGAGTCTGGGGAAGTCGACCGGCTGGAACGCCCATTCCCGCCTGGCGTGGGCGATGCTGCACGGTTCCTTCTCGCTGTCGCCGCCGTACGGCACGTGGGAACTCATCACCGACGCCGCGGGCCACCACTTCATCGCTTACGGGCCGACCGCCTCGTTCCTGTTGCTGCCGTTTGTCTGGCTGTTCGGAGCCGCCACCAACCAGACGCTCGTTTCCTGTCTTTTCGGAGCCGTCGCCGTGGCCTTCTGGTGGGCTTACCTGGAGCAGGCGGGGACCACCCTATCGGCTCGCTCCTGGCTGACCATCCTCTGTGCCGGTGGCACCTCCTTTTTCTTCTATGCTGCCCAGGACGGGGGCAACTGGGGCATCCCGTATACGGTCGCCATCCTCGGCCTGATGGTAGCCCTCTGGGCGGGCTCGGTGCGCCGGCCTTTGCTGGCAGGGCTCGCCACGGGCGCGGCCATCATGTCCCGCAATCCGGAGCTCTTCCTCGTGCCCGCGATCGCCATGCAGTTGCTGGCCCCGGATGCCGAGAGCTGGCGCGAGGTCCGCATCGACTGGCCCAAGCTCGTTCGGTTCGCCGTCGGCCTGGCGATCCTGGGGGCGATCCTCGCCTATTACAACTGGGCGCGGTTCGGCAGTGTTTTCGACAACGGCTACCAACGCCTTTGGCTTACCGATCCCCTCGGCGATTTCGGCCGCCGGCCCCTGTTCTCGCTGGCCTACGCGGCCCACGAAATCCCCTTCTACCTGACCGCCCCGCCCATCTGGCTGGGGCGCTTTCCCTGGCTGGGAGCGGGGCAGGCGGGGCTGAGCATGCTCCTGGTCACGCCGGTGCTCTGGCTCCTGCCTTTCGTGAACTACCGCAAGCCAGCCAACCTCGTGGCGCTGGCCTGCGCCCTCGCGGTGCAGGCCCTTTACTTCGTGTTTGCGGGCGACGGCCGGAACCAGTTCGGTATGCGGTACACGCTCGATTACCTCGTGATGGTGCTCCTGCTGGTCACGAGCCTGACGCGGGAGCGTTTCGGGCTCGGTCCGAGGGTGTTGACCGTGCTGGGAATCCTGGTCGAGATCTGGGGATTCGTGAGCTGGCACGCGATGGGCTGGTGAGCGCAGATGGCTGACGAAGGCGCGGCGCAGGTCCTCGAGGCTCGGGTTGCTCCGGTCTCGGGTGCCCGGTCGCTCCCCCGGCGACTGGTCGCGGTGACTTCGGTCCTGGCCCTGGCTGCCACGGTGTTCTTCCTCTTCTGGAAACTCGACTGGATCGGGATGACCTGGGACGAGCTCACCGCTTTCGGAATCGTCCGCTCTTACATCCCCGACCTCGCCAACATCCTCGGCAACACCACGAACGCCTCGCAAGGACGCCTCAACTACACCCTTGCCATTCCGCTCATGGCCTGGCTGGGCCCCACGATCGAGGCCTTCAAGCTGACCTTCGTCTTCATCGCGCTGGGCTGCATCCTTGCGCTGTGGCTGGCCCTGAAGAAGGCTGTCCGGCCGGTGACGGCCCTCGCCTTGGCCGCTGTCCTCGCGTCGACCCCCGTGTTCATCGGGGCCGGACGGACCGCGGCCAACTCGGGGGATGTCCTGACGATGCTGGCGATCGTCCTCTACATCTGGACCCTGGCGCGCTGGACCGTCCGCCGCCGCGAGCACGACATGGCGGCCGTGGCGGCCATCGCCTGCGGGATCGCCAGCGGCGTGGCCATCGGTTCCAAGCTGACCGATGGCTTGCTGATCCCGGCCGCGATCGTCTGGATCGGCCAGACGCTCGGCTGGAAGAAGAGCCTGCGGGATTTCTCGTGGTACCTGCCGGTCACGGCCCTCGTCGCCGTCGCCGCGCATCCGCTCTTCCTGCTGGGGCCAGCAGCGGTGATCTCCGGGATTCGCGATGCGGACGGCTTCGACCACGCCGCGCAGTTCTACCTCCTGGGGCACTATGTAAAGCATCCGCAGTGGTACTTCCCGCTGGCCGACCTGCTGGCCAAGACCTCGATACCCTTGTTCGCCTTCTTCGTGTGGGCGGCCTTCGCGGAGACGGCGCGGTCGCTCAAGGCCCGCAGTCTGAATCCGTGGGTCGGCGTGGCTGCCCTCGTTTTTGGCCTCGACTACCTCTTCGTCTTCAAGGGCTTCCAGGGCGCCCATTACTACCAGCCGGCGGTCGTCGCCATGGTCTTCATCTCGGCTCCGCTTCTGGATCGCCTGCTGTCTTCCGCCCGGCGCCGGACCCAGATCCTGGCGGCCCTTGGCGTCGCATTGACCCTGGCCTACCAGGTCGGACTCGATGTCTGGCTGGCACCCGACTTCCTGCAGGCCGGTCGCCAGTTCGGCGACACCTTCCAGGGCGAGTTCTCGGGCCCGGCGGTCAACCATTGCCAGGGGGGGCCCGGGGCGCTGGCCAGCCTCAACCGGCTCGAAGCGGCACGCCATTATGGTCACGCCTACGTCCTGGTCCACTGCGGGCCGGTCCTCAATGCCGACTCCGACGCGGGTCCGGTCCGTTCGGTCTTGCACATCGACGACTATCCTTACGGTGGGCCGTCGGCTCGGCCTTACTGGCTCCTCATCAGCCACGTGTACGACTACTACTCCTACGGCTCGCCCCAGGCCCAGCGTGACGCACTCGCCCGCAGAGCCAGGGTCGTGCAGGACTGCACCCTGGCATCGGGTACGCCCGACAGTTCCTACGAGATCTACGCCTGCCCGGCAGTTACAGGCCAGCCGGCGGCGCCCAGGTCAGCCCCCGTCCAGATGGTGATGAGTGTACCCGCGAGTCTTTCGGCCAGGCGCGGATCCGTTTCGGGTCCTGACCCTGCGCCGGAGCCCACCCCCCCGAGGAGGGCAAGGTGATGATGCCTGGCGAGCTTGCAGCGGCCCGTGATAGGGCTTCCGAGCGGACGGCCATCATCATCGGCGCCGGTCCGGCGGGCTTGACCGCGGCCTACGAGCTGCTGGAACGGACCGGGGTCCGGCCGATCGTCTTCGAGACCACCGAGGCCCTGGGCGGGCTGGCACAGACCCTGGAGTACAAGGGCAACCGGATGGATATCGGTGGCCATCGCTTCTTCTCCAAGGTCGACCGGGTGACCGACTGGTGGAAGGCGATCTTGCCCCTGCAGACTGCCCCGGCGCGCGACGATCGCATCCTGGGCCGGGACCCCGGCCTGCCGCAGGTCGAGCATGGCCAGGTCGACCCCGAGCAGACCGACCGGGTCATGCTGGTGCGGCGGCGGCTGTCGCGGATCTTCTTCATGCGCCGGTTCTTCGACTATCCGGTGTCGCTCTCGGCCTCGACCTTCCGCAATCTTGGCCCCATCCGGATCCTGCGCATCGGCGCGAGCTACCTCCTGACGCGCCTCTTCCCGCGCCGACAGGAGGCCTCGCTCGAGGACTTCTTCGTCAACCGGTTCGGAGTCGAGCTGTACCGGACCTTCTTCCGGGACTACACCGAGAAGGTCTGGGGAGTGCCCTGCCGGGAGATCAAGCCGGAGTGGGGTGCCCAGCGGATCAAGGGGTTGTCCGTCACCCGGGCGATCGCCCATGCCATCAAGACCCGGTTCTTCCGCGACGACTCGGTGGCCCAGAAGCAGACCGAGACCAGCCTGATCGAGCGGTTCATGTACCCCAAGCTCGGACCGGGGCAGATGTGGCAAGAGGTGGCCCGCAGCGTGACCGATCGCGGGGGCGAGATCCACCTGCGCCACCGGGTCGTCGGGCTCCAGATCGGGCGCCCGGGTGATGTCGGGCCCGGGGTTTCCGGTCCGATCGCCGTCACGGTCCAGGACCTGGACTCCGGGCGCACCTTTCGCCAGGTGGCCGACTACGTCTTCTCGACGATGCCCATCAAGGACCTGGTCGAGGCCCTCGGTCCCGACGTACCTGCGGAGGTCCGGCGGGTCGCCGGCGGGCTCCTGTATCGTGACTTCATCACCTGCGGCGTGCTGCTGCGGCGCCTCAAGCTGAGCAACCGGACGACGATCCCGACGATCCACGACCTCGTGCCCGACAACTGGATCTACGTGCAGGAGCCCGAGGTCAAGGTCGGTCGCCTGCAGATCTTCAACAACTGGAGCCCGTATCTGGTGGCGGATCCCGACACCGTGTGGGTCGGGATGGAGTACTTCTGCAACGAGGGCGACGAGCTCTGGTCCATGCCCGCCGAGGACTTCGAGCGCTTCGCCATCGACGAGCTGGCTCGCATCGACATCATCGACCCGGCGGACGTCCTGGACAGCACGGTTCACAGGATTCCCAAGGCCTATCCGGCATACTTCGGCACCTATGACGAGTTCGCGGTCGTGCGATCATGGCTCGACCGCTTCGAGAATCTGTTCCTCGTCGGCCGCAACGGCATGCACAAGTACAACAATCAGGACCATTCGATGCTCACGGCGATGGTCGCCGTGGACAACCTCCTGGCGGGCATCCGCTCCAAGGGCAACCTCTGGGAGGTCAACACTGAGGCCGAGTATCACGAGGTCAAGGAGCGCCGCATTGCCTCGGCTGCGCTCGAGCCTGACGGCCAACCGGCAGGCTCGGCCCGGTGATCGAGCCTCCGCCCGCAGTCGCCGAGGTACCGGATCCACGAGACCGGACCAGCCGACGCCTTCGATCCGGGGGGACCCTGGTGCTTGGCCTTCTTGCCGTGGTGTTCGTTTCCTCTGGGCCCATGGGAACGCCTGCCTTTGCGCGGGGCGCTCTTCAGGTCCCGGGTTTCGACGACCCCTTCGGCCAGCCGACCCCGCCGCCAGCCTACCAGCCGGTCGTGCCGCCGGTCTACCAACCGGTCCCGACGCCGGTGCCCCCGGCCGATCCACGCCTCCTCGCCCCGCCGCAGGAAACCCGGGCCACCACGACGAAGGCGGCCCACGTCACGGTGTCCGGCTGCATCGACGTGCCCGGGCTCGGCACGGTGTGCCTCGACCAGGGCCAGAACCAGGCCCGCTCACCGGACGACGCGCAAGCCCGGTCGGCGATCCATACCCTGGCGGTCGGTGCCGAGCAGCGTACGGACAACGTCTTCGACGATTACTCCCGCGCCCGCAACGCCCTGGTGGCGATCGGCCAGATCGCCGCTCAGTACCGCAGCGACCCGATCTGCCACGCGATCTCGGTCACGGCCGAGCAGACCCTCGGTCAGACCAGCTCGGACTGGGATCCCTTCGGCCAGGACAAGATCTTCCGGTCCATCGACACCATCGCGCAGCTTTCGCGATAGGGCGGCGGGCCTGGCACCGGAGTGCCCGTGCTTTGGCCGCGCAGGGGACCCGTTTCAGCTGCAAAAGGTCCAATCTTCGAGCACCGGAACGAGCATGTTCTGCCGGAATTCCTCGCGATCGAGGAACGGCCACAGATCCTCCAGTGGCTTCGAGACCATCGACCCGTCGGCCCGGCGGGCCGAGGACAGGCGCGGCACCGTCCGGTGTTCAGGATCCACCACGACCTCGCAGACAACCGGACCCGGAGCTTCGAGAACCTTGCGGACCGTCTCGCGGATTTCTCCATGAGATGCGATGCGGGCCGCGGGAACGCCGTAAGCTTCGGCGATCCGCAGGGTATCGGGTAGCGAGAGGCCGCTGCCCGCGTCGCTCGCCACGAAGCGGCCCTCAAAGTACGAGCGCTGGGTGATCCGGATCGAGCCGTACCCCGCGTTGTTGAGCACGAAGAACTTGAGGGGCAGTCCCAGACGCCGTACGGTCTCGAGCTCCTGGGTGTTCATGTGGAAACCGCCATCTCCGTCCACGCAGACCGTGCGCCGGCCGCCAGAGGCCAGGCAGGCGCCCAGCGCCGCCGCGATGCCGAACCCCATGGGGCCCAGGCCTTCGCTGTTGAGCACCCGCTGGCCCTTCCGGGTCCGGAAGGCCTGCATGGTGAGCTCGCTGCAGGCCCCCGAACTCCCGGGCACCAGGAGGTCGGCTGCGGTCATCGCTTCGGACAGGACGTCGATCAGCACGTAGGGATTGACGGAGCCCGCCTCGTCCCAGTATTCGGGCAGGATCACGGGGTACCGGGCCTGCCAGGCCTGGCAGCGTTCGCGCCACGCGGATCGATCGCATGGCGCGATACTCTCGCCGGCTGCCAGCAGGGCCCGGATGAAGGCGCCAGCGTCCGCGCAGGCAGCGATCGCCGGTGCGGGCGAGATCTTGGCCAGTTCGGCGGGGTCGATGTCGACGACCACCTTGCTGGCGCCGCGGGCGAAGTTGGCATGACTGTAGCCCGTCTGCCCCGGATCCAGGCGCGCCCCGAGGACCAGGAGGAAGTCGGCGTTCTGCTGGGTGAAGTTGGCGCCCCGCTGGCCGATCGAACCCGGCCGCCCGACAAAGAGAGGGTGGTCTTCGGGCAGGAAGTCGAGCGCCTTCCAGGTGGTGAGCACCGGGATCTGCAAGCGGTCCACCAGCTCCCGGAAGGCCGGCAGCCCGCCACCGAGGCGTACGCCGTTGCCAGCCAGGATCACCGGGCGTTCCGATGCGTTGAAAAGAGCCATCGTGCGTCCCACGAGGGAAGCGAGATCCCCGCCGATCCCTTGATCCGCTGGCTCGGGCACGAACCCGCGCTGGCG
Organism: bacterium; assembly: GCA_021781555.1. Taxonomy (GTDB): domain Bacteria; phylum Cyanobacteriota; class Sericytochromatia; order S15B-MN24; family VGJW01; genus JAJXWQ01. The sequence continues at coordinate 30,783 of JAJXWQ010000011.1, forward strand.
CTCGGGGTCGATCGGCAGCGCCTGCACATCGAGCGGCACGTCGAGCCAGACCGGGCCGGGCCGGCCGTGCCGGGCCAGGTACAGGGCCTTCTCGAGGTGGTAGCGCACTTCCTCCGGCTCCGTGAGGGTCACGGCGTACTTGGTGATGCCCGACACCATCGAGACGATGTCGATCTCCTGGAATCCGCACTGCCGCAAGCCCCGGCCCGTGGCCAGATCGGCGCGCTTGACCTGGCCAGATACAAAGATCGTCGGTGTGGAGTCGAGCCAGGCCGCGGCCACCCCGGTCAGGGCGTTGGTCCCTCCCGGTCCGGTCGTGACCAGGGCCGCGCCCAGGTTGTTGGTGTACTGCCCGTAAGCATCGGCAGCGATGGCCGCGGCCTGCTCGTGCAGGTTGGCGACGAACTCGAGCCCCTCGGTGCGGCCCACCGCGTCAACCAGGTGCATGCAGCCGCCGCCGGGGAGCATGAAGAGATGCCGTACTCCGGCATCGCGGATGGCCTGGATCAGGTAGTCGGCGACGGTGAGGGGAGTCACTGGACACACTCCCGGCTTCCGGTCGAGGCTGCTGCATCGCGCCGCAAGCGCTGCGGCGTTCCTTGGAAGGGTCTTGGCGAAGCCGGCAGGTATCTCATCGGATGGAGCCATTCTCGAAAGCCGGCGCCGAGCCGGTCAGGGACAGGATCTGGGCAAGGGCGCCCGAGAGCGCGCTCGCGGGCCCGCGATTCGCCCATGCGGGGTTCCACGGCCTCGGCACCAGCACGCCCAAGATGCCGACCGCGCGGGCGCCGGCGAGGTTGTCCGGATCGTCGTCCACCAGGACATCGATCCGGCCGAACTGGGCCAGCATCTCCCCCTTGCTTGCCGGGCCCTTGCTCGTCTTGCTGGCCGGGAGCTCCTCGCCGTCGCGGGGACTCGGTACCACATTGAACGAGCGGATCCACCTGCCGAAGTGGCGCATGACCCACGCTGCCGACGCTGGCGCCGCCAAGAGGGGCGCTGCCGTGATCGCAAGGTGTCGGAACTGGTGTCCGTAGAGCTCGAACCAGGAAAGAACTTCCGGGGCGGGCGCGAGCGCATCGAAGCGTTCGAGCCGGAATCGATCGAGCGATTGCAGGTAGGCCGCTCGGGAAATCCCCAGCAGCGCTTCAGGTGGGTTCTGCCGCAGATCCTCGTAGCGCATGGCGCATTCCGGGTGATCGCCGCGCCAGGCCTCGAACCAGGAGCGCATCAGATCGTTGAGCACGTCGTCGACGTCCCAGGCGATGGCAAGCAAGACGAGAGCCTAGAGCCAGTAGGTGAGGCGCGTCTTGCGGCCGGCATTGCGCCCGATCGCTTCGTCGACGTAGTACGAGTCGTCCCTGGCGTGGGTCGAGGAGATCTCCTCGATCACGGCGCCGGACTGACTCGAGAAGGCGTGATGGACGCCGCGTTCGATGGTGACGACGTCGCCCACCTGGCACTGCACGCCCACCCCGTTGAGGCTGAGGTCGATGCCGCCGTGCACGACGTGGAAGGTTTCCTCCTTGACGAGGTGGTACTGCTCGGGGTGCGACTGGCCAGGCAACAGGACGATGAGCTTCTTGCAGTACTCGCGGTTGACCACGGTGATCATCGTCGCCCCGACCTCGTCGAAGCGCTCGAGGCCGTAGTGGTGCGAGAGCTCGAGCTCCACCTTCCTGGGCACCGCGACGTGGCCGGCCTCGAGAAAGGCCTTCACCCGCTGGACGATCTCGTACACACGGTCGCGGGTGTCGACGACGCGTATCGCCGGACCCAGTAGCGGGGCGTCGGGTTCGATGGCTGCCTCGGCGTACAGCTCGGCGTACTTGGAAAGGTGGTTGGCAGTGAGCTGGCCGCCAGCCGCCGGGAAGGCCAGATAGACGTCTTCGGCGGCGATCCGATCGCCCGCCCGGAGCGGGCGACGGGCGAAGACGCCGCGGCGCAGGGCATGCAGACTCGAAAGTTCCTCGGCGTCGGCCGCCGTGCGAGCGTCCGTCGCTCCCGTCATCGCGCAGGCGCTGCGGGCCGCGGCCAGCCAGCGCTCGACCTGCGCGGGTGTGGCCGAGTAGCCGTTGGGCGTGTGGTCGCTGGTGGCGAGGTCCACGTGCTTCTCGAAGACCAGCGCTCCCTTGGCGATGGCGATCTGGATCGCAGCGGTCGTGTCGGGCGGCTCGTGCGTCGAGTATCCGACGGTCACGTGCGGATAGCGGGACCTGAAGAGGTCGATCTGCCCGAGCTTGAGGTCAGAGGGCGCGGTGGGGTACTGCGCCACGCAGTGCATCAGGACCAGCGGGATCTCGCGGTGCTCGAAAAAGCTCACGACCCGGTCGATGTCCTCGAGCGTGGCGCCGGCGGTGGAGGCCACGACGGGCCTACGGGTCCGGGCGACGCGCTCGAGCAGCGGCCAGTCGGTGAAAGAGCAGCTGGCGATCTTGGCGACGGCAAAGCCCTGCTCGGCGATCCGGTCGACCGAGGGCTCGTCGAACGGCGTGCAGATCGACAGGAATCCCTCGCGCTCGGCTGCCGCCTTGAGCGCAAGAAAGTCCTCGTCCGACAGGCGGGTCTGGGAGAACCGCTTGACGTACTTGATGTCCATCCGGTCGCGGTAGGCCGGATGGATGAAGGTGTCGAGGTCGCGGTACTGGAACTTGAGGCCGAAGTCGAACTCCGGAAAACGGCGCGCTACCTCGCCCATCTCGCGGACGATCGAGAGTCCATGCTCGAGGCTTCCGCCGTGGTTGTTGGCCAGCTCGAGGATGAAGAGCAGGCGGCCAGGGCGGGGCAGTTTCCGGAACGCGGCTTGCGGGACGGTTTCCGTGGCCGCTTTGGGGGTCTCCGACAGCACTTCAGGCATGGCTTCGCGTCCTCGCTTGGCGCTCGGTGAAGGTACGCATGGTTTCGACCACGAAAGCGATCATCTCGAGGGTGATCCCTGGATATACCCCGATCCAGAACGTGGCTTCCATGATCCGGTCGGTCTCGGACAGCGGGCCGACGACCCGGTGGGGCACGCCGCGGTAGGCCGGCTGGCGCAGCAGGTTGCCGCCGAAGAGCATCCGGGTGCCGATGCGGGCGGTCTCGAGGTGACGGATGAGATCGGTGCGCGTGAACGGCGCGTCCGGGCGGACCGTGATCGGGAAACCGAACCAGCTCGGGTCCGAGCCCGGCGTGGCCTCGGGGAGGATCAGGAACTCCCCGAGAGGGCGAAGGCTTTGCTCGAGCGCGGCGAAATTCCGCCGCCGGGCGGCGATGAAGCCCGGGAGCTTGGCCAGCTGGGCCAGCCCGACGGCCGCCTGCATGTCGCTCAGCTTGAGGTTGTAGCCGAGGTGCGAGTACGTGTACTTGTGATCGTAGCCGGCTGGCAGGTCGCCGAGCTGCCAGTCGAAGCGCTTGCCGCACGTGTTGTCGCACCCCGTCTCGCACCAGCAGTCGCGGCCCCAGTCCCGGAACGACTCGACGATCCTCTCGAGGCGCGGATCGTCGGTCAGGACGCACCCGCCCTCGCCCGTCGTGATGTGGTGAGCCGGGTAGAAGCTCGTGGTGGCAAGTTCCCCGTAGGTGCCGACGTTCTTGCCCTGGTACGTCGATCCCACGGCGTCGCAGCAGTCCTCCACCAGCCACAGATCGTGCTCCCTGGCCAGCCGTGCGACCGTCTCGAGATCGAAGGGGTTGCCCAGCGTGTGGGCCAGGACGATGGCGCGGGTCTTCGGGCCGATGGCGTCGGCAAGCCGGCCGGTATCCACGTTGTACGTGGGGATCTGCACGTCCACGAACACGGGCACCAGGCCGTTCTGCAGGATGGGATTGACCGTCGTCGGGAAGCCCGCGGCGACCGTGACCACCTCGTCGCCCGCCACCAGGCGGCGCTCGCCGAGCTGGGGCGAGGTGAGCGCAGAGATCGCGCACAGATTGGCCGAGGATCCGGAATTGACCAGCGACGCGTGCCGCAGGCCGAAGATCCGGGCGAACTCCTTCTCGAAGCTTTCGGCGAACCGGCCGGTGGTGAGCCAGAAGTCGAGCCCCGCCTCGACCACGTTGACGATCTCGGCGGCGTCGAAGACCTTGCCCGAGACCGGCACGGGCGACTCGCCCGGCACGAAGGGGCGATCCGGGAAGGCCGCCGCGTGGTACTCGCGGACCTTGGCGTGGATCTCGGCGCGCAGGAACTCCGCCGGCCGCGACGGCTCTGCTGCCTCGGTCACGGCGAGGTCCTCGCAAGTTCTCGCGAGTCGAAGAAAGCCCGGTACCAGGCGATCGTGCGCTCGAGCCCTGCGGCCAGCGAAAAGGCCGGCTCCCAGCCGAGCCGCGTCCGGGCCTTTTGCGCATCGAGGTACTGGTGGCGGATCTCGCCCGTGGCCTCGTTGCGGATGTCTGGCTCGAGATCGGAGCCCAGTTGCGACAGGATCTGGTTGACCAGCTCGAGAACCGTCACCTGGAGCTCGTTCGAGAAGTTGAAGCACTCGCCGGCCAGCTGGCGGTCGAGGCTCATCTTGTGGGCCAGGTCGGTGTAGGCGATCGCGCCGTCCTCGACGTAGAAGTAGTCGCGAACGTAGAGGCCGTCCGAGCGAATGACCGGGCGCTCGCCATGCAGGACCGAGCGGATCGTGCCCGGCACGATGCGGTTCCAGTTGAGATCGCCGCCGCCGTACAGGTTGCCGCACCGCGTGACGCATACCGGCAGGCCGTAGGTGTGGGCGTAGGACTGGGCGATGAGGTCGGCGCAGGACTTGCTGACGTCGTACGGGTGCCGGCCGACCAGCGGCGTGTCCTCGTCGTAGGGAAGGTCGTCGTGATCGCCGTAGGCCTTGTCCGACGACGCCACGACGATCTGCTGGATCCGCGGGCTGCGCCGGCAGGCCTCCAGCAGCGACCACGTGCCCCCGATGTTGGTCTCGAAGGTCGAAAGCGGGTTGCGGTTGGCGATGCCGACGATGGTCTGCGCGGCCAGGTGGAAGACCGTGTCGATCTCGTACTCGCCCAGGATCCGCTCGAGCAGCGGCCCGTCGCGGACGTCTCCGCGCACGACCTTGACCCGGTCGAGCATGCCGCCGCTGACCAGCTCGCTCTGCGGCACCCAGTCGCGCACCAGGACGACGACATCGGCTTCCAGGACCAGCAGCCGCTTGACGAGCCACGAGCCCAGGAGCCCGGTCGCGCCGGTGACCAGAACCGGCCGGTCTCGCCAGAAGGAAGTGTTCAATTCCAGACTTTCCAGGGAGCCGCCCCCGAGTTCCAGAGACTCTCGAGCAGCCGAACGTCGCGCAACGTGTCCATGCACTGCCAGAAACCGTGGTGACGGTAGGCCACGAGCTGCCCCTCGGCGGCCAGGCGCTCCACCGGAGTCGATTCCCAGGACGTGTCGTCGCCGTCTATGTAGTCGAGCACTTGCGGCTCGAGGACGAAAAATCCACCGTTGATCCAGCCTTCAGCGAGCTGCGGCTTCTCGGCAAATCGGGCGACCCGGCCGTCCCCATCGAGATCGAGGCCTCCGAAGCGCGAGGGCGGTCGCACGGCGAGGACCGTGGCCAGCTTGCCGTGCTGCCTGTGGAACGCGACCAGGGAGCCTATGTCGACATCCGCAAGCCCGTCGCCGTAAGTCATCATGAAGGTCTCGTTCCCGACCCACCTGCGCATGCGCTTGATCCGTCCGCCCGTCTGCGTGTGCAGGCCCGTGTCGACCAGGGTGACACGCCAGTCCTCGCGGGGCGCCGCGTGCTCTGCCTGCACGCTCACGTTGCCGTTGGCGAGATCGACCGTGATATCCGAGTGCAGATGGTAGTAGTTGAGGAAGAAATGCTTGACGACGTCGGCCTTGTAGCCCAGCGCCACCCCGAACTCGCCGAATCCATGAGCGGCATAGAGCTTCATGAGGTGCCAGAGGATGGGCTTGTCGCCGATCTCCACCATCGGCTTGGGCTTCCGGATGGTTTCTTCGCTGAGCCGGGTCCCGAGGCCGCCGGTCAAGATGACGGTCTTCACGAGGTGGACCTGCCCATGGGGGATCGGTGTACCGCCATCGACTGCTGCCTCCACGAGCGAGAGATCACCATGAACATTCGGATCGCCCCCATTTTACTTGAATTCGGGCGGGGGCCGCGTTCCTGAGGTCCTTGGCCAGGCCCGTCGACTGGAGGCAGTTCGGCGGGTAGGCGCTCGGGGAGCGGATCATCGTGGGCAGCTCCTGGGCAGCTCCGAAGCTGTGATGGCCTTCGCCTCTTCTTTACCCTTGCTTACCCCCCCCTTTTTTAACGTGCTAGCGTACAGGCTGTCTTGGTTCCGGCTTCCGCGTTGCCTTGCGGAAACTTCAGGAAGGATGCCTATGCGTGAAGAAATTTGCTCCAGCTATTAGAGTGCTCCCGGTTTGAATGGATCGAGCCCGATGAGTCAAACGGGGCCCGGTTGCGCAGCGAAGCGACCGCGCAGAGGGCCCCGTTCAAACTGCAAAAGGCCCAGAGTGCTCCCGGTTTGAATGGATCGAGCCCGAGGAGTCAAACGGGGCCCGGTTGCGCAGCGAAGCGACCGCGCAGAGGGCCCCGTTCAAACTGCAAAAGGTCTAGCGGCCTGGCTGGTCTTCGACAGAAGAAGTTTACCACCCGGACGAGGATACGCTGCGCACCGGCAACCCCAAGGCTTCGGCAACCGAACGCGCCGTGTCGTCACCGTTGTCGAGAACCGCCGTCGCGTATCGGCATGTTGCCACGAAGGTTGCCTGGGAATCGTCCACCAAGAGCACATCCGGAATAGTCTCCGGGTCCATGTTCCTGACCGCCAGCCAATCCGCAACCTCCGCCTCGAGATCCATCGCGTCGCGGGATCCGGAGTGCAGCACGAGCGCGGTATCAGCCGGTGGCGAGGCGATGAATGCCGCCAGCGACGGCTCCCACCCGGAGCGCGCCGCCACAAGCCACAGGGTCCGCGCTGAAGTGGCAAGGTCCGGGCCGGGTCCAAACCGTGACGGCAGCAGACTCTTTCCTTCTGCAAGAGCCCGGATGCCAGACTGATCGGGCTGGATCTCTAGCGATCGACGCCAGCAAGCCAGTGCCTCCTTCGGCTCTCCCAGCAAGGCATGGGCCCTGGCAGCCTGGTTGAGGCTCGCGTGCAAGATGGCGGAGCCCTCGTTGAGCACGTGGAGGGCGATTGCGTCCTGTGCCAGGGCGTAGTTGTCGAGAGCCAGGTCGCGCACCCGACGAATCTGCGCCTCGGGGGCGCCATCGAGGTCCAGGAGCGTCACCAGGGCAAAGCGCGCAGCGAAATTGAAGGGATTGAGGTCGATCGCCCTCTGGAAACAGGCCACCGCCTCGTCCACCACGGCGAGCTCGTACGCCACGGAGCCTCGCTCGGACCAGACTTCCCAGTTCTCTGGCCGCAGGTTGCTCAAGGCCTGCAACCGCTGCAAGGCCAGGGGTAGATCGCCTTTCTTTCGGGCCACTTCAGCGAGCATGGCAAGGCGCTGGGTCTCCAGGAACGCGGCCCTGGCCTCGTCCGGGTGATCGGCCAGGCCAACCCGCAGCCATTCCTCGCGGGTGATGTCCCAGCGAGGAATGTAATAGGTCCGGAACCACGGCAAAGCGGGCTGACGCTGCTGGCGCAAAAGGCTCTTGGCGACCTTTTCCGCCTCATCCACGCGTCCCACATCGATCAGCCAGCGAGCGTAACTCACGGTGGTCACAGGTGACGCGGTGGCAGCCAGTGCGGCACCAAAGAGCTTGTCGGCATCGACTTGGCCCGCGGCCGCCTCGACCACGGCGGTTGCGTGCGGCAGTTCAGGGTTTTGCGAAGCGATCGTGGCAAGCTTCGAGAGCGTCTCCCTGGCCTCGCTGATGAGCCCTCGGGCGTACTGGGCGGCCGCATGGTCGAGCAACCGCTCCGAGCGGGGTCGCCAGGGCTTCGTCCTGGGCGCCTGGCCGAAGGCAGAGACTTCCTCGAGAACCTTGCGGATCCGATCCACGTACCTGTGGCGCGTCAGCACCTCTGCCTGCCCGGCCGCGGCGATCTGGATGCGCTCACGCTCGTGCCGAAGGTAGTGAAGAAGCTGTGCCTCGAAACCATCCTCCTCGAAGAGGACCAGATGCCGGCGGTCCTCGAAAAACTGGGAAACGCCCGGCGAAGTGCCGTTCTCGGTGAACGCGAGGGCCCCGCAGGCCATCGCCTCCAGAACCCGCATATTGAGGCCCTCGCCCAGGGTGCCCACGTTGAGCACGATCTTGGCACTCTGGTAGACGCTTGCCAGCTGGACCGGGCTGAGGCCGTTGGCGATCGTGACCTTGAGGCCGCGGTTCTGCGCCAGCGTCCGGAGCCTTCCGACCAGACGAGCGCGATAGGGGTAAAGAGTCGGATTGAACGTCCCCAGGAAGGCCACGTCGATCGTGCGATCCCCGAATACATCCGCAACCATCCAATCTGCGGCAGCGTTCGGCAGGGAAAAGACGTGCTGGTTGCCGGCGGCCCGGTAGACGTCAGGACGCCGCCGATTCACGGCGACGACATCGTAATCGCGCACGTAGCGAGCCGCCCAGAAGTGATTCCAAAGCGCCGCCGTCTCGTAGGCCACCGTGGGGCAGTCCAGAGTCTCGACCCCGCGAGGAAGGAACGGCGTGTGGGACTCGATCCAGAAGAAGAGTTCGGGCTCGAAGCCTGCGGGCAACCGAACGAGGATGTCCTGGACGTGCATGGTGGATCCGCACGGAATGCCCTGCGGACGGCCCGCACTCGGCCCGCACGTCACGACCTCATGGCCCGAGCGAAGGGAGGCCTCGAAGTAGGTGGCGACGGACTCCTGGGCGTAGCCGTAGGCCAGCAGGATTTTCATTCAGGCAATTATAGGCTCAAAAAAACCGGGCCTACGCTCCGGTTTAGCACTCCCGAGTTCATGACGCGGTCTGCAGTTTCGGTGCGGGGGGAACGGCGCGATCGGGCGGACCGGCCTCCGTCGCCGGCGCAAGCGGAGCCTGCGCGGGGGTCGGCGCGGACGGCGGCCATGTCGGCAGCGGCGGGACTATGGGCTGCGGGTCGGACAGCATCTGCGGGAGCACGTTGTGCGGCGCAGGTGCGGCGGAAGGCCCCGGCAAACCGGGTTCCGCAGGTGGCGCAGAGGAGGCCGACGTAAGACCACTGAACGAGCTGCCCTGCGAACCCGCCGGGTCACCCGCAGCTCCAGCAGCCGGCACCGCCGCAGACCCGGTCGCGCCGAGCGCGAGGTGGAACCACTCGCGGACGGTCTCGAAGTACTCGGGGAAGGACGACCACTCGCACGGGAGGCCCGAGCCCGGCAGGAGACTCAAGCTGCGCGGCTCGGCTGCAGCCAGGTAGAGCTGGCTGGCTGTCCGGGTGGGATCGTCCTGGCTGCCGACGAAGAGCACCGGAACGGGCGAAAGGTGTCCGACCAGATCGGCCATCCGGGGCGATGTCCCGGAGCCCAGCCGGATCCCGGCGGTCCACCTCCAGAACAGGCGTCCAAAGCCAGAAAGCGGGCTCTCGGCGTAGGTTTCACCGGCGACCGGTTCGCCCCAGTAGCCCACGGGCCCGGCGATCGCCAGGGCATCGATCGCCCCGTGCTGCCCGACCGTGGCCATCGTCGCCGGCACCGTCGAATCGCCTTCGGCCAGCACCCCGACGCGCTCGATGCCGAGCGAACGCAGGTAAGCCGCCCCGGCCAGGAGATCGAGGCGCCCCTCGCCGCCGGGCCCCTGGACGCCTTGCGATTGCCCGACGCCGCGGGGCTGGATGACCAGGACCGCCAGCCCCCGGCTCAGCCAGTCGGCCATCGTCACGACGGCGAAGCCACGGCGACCGGCCACGAAGCTCGGATAGAGAATGACGCCGATGTCATGGCTGGCGCCCAGCAGCGTACCCACCAGCGAGACTCCATCGCTCGCCACGAGCTGCACATCCTGTGCCGTCCTGCCATAGGGGAAGGGCTGATGGGGCAAGGTGTAGCGTGGCTCGGAAGGCAGGGTCGCCCGGTAGCGGCCGTCGGCCTGCATGGCCCACACCCCGGCCAAAAGCAAGCCGACCAGCGGGGCGCCGACGGCGAGGAGAGAGAGCGTGGGGCGGTCGATGCCCGCAGGATAGCACCGGCCGGCTCCGCAGCACAAGAAAACCGAAGGTTCTCGACCGCCGTGTCACGCTCGCTATCCGCAGACCGCGGATGGCCACGGCGCGGGATCGCCCCCTGGCCATCGCCGTGCGTTAGACGAGGGCGCAAGCGGGGCATTGGGCAGTTGTGCGTCGCTGGATCTTTCTTGTAATCGTCGCCGCGATCATCGCGCTCTTCTTTGCCGATCGAGTCAACCGGCAGCAGGTCAATCGCATGCTGGTCAACGCCGCGGCTGGCAAGCCGGCGATGAAGAACGTGGCGTTCGTGTTCCCTCTCATCCCCCACCCGACGCCTTCGCCCACCCCCGTCCCGGTCTACCCCGGCTCCATCGCGTACGAAAACGACGTGACACTCCGCTACGAGGATCTGGGGTCGGGCTACTGGCAGACCAACGCCTTCAACATGGTCGACGGCGAGGCGACCACGCCTGGCGACGACTGGGAGGGCCAGTTCCGCTTCAAGTTCAACCCGCCGGACGATCCGATGCATCCCGGCCACTCGGTCGTGGCGATCGCCGGGGCGCGTAGCAAGATGGCCTTTGCCAACCTCGGCCTCAAGAACTTCTACGCGGTCCAGAGCCTGGCGGGCGTGCACTGGCTCGTGCCCTCGGCCGGGGAGACGCCGGCCGTTTGGAATCTGGCGGCTGGAGACGTCGTGGCGATGCGGATCGAGACCGATCTCTCGGTCCCCATCAAGCCCGCGGCCTCGGGCAGTGCAACCGGCTCGGCGGGGCTCGGGCCGACGACCGAGGTCCAGAAGCTGACCTACGCCAAGCTCTTCCTCCGGATGCTGAGCCAGGACAAGGTGGAGTTCGATTACGTCTTCAGGGTCGATGGCTCGCCCGTCTTCCCCAGACCGCACGGAGGCTGAATGCCCCGGCCTCGTCCGCTGCTGGCGATCTAGAGTGCTCCCGGTTTGAATGGATCGAGCCCGATGAGTCAAACGGGGCCCGGTTGCGCAGCGAAGCGACCGCGCAGAGGGCCCCGTTCAAACTGCAAAAGGCCTAGCTGGGGTTGGCCATCACGTGGTCGACGATCGCGTCGGCCATGGCCTCGTAGTGGTCACGCACGATCTCGAGGTTGGACTCCGCGTCGGGCGGGAAGAGCTTCAGGACAACCTGCTTGGGATTCTCGAGGCTGACCGACCAGGGGACATAGCGTGCGATCTCGTCCGCGCTGTAGAAGAGGATGCCGCAGAAGAGCGAGCCGTCCTTGCGCTCGATGACGACGTTCTCGATGTCGACCGTCATACCCGCCTTATACCCGCCCGAGAGGGCTTTCGCCCCCGCGCGAGCCCGGCCACCCGGGCCCGGTGTGCGTCACGGCCCGTGGCTGCAACCGGACGGCACCGACCGGGCTGCCGCAGCGAGACCAGTGCCGGGGATCGAAGGAAGGCCGCGGATCTGGCCGGCCCTGGCCACTCCGGGTTACGATGATGAAACCGATAGAACCGCTACTCCGTCACAAGGGGCGTGATTTTCGTGCGCAAATTCCTGATTTTCGCGGCAGCCTGGCTCGCCATGGCACCGCGGGCCCTGGCCATCACGCCTCTCGACCTCGTCGACGCTGTCCAGCAGCACCAGGGCACGGTCAGCTTCGAGGGGCACCGCATCCAGCTCTTGACGCGCCAGAATCTCGATTTCAAGGCCGTGCTGCAGATCGATTACAAGAACGAACGCAACTATCGCGTCGACATCCTGCAGCCAGCCAAGCTTGCCGACGTCAATCTCTGGCTCCGGCACGACCGGGTCAACATCTACTTTCCCGACGAGAATCTCTACTTCCATAACGACAACCAGTCCGGGTCCACCGAGTTCGCTGCCACGATCCTGGGCCAGATCACGGCGGACCCCGACCTCTTGTTCGCCAACTACGATCTGGATGTCTACAACGACGACCAGATCAAGAGCATGGGCCTCGATCCGGTCGTCGCCGGGCGGGATTGCTACATTCTCAACGTCGCCCGCAAGGGTCAGGTCTTCTACTCGACGCCAGCCCACCGGTTCTGGATCGACAAGCAGACCTTCCAGATCCTGCGCGAAACGCGCACCTGGGGCCCGCAGATCGCGCCTTACTTCGACAGCTCCTTCGACGAGTTCGAGTTGACCAACCAGCTGCACCTGAAGGCCCGCGTTCCGCGGGATGTCAACGCGATCCGCCTCAAAACCGGTTCCAGGAACAACAGCTTCGTGACTTACAAGAGCCTGGCAGAAGCCCAGACAGCCATCGGCCAGGCAATCGAGATCCCCAGCTTCGTGCCGGCGGGCTTCTCCCTGTACAGCATCGAGGTCCCGATCTTCTATGGCTCCCGGACCATCCTGCTGTCCTACACCGACGGAGCCAACTGGATGTTCGTGCAGTACCGTCCCAAGCCCACCCTCTGGGTCACGCTGCTTGCCGGCGCGTATGCCGTCAAGCTCGTCGAGAAGTTCCAGGAGCTGAGCTTCCAGGCGCCCTACAACTACTACGGCGCGGATAAGGGCAACGACGTCGTCTTCACCTACGGCGATCTCTACCCGGACGTCCTCAAGCGGATCGGAGACTCGCTCCAGCTGCAGCCCGCGGGTAGCGGCTCCCAGGCGACTCCCGGCACTCTGGCCCCGGGCGCCGCGCCGGCCACGCACAGCGCTGCGGCCGGAAGGTAGAGGAGGTCCGGTGCCACAAAAGCGCTTCCTGGGCGCTTCGCTGGCGTTGCATGCCGCGGTCTTCACCCTCGTCGTGCTGGCCGGAGAGATTCACATCCACGGCCGGCCGCTGCCTCCGCTTGAGGATCCGGTGAAGATCGTCGACGCTCCCACGCCTCGGCCGCGACCGGTCCCGCGCAAGGTGGAGTCCGCCATCGCATATCCCCACCGCGTGGCCCCGACACCTCGCCCCACCCCGACGCCCAGGCCCAAGCTGGCAGCCCGTCCCAAGCCCAGACCCAGCCTCGAGCCCAAGGACCTGGCCCGGTACCGCAAGAAACTCCCCGAACCTGCCCACAAGCCGCTCTCGGAGGCGCAGAAGATCGCCGAGCGCCTCAAGAAGCTGGGCCTCGACCCCTCGGCCGCCGCCTCGATGGACGCCGCGGTAAGGTTCGCCATCGATTCGGGGGGCGATCGCATCTACCGCCCCACCACGCCGGGGGCGACGCAGTCCGCAACCGGCAGCGTGACGGCCAGCGCGACGGGCAGTGCGACGGGCACCGGCTTGCCCTTTGCCGTGCCCCAGGCCTGGGCCACGCCGTCCTCTCCCCTGCAAGCCTTCCTCGATCGCATCCTGCCGCCCGACCGGGGCTACGATTACCAGCTCACCTCGGATGCCAGCGGAGATCCTGAGCTTCGCATCCGGTACCGCAACGGCAACTTCGTCCAGGGGGGCGACCTCATCTTCGTCGAAACCTGGAATCCCGGGGCGGTGGCATCTCCGTCAGTCGATGTGCAGGTGTTCGACGCCACGGGAAAGCCGATCGGGCACTTCGCCTTCACGATGCTCGCGCCTCCGGGTAACTCGCTCGACACCTTCGTCCAGGCGATGGCCGGGACGGCGATGCTCCAGTGGGTCCAGGACGGGGGCCACTGACGGCAGGCGCCAGGTAGCTCCCTTGACCAGGGGCCATCCGGCCTGCGAGCAGGCGCCTTAACCAAGCTGCGGCTTGATCACGACCTGGCATCGTCGTATCAAAGAGACAGGAGCCGGGCCCGGCAACCGGAGTCCCCGCAGCGACCGGTCGACGGCCCGAGGCCCCGCACTGCATTCGACGCCAAGGAGGCTCACGGCATGCTTGCGATCGTCAAGAGCGGGTCCGTGCTGGGGATCGACGGCATCCTCGTGCACGTCGAGGCCGACGTGGCCAACGGGCTCCCCGGCACCAGCATCGTCGGACTTGGGGACACCGCAGTCCAGGAGAGCAAGGAGCGTGTCCGCGCTGCCATCCGCAACAGCGGGCACGAGTACCCGGCCACCCGGATCACGGTCAACCTCGCCCCGGCGGATCTCCGCAAGGCCGGGCCGGCTTTCGATCTGGCGATCGCCCTGGCCGTCCTTGCATCCGAGGGCAAGGTCCCGGCCTTGCTCGCCCTCCCACCCCCGACCGGGGCCGGCTCCCCGGGGGAAACGGATCCGCTGCACACCGCCTCGCCGCCCGCAATGGCGCCTGCCCCGGCCTTCGACTCCATCGTCTTTCTCGCCGAGGTCGCGCTCGATGGCCGCCTGCGGCCCGTGCACGGCGTACTGGCCGTTGCGGCCGAGATTCAAGCCCTGGGCCTCAAGCTCGCCGTCTGCGAGGCCAACGCTGCCGAGGCGGCCCTGGTCGATGGCCTGACGGTATGGGGCCTGTCCTCGCTCAACGACGCCATTGCCCTGGTTGGCGATCCCTCCCGCCTCCCCTTTGCAGGCGCGCCCCCATCTCCAAATTGGACCTTCGGTGCCGATCTCGCCGAGGTCAAGGGCCAGAGCCATGTCCGGCGCGGGCTCGAGATCGCTGCGGCAGGCGGCCACAATCTGGCCATGGTGGGCCCACCGGGATCCGGCAAGACCATGCTGGCCCGCCGGCTGCCCAGCATCCTGCCGCCCATGAGCCCGGCCGAGGCCCTCGAGGTTACCAAGATCTACAGCATCGCCGGGTCCCTGGCTCCCGGCGCCCCTCTCATCGCCCAGCGCCCGTTTCGAGCCCCCCACCACAGCATTTCGCCTGCGGGCCTCGTTGGCGGCGGCAGCGGCAGCCCGCTGCCCGGCGAGGTCTCCATGGCCACGCACGGCGTGCTGTTTCTCGACGAGCTCGCCGAGTTCAGCCGCACCGTGCTCGAGGTCCTGCGCCAGCCCCTCGAGGACGGCTTCGTCACTCTATCGCGATCCCGCGCCCGCCATACCTTTCCGTCCGTATTCACCCTGGCGGCGGCGATGAATCCCTGCCCCTGCGGCTTTGCCGGCGACCGGCTCCACGCCTGCACCTGCGGCATCCAGCAGGTCAACCGCTACTGGACGCGGATCTCGGGCCCGCTGCTCGATCGCATCGACCTGCAGATCGGCGTGCCCAGGCTAACCCCGACAGAGATCCTCTCGCGACCCCAGGGAGAGAGCAGCCAGACTGTGCGCGAGCGGGTCCTGGCTGCCCGCGAGCGCCAGCGGCACCGCTTCCAGGCACAACCCCGGATCTTCGCCAACAGCCAGATCCGCGCCACGGACCTCCAGGAGTTCTGCCAGGTCGATGCGGCCGGCCGGCACCTGCTGGCCGACGCACTCGGAAAGATGGGCTTGTCGGCCCGCTCCTACGACCGCGTCCTCAAGGTTGCCCGCACCATCGCCGACCTCGAGGGGCGCGATCGCATCGGCGCCGACCAGGTGGCCGAGGCCATCCAATACCGCCGAAGGGCCGGGGCGTGACGCGGGAGCGAATGACGGCTGACCACCAGGGTCTCGCCATCATGGCGCGAGCGCCGGGCATCAGCCACGGCCTCCAGCCTTTCTGAAGAGCTCACAAGAGGACGTCTTCTGGTTGTCCTGCAACAACGGGAGGGACACCGTCCGCGGGACGACTGGCGGCGCCAGGGTGATCCAGGTTGGATAGGTTCGGGCCCGAGGAGTCCAACGGGGCCCGGTCGCCACGCAACCGAGCCCCGTTCAAACCGCAAAAGGTCAGGCCGGTTGCGCCTCGAGCTTGGCGAGCCTCACCCGCCCGATGGCATGCTGGGGATCGAGGCCCACGCAGGTCTGGTACATCACGAGTGCGTCCTCTGGCTTGTCGAGGCCAAGGCAGGTCTCGCCGAGCAAGAAGTACAGATCGGGGTTCTCGGGGGTCCGCTCGCGCTGGCGCAGGAGGAAGGTTGCGGCGAGGTCATAGACCTTCCACTTGAGAAATAGCCGGCCAAGAGTCTCCTCGGAGGTCGGCAGGAACTCGGTTATCACCGTGACCTGGTTGGCAACGGCTTCCACGCGATCGAACAGCAAGGAGGCGACCGCGAGATCGAGCAATTGCGCCCACTGGCTCGCCATCACATCCGGATCCAGGCCCGTTTGCCGCAGGTCCTCCGCGCTCACGTTCATTCCATGGGCGACACGGGCGAAGAGCGCCGCCGACCGGAACTCTGACACCCGCTCCGATTTCGGCTGCCGCTCCACGTAACCCTGCCAGGCTTGCAAGGAATCCGCCAGACGATCGGCCAGGAAGTGGCCGATCCCGAGCCCCAGCGCGGCCGAGCCATGTTCGGGCGTGATCTCCAGCTCGGCTTCGAAGGCCAGGATGGCGGCGTCGAGCTGGCGCAGCTTGAGCCAGGCATCGCCCATCAGGAAGTTGATGTCGGGGGACTGCGGCTTCAAGAGGAGCGCCTTGCGCCAGGCCGAGATCGACTCCGGGAAGCTGCCCTGCCGGTAGCATACCGACCCGAGGTTGAGCCAGGCCACGAAATTACCGCTGTCGATCTCGAGGGCCGCCGTCAAGGACTTCAGCGCCGCGGCCCAATCCTCTTCGCTGGCCGCGATGATGCCGAGATTGGTGTGGATCTCGGAGTTGGGCTTCGGCCACTCGCGCAAGGCCCGCTTGAAGTACTGCTTGGCCAGCGCGTTCTTGCCGAGCTTGGAGTAGCAGACGCCGATGGCATTGGTGGCCTTGTAGGTCGAGGTCCCTGGATCCGTGCCCCCGGCGAACACCTGCCCGGCGAACTTGCGGCAGCCCTCGAAGGCCTTCAAGGCCTCCTGGTAGCGCTCCATCTGGAGCAAGATGTTCCCCCGGGTGAACTGCAGGTCGGAAGATCCTGGGAACCTGGCGATGCCTTCCTCGGCCATCGCCAGGGCCTCCTCGAAGCGCCCCACGTCGCGCAGCAGCTCGGTGTAGCTGAAGTACAGGCTGCCGTAGTACGGCACGTTGAACGCGGTGTTGCTCTCTTTGAGCAGCTCCAGCGAGCGGGCATAATGGCGCTCGCCTTCCACGTTGTCGTTCAGAAGCTTGTAGGTCTGGCCCAGGTTGAAGTGGCAGTATGGATTGTCCGGCTCGTTGCGCTCCTGCTCGAGCAAGATCTTGAGGTTGCGCTGGTGCTTGTCGCGCTGCTCGAGGTACTGGTTGAGATAGCCCTTGTGGATGATGCGAACCGATGACACGCCATACGTCATCCCGGTCTTTTCGGCCGCGGTCGCAATCTGCTCGTGGATAAGGCCCGCATAACGCATGTCGGGGCGATTCTGGAAGAAGCGGAAGATCATGGCCATCTGACTTCCGTCGCCCGCCTCGTTGCCGAGGAGGTTCTCGATGAGGAGCGCGTGGCCGATGTGGTGCTTCTCCCGGGAGATCCGGCGGAGTTCCTTCTTGCTCTCCTCGGTGATGTGCTCATCGGCGTCGAGAATGAGGATCCAGTCCGAGGTTGCCAGCTCGATCGACTTGTTGCGGGCGGTCGCAAAGTCTCCCGTCCACTCGAAGAAGCCGATCTTGGCCCCGTGCCTCCGGGCGATGTCGAGAGTCCGATCGGTCGAGCCCGTGTCGACGATGCAGATCTCATCGACGGCTCCTGCAACGCTGGTCAAGCACTCGTCGAGGAACTGCTCCTCATTCTTGACGATCATGCAGAGGGCGATGGTGGGCGGCTTGACCTCGAGCAGGGCCTTGATCGAGTCGAACTCGGCCGGTGGCACCTTCTGCTCGAATTTGCCTTCGCGGATCGCCGCGACGAGATTTCCGTTGGCGCCCTTATGATCCGGATCGTACTCGAGCGCCCGCCGGAAGCTCTGCTCGGCCAGCTGGTACCAGTGCAGGTTGAACAGCGTGACGCCCAAGAGGTTATAGGCATCGGCCTCATAGGGCGTCAGCTCGACCGTGCGCTTGCCCGCCAGGAGCGCCCGGTCCCACTCGCCGAGCTCGAGAAGGACCGCTCCGAGCTGGGCAAAGAGACGGCCATTATCGGGCTCGAGCTCCAGGGCCGACAGGAGGCTCGTCTTGGCCCTGGCAAAATCCTTCCCATCAAAGGCACGAGCGGCCTGGAGGGCGTATTCTTCGGCGGTCTTGGCTTCGGTGACCCTGGCGATCTTCAGGCCCATGGATTCCTCCCCATTGGTCGAGCGTTCACATAACAATCTCGGCAAGCCGAAGCTGACCTTTAGAACCGATCGCGACACCGGCTCGCGTTGCCTGGCGCCGGCTTCCCGATGCCGGTTCCAGGCTCGCCTGAAAACCCGCCAGGGGGCAACCCCCGATTCCGGCAAGCGCGATGTTCACCCCAATGCGATGCGCTCGACCGCGCTCGCCACGGGGCCACGCGCGATAACATCCTGGGGCCGATACCAGGGCTGGCCCTCCGCCGGCATGGGCAGCTGCCACTTGTGTCGAAAGCGTTCGAAACCCGCGAGCATCGCCTGCCGGTATCCTGCCCGGCTGCCCAGCGACAGGAATGTGCGGCTGCCAAAGTGATGGACGAAGCAATCCCGCGCAATCACCAGATCCCAACCCGCCAGCAGCGCCCGCAGGCAGAAGTCGTCATCTTCGAAGTTGCCGTTGCCGAAGCGCGGATCGAACCCTCCGATCTCGTTGACCAGCTCGCTGCGTACGAGCATGCAGAACCCCACGATCCGGTGGGCAGATTCACGCTGTCCGGCGTGCTCCTCGGCCCAGCGCTCGGCGAAGAGGACCATGTCGTCGAGGTCATCGTCGTAGGGCACCTCCGGGATCAGCTGCGGGCCGTCGAGATAGTTACACATTGGCCCGACGATCCCGGTACGCGGCGAGGCATCCAGAGCTGCGCGCAGGCGCGAGAGCCAGCCCTGCGTCACGACGGCATCGTTGTTGAGTACGAGGACCTCGGAGCCCCGAGCTGCCGCCAGGCCGGCGTTGACGCCACGGGCAAATCCAAGGTTCTCGCCCAGGGGTAACACGTGGACGCGCGGGTCGTTCCGGGCCTGTTGCTCGGCCCAGACCCGCGTGTCGTCCGGCGATCCGTTGTCGACCAGGATCAGCTCGAAGGCCTCGGGCGTGCCGCCGAAAAGGGACTCCACGCATAGCTCGGTATAGGCCAGCTGTCCATGGCACGGGATGATGATCGAGGTCAGTCGTGACGTGGACATCACTGTGCCAGGGAGCTCCCGGTTTGAGTGGATCGGGCCAAAGGCGTCAAACGGGGCCCGGTTGCAAAGTGGTGCCGGACGCAAGGGAACGCAGCGAGAGCCGCTTGCTCGCTGGCTGTTGTGCGTGCGGCCGGAGCGCGCAGGGGGATCCGTTCGAACTGCAAAAGGTATCGACTCAACGGCTCCCCCAACCGGCATGGGCTGCATGGAACGACGCCCGCCGCAGCCCGTCCGGACTCGTGTCCGCCAGGACCGCCAGACCACATGCGACGGCCTCCCGACGGCACCTGTCGTCTCCGACGTCGAGGTATGCCTGACAGGCGCTGTACAGCCCAGCCAGGGACTCCCTGGCGATCGCCTGGCTCACGATCACGACGTCCGCGATGGCCTCGGGATCGTGACCCAACCTCGTCAGCTCACCGAGCACACGCTCCTCGATCCCCGCAGCGTCCGGGCCGGCCCTCAGCACCAAGGCGACGTCATCCTCGGGCCCGAAGCTCTGCAAGTACGTGTCGAGTGCCAAGACCCAAGCCGCCGAATCCCACCGTGGGATCGCCAGGAAATTGAAACGCCGCAGGCCTTCAATCTGTAGCGGCCGCGCGTCCGGATGGAACACCCCGGGATCGACGTGATCGGCCTGAAACCGCCTCGGCGTGATCCTGGACAGCTCGCGCATGCGAGCCTCGTACCGATCGGCCACGTGCTTCCAGGTATAGGCGCCGGCGATGCGCGCACGCGCCTTCATGCCTTTGGATCTGGCCTCCTCGGCGTGGTCGACGACGTGCTGCATGGAGCGTGCGAGTGCGGCGACGTCCGGTTCGGCCAGGACATATTCGATGGCGGCAGGCGAGCTGCCCTCGGGGATACAGCGAACGAGGCTGGCGGGCACCAGATACGATGTTTCGTCGTCGCAATAGTCGAGAGCGGCCCCGAAGCCCGTCACGATGGTGGGGAGGCCGGAGGCCATGGCCTCGGCGATCGGCATGCAGAAGGCTTCGCCGCGATAGGGGGCGACCAGCACGTCGCAGGCGCGGTACAGAGCAGCCATCTGGACCTCGGTCAGATCGTCCTCGACGAGCTCGACCTCGATCCCAGGAGCCCTGGCGCGAATCGTCTCGACCAGCTCGCGCGCCGAGACCCCCTGATAGAAGGTCTGCACGCCCGTGGCCTTCACGACCAGGCACGTGTTCGTCGCATTTCCGAATCCGGCGGCATAGGCCAGCAACGCCGCATCCATGCCCTTGCGATGGATGGCGCTGCCGACGAAGAGGAAGCGAAACGAACGGTGGGTCCCGAGCGGATAGCTGGGGCCATCGGGCCGGAAGATCTCGACATCGACCCCGTTGGGGACCACGACGACCCGCTCGTCCGGAACCCCGGCCCGCGTGAAAGCGGCCTTGGAGTAGGTCGAGGGGGTCCAGACCTCGTCCACGCTCTCGAGCAGATACGGCAGCCAGGCCTCGGGAATGCTGCCGTACTCCCAGGGCTGTAGCATCACCCAGGCGCCGTCCCGCGGCGGCTCGAACTTGGGAGGCCACAGGTGCCGGACGTGCACCTGCGGGGGAGAGCTCGTCGGCTTGCGATGGGCGGCCTCAATGGCCATGAGCCGAGGATCCCCCATGCTCGTGAACTGAGCCGGCTCGAAGGGCTCGATGGAGATCTCGAGCCCCTGGCGATCGAGAAACTGCGAGCAAACCTCGCGGTTGATGAGGGCGAGGCTGTGATAGGCGAACTGGGTACCCTCCCAGATCACCGTGACCTGGTCGCGGCCTCGCGTGGAGGTATCCTCGCCCGCTCGAAAACGACGGGGGATGAGGCCCGCCAGAGCCCGGATGCGAGCCTCGTACCGATCGGCAGCGTGCTTCCAGGTAAAGGCGCCCACGATGCGTTCTCGCGCCCTGGCGCCCCTGGCACGGGCCTCGTCGGGGTGGGCCAGCGCGTGCTCCATCAGCTCCACGAGAACGTCGATGTCGGGGCTCGCCAGCCAGTACTCGAGGGCTGGCGGGGGGAAATCCAGCAAGTTGCACCGGATGGTTCCAGCTGGCACCAGATACGACGTCTCGTCGTCGCAGTAGTCCAGCGCGGCCCCGGATCCGGTGACAAGGGTCGGCAGGCCGGTAGCCATGGCCTCCGCGATCGGCATGCAGAAGCCCTCGCCCCGATACGGAGCGACCAGCACGTCGCACGCCCGGTACAGGGCAGCCATCTGGGCCTCTGTCAGATCGTCCTCGATCAGCTCGACCTCGAGGCCAGGGTCCCGGGCCCAGGCGGCTTGCACCATGCCGCGGGCCGAGTGGTCCTTGTAGACGGACGCAGCGCCCGTCCCCTTGATGACGAGACACGCATCCGCGTGACTCCCGACGGCCCGGGCATAGGCGGCCAGCGTGACGTCCAGTCCCTTGCGAGCTTCCGCGTTGCCGACGAAGAGGAACTTGAACGGGCGAGCGGTCTTGAGCGGGAACTTTGGCCCCTCGGGGTTGAAAAGATCGGGGTCCACTCCGTTGGGAATCACGACGACGCGCTCGTCGGGAATCCCTGCCAGGGTGAAGGCCCGCTTTGAAAAGGTCGAGGGGGTCCAGACCTCGTCGACTCGGTCCAGAATGTGGGGGACCCAGGTCCGGGGGATGCAGCCGTATTCCCAGGGTTGCATCAGCACCCACGCCCCGCTGCCAGGGGGCTCGAACTTGGGAGGCCACATATGCCGCACATGCACCTGGGCCGGCGAGCCACCCTGGCGGCGGTGGGCTGCCTCCAGCGCGACCAGCTTGGCATCCCCCCCGCTCGAGAACTGGGCCGGCTCGTAGGGCTCGATCGAGAGTTCGAGCCCCCGGCGATCCAGGAGCTGCGAGCAGACCTCGCGGTTGATGAGAGCGAGGCTGTGATAGGCGAACTGGGTGCCTTCCCAGACCACCGTGGCTGGCGCAAGGGGTCGGCCGGGGACGATACCGTCCAGATGACCGGCGCTAGCGTCTACCATGGTGCAGCATCTCGCTCGTTGATCTCGGATCAAAAATTCCTGGCAAAGCCTCGGAAACTGGCCACTCAAGGTGTTATGTCGGGCGAAAATCAGATGAACTTGAGGGCGCGCTCCCCCCGGAACAGCTGCCCCCGTGAAGATGTCATCTTTCCCCACCGATGATTCCTATTACTACTGCCAACGAAACCAGACTGAACCTGCCCCGCGAAAGGAACCGCATGCCGCTCGACCCGCCACTGACCGTCCTGGGCCTCCCCGACTGGAGCACGGACGCTCCGGAAGCCCTGGTCCGGCGCTTCGTGGCAGACGCCTACCCGAGGACGGATATCAAGCTGGCACTGGGAGTCCCCTCCCGGAATATCGAGGGCAGTACGTTCGAGCGGCGTATCGCCAGCCTCCTGGAATCTCTCGACCTCGCCCCGACAGCGGATTTTCCGGATCTGGAACTGTTCGAGAGCCCCACCACGGACAGCGAGTGGAAAGCTTGTCTCGCTCGGGCTAGCATCCTCTGGACAGCGGGCGCCACGCTGCCCGACCTGGCGAGCAGGGGAAAGGAGCTCGATCGACTGCAGGCGAGCAGCCTGGAAGGACTCGCGCTTGCCCTCTGGCTGGCCGAACCGGTCGGCCCCGAGGATCTGGTGCCTTACGATCCCTCGGATCTGCGCGCCTTCTGGGACGACATGGCGGCCATCCGGGTCCTGAGATTCAGGTTCGAGCGCACGAATTCCGGTGCCCATTGCGACACGCTCGTTTACAGCCCCGCGCTTCGCCGGCGCATGATGTGGCAGTTTCTGGCGATCGAGGAATCCGATGGGGTCCTTCGGCTCCGCCTGCCTGCCTATCTGAGCGAGATGCCCGCGAATCTCCAGGATCCGTTCCGCCTGGCGGTCCTGGAATCCTGGAGCGAGGTCCTGGCGGATCCGGCGTACGAACGCCAGCCGATCGTCGTCGTCGAGGTGCCTGACGGGGAACTTCGAGCCTCCGATGCCGGCGATGGTCGCGTCACGCCCGGATATGCTTTCAACGAGCTGTTCGTTCACAGCGCCAAGCGTTATCGGATGGCCCAGCACCTGTGCCAGAGCAAGACCGTCCTGGATCTGAGCTGCGGGTCGGGCTATGGCACTCGACTGCTGGCGAAGACAGCTCACCAGGTGACGGGCTGCGACGTCGATCCGGAGGCCGTTGCCTATGGCGAGGAGGTTTACCCGGCCCCGAACGTCGAACGTAAAACAATTTCCCTCATCCGTGCGAGCGCGCCCCTTCCGTTCGAGACCGGAAGCTTCGATGCCGTGACGAATTTCGAGGTGATCGAGCACGTGCCCTGGCCGGAGATGGAAGCCTTCTTTTCCGAGATCAAGCGTGTGCTGCGACCGGACGGCACGCTGATCGTCAGCACGCCCAACAAGACCATCTACCGCAACTATCCGGACCCCAACCACGTCTCGCTGATGACCGCACCCGAGTTCGATGCGCTTCTGAAGGTCCACTTCGCAGATGTCGCCATGTTCAGCCAGGTGCGTTCTGGCGGCAGCGGCGACGTCTTTGCCGAGTTCGACATCGTGAGCGGGGCCGACGACCGGCGAGAGATATTCCTGGCGGTCTGCCGGGGACCGCGCTCCGAGCCCCGTCCGTTCACGCTCGAGGGCCGGTCCGACGCGCTCCGGATCCTGGTATTCAACTGGCACGAACCCTACCTGGCTTTGCTGGCCCGGACGGGCCATCGCTTCGACGTGGGAGACTGGATGCCACGCGCCGATGGCATGCGCTCCTGGGATCCGCGCAAGCGCCCCGTTCCCGCCAACATGAACTTGGTTCATGCCGAGGAGACCATCCGGGCCAACCTGGCCGCAGGCAGCTACGACCTCGTCGTGTGCCAGACTCCGTACGATCTGGCCGTCGTCGGAGATGCCGAGGTGCCGGTCCTTTACCTGACCCACAACGCCTGGCATGCCGATTATCATTCGGACCTCACGCAGGGCGAGCAGGTACGGCGGCAGCTTCACGAGCACCTGACCCGTCGGGGCGCTCTTTTTGCGTCGATCTCGACCATGAAACTCGAAAGCTGGCAGATCCCTGGCCTGGTCATTCCGCCGGGCATCGACGTCCGCGACTACCCGCTGGGGTCCCACGAGCGACCGGAAACCCTCACGGTCGGCGTCATGCTTCGGGCTCGCCCGATCTTCGATCACGCCTTCCTGGAGCAAGTGACCACAGGATTTCCCCACCAGGTTTTCGGCTTCAATCCGGACCTTGAAGGCGTCGATTACGCCAAATCCTGGCAAGAGCTGATCACGGCGTTCGGGCAGGCCCGCGTCTACGTCCACGCGACGGCCTGGCCGTACGAGGACGGATATAACCTGGCACTGCTTGAAGCCATGGCCTGCGGTTCTCCGGTCGTCGCCCTGGCCGGGCCCAACGTCCCGATCGAGGACGGGGTCACCGGATTCGTGGGGACCGATCCCGCCTCCCTCCGGCAGCGCGTCAAGGAGTTGCTGGCCGACCTTGATCTCGCCCGGAAACTGGGACGTGCGGCGCGGGAAACGGTGCGGGAACGGTTCGGCCTGGAACCCTTCGTTTCGCGCTGGAACGATGCCTTCCTGGCGGCGCGGGAACAGTTCATCCGCCATCGGCAGAGCCATGCGAGAGCCTCTTCGGGCCGCGGTTCCGCGCTGCGACCGCGCATCCTCCTGGCCATCAGCAGCAATGCCATCTCGACCAGCGCTTACTTCGAGCGGGCCTTTCGCCAGGACTGCGACGTCGTGACGGTCGGTCCCGTGATCGACAGGGCGACACTCGGCCAGTGGAAGCAGGTCACCGACCAGCATGCCTTGAAGCCGCCCGGCTCCGGCGATCAGAAGATGGATCTGATCGCCCGCGTCTCCCGCCCGTGCGACATCCCCTGGCCCAAGGGCCAGGCCAGCATCCCCGAGATCCTCGCGGCCTTGCCTGCCGGCTGGACACCCGACCTGCTCGTCTGGATCGACAACTACTTCGAGATGATGCCCACGGGCTTCGAGCACCTGCCCTGCCCCTCGGCCTGCCTGATCGGAGACACGCATACCCAGATGGACTGGCGCATCGAGTATGCCAGGAACTTCGACCACGTGTTCGTGATGTTCAATCGACAGCACATCGGCGTATTCAGGCAAGCCGGGTGCCGCAATGTCGAATGGCTACCGGCCGCTTGCGATCCAGATATCCACATCTGCACCGGCGCCGACAAGGCCTACGATGTCGGGTTCGTCGGGCAGACCCTGCGCCAGTGGCACCCGGATCGGGTGCGCCTGCTGGAGCGGTTGCAGGAAGCCGGGTTCGACGTTCACATCGATACCAAGATCCTCCAGGAGATGGCCCTCGTCTTCAACCGGTCCCGCATCATCTTCAACCGGAGCCTGAAGCAGGATCTGAACATGCGGGTCTTCGAGGCACTGTCGACCGGGAGTCTGCTCTTGACCGATCGCCTTCCGGCCGAGTCCGGCCTCGAGCTCCTGTTCAAGGACCGAGAGCAGCTGGTGCTGTACGACGAGGACAACCTCGAGCAGCTGGTAGCCTACTACCTCGAACACCCCGAGGAGCGCGAGCGCACCGCGGCCCGCGGGAGGACCGAGGCCCTGGCCCACCATACCTATCGCCACCGGGTTCGCCAGATCCTGGCGGCCGTGGGCTTGAGCCGCCCGGACACAGACGGGGAGTTCGAGCAGCACCCCGCACTGGCCAGGAAGCCCACCGCCGATCGCAGAGAGGCCGGAGACGGATCGCCGCTGGCCAGCATCGTGATTCCGCTCTTCAACAAGGCGGACTTCACCCGGCAGTGCCTCGAGGCCATCGAGGCCAGCTCGGGCGAGGAGATCCCCTACGAAGTCGTCCTCGTCGACAACGGGTCGACGGACGGCACGAGGGAGCTGCTCGGCATGCTCGAGGGCGATGTCAAGATCCTCCGCAACGAGAGCAATCTCGGCTTCGCAGCGGCCTGCAATCAGGGAGCCAGGCTGGCGAGCGGAAAGTACCTGATCTTCCTGAACAACGATACGGTGCCCCAGCCAGGCTGGCTCTCGGCGCTGGTCCGGTCGGCGCACGCGGACGCCACGATCGGCGTGGTCGGCTGCAAGCTCCTGTATCCGGGCTCAGGCTTGATCCAGCACGCCGGCATGGACTGGGCCGACGGGACCCCGGACCACCCGTTCCGCCACGCCGCGCCCGATCTTCCCGAGGTCAGCACGCCCCGGGATCTGGACATGGTGACGGGGGCCTGCATGCTCGTGCGGCGGGAGCTCTTCGAAGGGTTGGGCGGCTTTGACGAGGGATATCGCAACGGCTGCGAGGACGTGGATCTCTGCCTGTCGGCCCGAGAAGCTGGCTACCGGGTGCGGTACGAGCCCGCGAGCGTCCTTTTCCACCACGAAGGGACCTCCGACGGCCGGTTCGCGCATGTGCAGGCCAATCTCATCCGCCTGCGGGAGCGGTGGGGGCACCGCTTCGATGCCGAGGGTCGGTTCCTGGCGGAGGCCCAGGCGCTCTAGCCCAGAGACGGCCCTGCGAGGCCGGTTCCTTCGGCCCTGGCCTCGCAGCTGTGTAGCCACGCTTCCAGTGCCGGACGTTCGGGCGGGTCGAGCACCGGTTTGCCGAGAATCCGGGCCCAGTGGCGGGTATCCCTGGCCCGGGTCGGGGCGGCAGCAATCACCCCCTGGCAAGGCTTCAGCAGTCCCGCCAGGCGGTGCCCTCCCTCTACGGACAGGACGTCCGGGGCAGCCTCCCCCCGCGTCTCCAGGGCTGCCCCAATCTGCTCGAGGGCCACGTCGGTCGCGCCAAAGACCACCAGCGCCACCGGGTCCTCGGCCCTGAACCCCGCCGCATAAGCTTCGACGGCCGGCAGCCAGGCCTCAGCCGGCCCGGACCAGTCGGCATCCAGCAGCAGGCTGAAGCGCTTGAGCCCGTCGATCGCGACACCCTCGACGGTCAACGGTACGCTGGCCGGATCCGGCAACGGCACGTGGAGGTCCTTGCCGACGAACTTGCCCTGCAGCAGCTCGACCAACCTGTCGATGCCCCACCGATCCTCGATCGGCTCCTCGAGGTTCCACTTCTGCCGGAAGATCGCCTCGTTACGCTTGAGTGAGGCCCCGTAGTCGACCTTTTCCCCCATGAAGGTTCGAGATCCGAAATGGTGGATGAAAACGTCATCTGCCATCCAGATCCGCTTGCCGGCGAGCTGCGCGCGCAGGCAGAAGTCGTCGTCCTCGAAGTTCCCGCTTCCGAATCGGGTGTCGAGCCCTCCGATAGTCTCGACGAGCTCCGCCCGGATGAGCATCGCAAACCCGATCACGATAGGCAGAAACAGCCCCTGGCCGGCGTGCCCTTCGGCGCGATCGCGGGCAAAATCGTGCATCTCGACCATGTTCTTGTACGGAACGTCGAGGAGTAGCTGTGCGCCCGACACGCAATTGGACCGTGGGCCCACAATCCCGATCGTCGGATCCACCTCCAGTGGCCGCAGCATCCGAGACAGCCAGCCCTCCGTCACGATGACGTCGTTGTTGAGAAGCAGAACGTACTCGCCGCGGGCCAGCGCCATCCCTTGGCTGCACCCCCCCGCGAAGCCTTCGTTCTGCTCGTTGAGGACGATCTTGACGTTGTCGCGCTGCTCGGCCAGCTCGAGCAGGTACATCCTCGTGCCGTCCGTCGACCCGTTATCCACCACGATGAGTTCGAAGGGCTCGGGAGTGAACGCATAGATCGACTCGAAGCACATTCGCGTGTACTCGAGCTGGTTGAGGGTCAAGATGACGATGCTGGTGAGGCCAGGGTCGCGACTGCCACCCGCGTTCACTGCTTTGACCTCGCGACTGCAGGAGTTGCCAACACATTCCTCCGGAACCCGGCCAACCCGTCCAGGAATCCTGCCTCGAGAGCCAGGATTCCATGCCTTTTCGCCAGGTTGACCGTCTCTGGCCCCCCGAGAACGAGCTCGGCGGCGTTGATGTACGCCACGATGTGCGTGTCGTCAAGCCGCCGGATCAAGTTGATGTCCGGAACGTGCTCGGTGTCTCGTCCGAGCCCCTCCAGGATCTCGGCGATCGATCCGGCATCGAGGCTCGCCACGGCAAGACCGGGCAGGCGCGTCAAGCTCGACGGCTCCACGACCCCGGGGTGACCACACTCTATCGTCATCGCGACGCGGCGTCCCATCAGGACCGCGACCAGGAGGGTCGAGTTGAAGCCCACCACCACATCCGAGGCCGCGATGAACATGTCCGGCGAGACGTCCGGAACCTCGATCGAGACGCCGGCTTCCCGCGCGATCTGCCGGTATTCGTCCGGTCCGCCATTGTCCACGAACGCGTGGCCGGGATGAGGCCGCAGGATCACGATCGGCGGCTCCTCGAAACTGGCAATGGCATCGAAGAAGCTCCGAACGTCCGCCCTGATCTTCGCGGCCACGTCGAACGTGGTCAGTGAGTTTGCCCGGGTGCCGGCCAGGCCCACGACCTTCCGCCCGGCATCGATCCCGATCTCGCGGCAGGCTTTCTCCTTGTCCTCCGTGCCGAAGAACACGACCTCGAACCGGCCGGTCCCTTCGAGGAGCGGGGCAATCCTCGCCGTCGTGTGGTCCCGAGCCAGGACGACCCGGCGCCTCCTTGCCGTCATGGCGCCTCGATCACGGGTCTCACGACCTGCATCAGCCGGCTCACGACCTCGTACTCGAGCAGCGGCGCCAGTGCGACTCCGTTGTACAGGAACGGCTCGCCCTCTAGGCCTTTTGCAGTTTGAACGGGGCCCTCTGTGCGCTCGCTTCGCTGCGCAACCGGGCCCCGTTTGACTCATCGGGCTCGATCCATTCAAACCGGGAGCACTCTAGCCTGCATAATTCGCGGATCTTGTTGGAAGGCCGGGTCCAACGGTAGGCTATTGTTGCAACACAACCCCACCGGAGGCCCGACCATCACATGCAAGATCCTACCACTCTCTTTCCCGTCCCGACGGCGACCGGCGAGAAGGTTTACGCCGCCTTCGACACGGGCGAGTTGACGACCGATGCGGGCATCGCGTTCGTCCGATCGGTCGATGAGCAGCTCGGCCTGACCGCGGGCCTGGCGCCGTTGCTTCCCGATCCGCGTAACCCCCTGCTCGTCCACCATCAGCATCTCGCCCTGCTGCGCCAGCGCGTCTACTCGATCTTGGCCGGCTATGAGGACACCAACGACGCGACCAAGCTGCGGAGCGATCCCGCCAGCCGGTCGACGGCATGATGGCGATGTTGAAATCACGCGCCATGCGCTTGGTCGCTCGGGAAATCGGCATCTGGTCATCTGAACGGATTCGACGAGCTTCTCGCGGCAGCGATTCACGTACCGATTACCGGGCTCGATGAATACCAAGGGCGTCCTGAAGTTGCGCTTCTTGCTGCACCTCGGACAGCGGTACACGCCCACATGGATTTGCAAAAGGCTCGGCCGGTCGAGGCCGATGTCGATCGCCGAGCGCACAACGCCGTATCGCCTCGGCGACTCCGTTCCGCACCTCGGGCACGGATGGGACCGGAAGTCGGCGTC
>JAJXWQ010000172.1 GCA_021781555.1 bacterium
CCAGCCGTGTCCACGTCGTCGCCCGCAAGCGCTGGCTGCTCCGCCATGGGGAGCGTGCCGGGGCTCGGTTACTCCGGGGTCGTCGGCTTCGCCTTGAGGGTTTGCGCTTGAGCCGCATCGCGGTCAGGGCGGTTGCCATCATGGCCCCGGTCTTCGTGATGACCGGGGTCGTCGGGGCGATCGGGTTGCGAGATCTGGCCGCCGTTCGTCAGGCGGCAGGGCGCCTGACAGTGGTTCGGCTCGACCACATTTCGGTGGCCAGCGGATCGCTAAGGCAGCTGGAGGTCTTCCGCCAGGCCCAGCAGGACGTTGCCCGGGGAATCGCGGCGACGAAATCGGAGGCCGATCGCGCCTACGCCGCGATCGACTGGCTACTGGGTCTGGCCCTGCTCGTCGGAGTCGTCGAGGCGTTCTTCCTCTTCGGGTTCGTGGATTCGATCACCAGGCCGCTCGGAAAGCTGGAGCGAGCCGTCGCGCAGCTAGCCAGCGGCGATCTCACGCAGCCCTTGCCCGAGATCCGCTCCAGCGACGAGATCGGCCGGTTGACCGCGAGCTTCGATGCGATGGTCCATGCCATGACGTATCTGGTGCAAGAGATCGTCCGCACGGCGGACGAGCTGCAAACCAACAGTGCCCAGCTTGCGTCGGCGAGCGACCAGGCCTGCAACGCCTCGGTGCGCATCGCTGCAGCCATCGACACCGTGGCTGCGGGTGCCGGCCAGCAGGTCGAGGACGTCAATCTCTCGTTCGTTCGGGCCCAGGCCATCTCCCAAGCCGCGCTCACCCTGTCTGGCAGCGTGCAGCAAGCCGCCGAGGCTTCCGCCCTTCTGGCCGAGCGAGCCGCGGCGGGCCGCGCCCGGCTCGATGAGGCCCGCGGCAAGATGCAAAAGACCGAGCGCACGGTTGTCGATACGGCCAAGGTCGTGAGCCGGCTGGCCGACATGGGCAAGGGTATCGGCCAGATCTCGGACCTCATCGCAACCTTCGCCAAGAAGACCAATTTCCTGGCCCTCAACGCCGGCGTCGAGGCGGCACGTGCCGGGGAAGACGGGCGCGGTTTCGCCGTCCTGGCAACCGAGATTCGCAAGCTCGCGATCGAGTCGGGGCAAGCCGCGCGTCAGATCGCCAGCCTGGTCGACACGATCGAGGCCGAGACCCGCACCGCCATCACGGCCATGGATGCCGGGCATGACGAGGTCCAGGTGAGCGTATCGGCCCTGGCCGATCTCGACCTGGCCCTCGAGCATATCGTCCGTGCGGTCGGCGACTCCGAGCTCGAACTCAAGGAGATCGCCGGAGCCACCGGGCAGGTCGCCACGACGGCCGGGCAGGTCGTGCTGAAGATGGAAGCCGTGGCCCAGGTGAGCCATCAGACGGCCTCCGGCGCCCTGCACGTCTTCTCGACCGCCGAGGAGCAGAATGCAGCCGCCGAGGACATCGCCAGCTCGGCCTCGACCCTGGCTCAGCTGGCGGTGGAGCTCAAGGGGCTCGTCGGGCAGTTCAAGGTCGACGTGGAATGAGACAGGCTCGCCGCGCCAGCGGGTCGACGCCGAGCTCCGTGGAGGCAAGATGAACGAAGCGATGATCCGGGTCCGCATGGGCGAGCACGATGCACACTACGCCGGAGGCTTGGTGGCCGGAGCCAAGATGCTGGAGCTCTTCGGCGACGTGGCGACCGAGCTGTTGATTCGACGCGACGGCGACGAGGGCCTGTTCGCCGGCTACTCGGACATCAAGTTCCTCGCCCCCGTGCACGCGGGCGACTACATCGAGGCGACGGGCCGTATCGTCAAGGAGGGCAACACGAGCCGCACGATGGAGTTCGTGGCGCGGAAGGTTGTCGGTCCCGTGCAGGGCCCTGGGCTGGCGGATTCCGCAGCCGAGGTCCTGAAGGATCCCGTCGTTGTCTGCACGGCCTCGGGCACCTGCGTCACCCCGAAGGACAAGCAACGCTTCTGAAAGCTGTACGATCTCCGCTAAGATCCGGATTTGCGGGCATGATTGACCGCTGAGCAGGCCCCCACCAGCTAGAGGATCGCCACATGGACAAGCTCATCATCACCTGCGCCCCGGTCGGGGCCGAGACGATGAAGTCGGACAATCCCAATCACCCGTACGGTCCGGAGGAGATCGCCATCGCGGCGATCGGGGCGGTCAAGGCCGGGGCCAGCATCGTGCACCTCCACGTCCGCGAGGACGACGGCACGCCGAGCCAGTCGCCGACGCTCTTTGCCGAGGCCATCCGCCACATCCTCGACGAGGTCGACTGCATCATCCAGATCTCGACGGGCGGCGCCGTCACTGCCACGGAAGACGATCGCTTGCTTCCCGTTCGAGAGCTCATCCCCCCGCCCGAGATGGCCTCTCTCACCATGGGGACCTGCAACTTCGGCAACAGCGTGTTCTGGAACTCCCCCGCGCTCATCGAGCGCTTCATCGGCGAGTTCAAGAAGCGGGGGATCAAGCCCGGGCTCGAGTGCTTCGAGGCTGGCCACGTGGCCAGCGCCCTGCGCTACCTGCGGCGGGGGCTCCTCGATGGTCCGCAGCACTTCGAGTTCGTTCTGGGGGTTCCCGGAGCGATGACCGGCGCTGCCGACAGCCTCATGCACCTGCTCCGTATGCTGCCCGAAAACGCGCAGCATACCTGGTCGGTCGCCGGAGTCGGAGCCGCCGAGCTGCCGCTGGCGGCGATCGCCATCGCGCTGGGGGGGCACGTCCGCGTGGGGTTCGAGGACAACATCTACTTCCGCAAGGGCGAGCTGGCGCACTCCAACGCCCAGCTGGTCGAGCGCGTGGCTCGCCTGGGGCGGGAGCTCAACCGCCCGGTCGCGACGGCCATTGAGGCCCGGGAGATGCTCAAGATGGCTCCGCGCACCCACGGCACCCTCGCCTCGACCAGCCCCCAGCAGGTCTGATCTTGGGTTTCTCCCTCGCTGCGCTCGGGCAGTGACTCGAGGGAACCCGCCGGTTCCCTCGAACGCTCTCCGGCTGCGGGCAAGCCGCTGCGCGGCCCGGCTTTCGAGG
>JAJXWQ010000089.1:0-9009 GCA_021781555.1 bacterium
CCCACAGCCAGTCCGTGATGCCGACGCCCTGGATCCCCGCCAGGGCGATCGTCAGGTAGCGCGTCCATTGCTGGATCTTCTGGCGCCCGGCCTCGCCGCCTTCCTTCTGCAGTTCTTCCAGCTTGGGGATGACCGAGGTCATCAGCTGCATGATGATGCTGGCGTTGATGTAAGGGATGATGCCCAGCGCCGTGACGGAGAAGGTCGCCAGGCCGCCGCCCGAGAACATGTTGAGGAAGCCGCCCAGCATGTTGCCATTGCCGAACAGCTGCCGCAGACGGTCGTGATCGACCCCGGGAACCGGCACCTGCACAGCAAAGCGAATGATCGCGAGCATGGCGAAGGTGAAGAGAATCTTCTCCTTGAGGCCAGGGGCGCGCCAGAGATTGCTCAGCGTCTGCTGCGCCTGGCTTTGACCTTGAAACATGTCTTCTGACCAGAAAAAAGGCGTCCCAGCTGCGGGAGCGCAATGAGGACCGCGGCCCCCTTGCGGAGGTCAACGGAGACCCCATTCTACAGCCCGGCCGGAGAAATGCCCAGCACCGCGCCGCCTCCCATCAGGAGCGCGGGCCTCGGCGCGAGCGCGGGAGTCCTTGGCCGGCAGCTCGGGTATGGGGACCTTGGCGTTTCCCGCTAACTTCCGCCAGGTGCACGCATGAATTTCAACCCGGCCTCGTTTTTCGTCTCCTCGCTGTTCGGCTTGGTGGGGGTTTTTTATTTCCGGCTCGGCAAGAGCGACTCCAACGTGGTCATGATGATGACCGGCGGCGGACTGCTCGCTTATTCCTTCTTCGTCCAGGGAATGTGGGCCAACTTGCTGGTTGGAGGCGTGCTGACCGCCGCACCCTGGGCGCTCCGCGCCGTCGGCATCGATTTCTAGGGGGCTCCCGGCTTGCGTGGATCGGACCCGCAGAGCCAGCCGGGGCCCGGTTGCGCGGCCCAGTGACCGCGCAAAAGACCCGTTCAAAATCCGAACGACCTGACCCTTCGTACGATCGCCTCAGCCGCGCTCCCAGACAACGGGCACGCCGGCTATCCTGAAGCTCGGGAACCCTCGGGGGTTCTCTCGAGCCAGTTAGCTGTTATGATGTCGAAGAGTTTATTGGGTTCACCGCAATTGGAGCCTTTCTGTTTGGGCTGGATCCGAAAACGCGTCAGGGGTCAGTCCGACCGTAACTTCAAGAAAGGGTCTCCACGATGACCGATCAACAGATCGTCTGCTGCGACTGCTCGAGAGAGTTCGTCTTCACCGTCGCCGAGCAGGAATTCTTCTACCAGAAGGGATTCACCAATCCTCCGCGTCGCTGCAAGGATTGCCGCACGGCAGCCAAGCAGAACCGGGGCGGGGGTGGCCGGTCAGGCGGCGGCTCCTTCTCTTCCGAGCGGCAGCTTTTCGACGCGGTGTGCAGTGCCTGTGGTGTCGCGACCCAGGTCCCCTTCCGCCCATCAGGCGCCAAGCCGGTGTACTGCCGCGACTGCTTCAGGAGAGTCTAGTGGGCAAGAACCAGACGAAGGCCGAAAAGGCCAAGCGCAATCGCGAGAACGCCAACAAGCACCGCAAGCCCAAGCCCCCGATGGGGCGGGGTCGCTTCGGTCGCCCCGGCGGCTCGAGTGCCCCCAGTGGCCCGAGTGCCCCCAGTGGCCCGAGTGCCCCTCGGGCCCCGGAAACTATTTCGACTTCGTCCCAGGCGCCTGGCACCACGGGAACCGAGCAGAAGCCGTAGCCACGTCCCTAGCGAGGCCCGCCGCTCGTTGGAGCGGCGCGGCCTCGCTGCGGGTTCGCGGCGAGTGGCGCGCCGGAGGCGGTCGAAGTAGCATGGCGATAGCCGTCCGGCTGAGAAAGTGTGGCACCATGGATATCAACCACTGTCCCGTTTCCACAGGAGACTGGGTGCCCCTGGGCATCAGGCTCAGGAATCCTGCCCGGCGCGAGGCCGGAGATCGCGGAAAGCGCTCGGTCGCAGAGCTGGGCGTTCCCGCCGCGGGCGGGCCTCGGCCGGTCGTTCAGCGGGATGGTTACTACCGGCCGGTGGATGGCTCTGCCGAATTTCTGACCTTCTGGGCCGCCACCAGCCATGGGTGGTCACAGGTCGGCTCGTTTCTGTGGAGCGTCACGGAGAAGACGTGGGAGCCCGTCGAGCGGTCCGGTCCTCGACCCGACTGAGACGCCCGGGGGAACTTCGCTCGGCCACTGTGGCCCGGCCAGTCCTGCTACGCCCGGCAGGTCACGGCCGGGCCACAGTGCTTCCGGCATGAGGAGAACGGACCCGAGGCCTCCAAGCGGGCCGGGTCGCACCGCGAAGCGGCCTCGCAGCGAAACGACCGCGCAGCGAACCCCGCTCGAGCGGAAAACGACCTAGCGTGCTCCCAGTTTGAATGGATCGAGCCCGGTGAGTCAAACGGGGCGCCCGGCCAGGAGCCTTGCGCGTCCGTAGGCCATCAGCGCCCAGCGCGTTGTACCAGCACATCCAGGTGTTGATGGTCGACCGGGCCACGCCGAGCTCCTCGCAGATGACGACGACGCGCCTGCCGCCGAGATAGCGCCTGATCGCGGTTGAACGCCGCCAGACGTCCAGATCGCCTGCAGCCTCAGCTTCCCGAATCAGCGCATCAAGAGCCGTGAGTTGCTCTGCGGTGCGTCGAGATGGGTCGATACCCTGGCCCGGACTCGATTTGCCCAAAGGGGACCTCCTTCCAAAATGGAGATCCCCCATCATGATCCGCCAACCGTGGGAAAACAAGCCCCGGTGGTCGAGAATCTACGCGATCCTGTTTAGGCGCGCTTGCGGTAGGTGATCCGGCCGCGGGAAAGGTCGTACGGGGAGAGCTCTATCTTCACCCGATCGCCTTGCAGGACCCGGATCCTGAATTTCCGCATCTTGCCGGCCAGGTGGCCGAGCACCACCACGTCGTTGTCGAGCTTCACGCTGAAAAGCCCGTTCGACAGCGCTTCCTGGATCGTGCCTTCCATCTCGATCGAATCTTCTTTCAAAAAGCCCTCCTCAAGAGCACACCCGGGACTCGCCCGAGAAATCCGTTCTATCCCTTCGTGACGTGCGAGCCGGGCCAGAGCTCGGCCGATCCCACGTCGACAGTCATTCCTGGCTCGGCGACACCGTCACCGACCATGATCGGCCCTGCTCGTCGCGCGAGCAATCGAGCGCAGCCACGACCTTTCTGGCCACATCTTCCTGGACATCGACCAGGGCGTGGTGAGAAAGCAAAGAAATCGCCCCGATGGCCGAGCCGGATATCAGCGCCTTGCTGCAGATCACCCGCACCAGATGGCCGGGGAGAAGCCTTTCCCCCTTACCAACGCTGACACGCAGGCGCACCATGCCCGCTTCCATCGCACGTTCCTGGCGGACGCGATTGCGGTCCCGGGATCCTGAAGCCGTCGCGTCGGCAAGGCGCTTCGCGTCGCGCTCCCCTTGCTTGCGGACCGATCGCCCGGGGGGCTCGATATCGTACCCGGCAGCCAGGTGGCCCGTTCCCGCCTGCACATCCTGCAACAGCGCCGACACCAGCGCGGTCGGATCCAGGTTCTCGAGCAGATCGGCGGCGAACTCTCGAAAGTCGTCCAGGGCGCCCGCCTCGATGCGATTGGCCAGCGTCTCGAAGAACTTGTCACGGAGCGTCTTGCGCACCTCGGTCCCCTTGGGTACCAGACGGTTCTCGATCCGGATCTGTGCCGCGGCCACGATCGTCTGGATCTTCCGGCGATCCGCCGGAGCCACCAGGTTGAGGACCCGCCCCTCGTGCCCGGCACGACCGGCGCGCCCGCCACGGTGGATGTAGTTCTCGACGTTGGCCGGGATGTCGTAGTTGAAGACGTGAGAGATGCCCCTCACATCGATGCCCCGTGCCGCGACATCGGTCGCGACCAGGACCGTGATCTCGTGCTGGCGGAAGGATTCGAGGGTACTCGACCGGACGGCCTGGGCCAGGTTGCCGTTGAGGCAGCCGACCTTGAAGCCTTCGGCCAGCAGGCGGCGGGCCAGATCCTCGGTGTCCACCTTGGTATGGCAGAAGACGAGCGCAAGTTCCGGCTGCTCGACGTGGAGCAAGTTGACCAGCGACTCGTACTTGGCCGCCCGATTCACCTCGCAAACGACGTGGCACAGGGTCGCCGCCGCTTTGAGCCCCGAACTCAGGCTCAGCCGCTCGGGCTCCCGCATGTAGCGGTGGGCAAGGCGCTCGATCTCGTCCGCGAGGGTGGCCGAGAACAGGAGGGTCTGTCGACGTGCCGGCAGGCTCTCGAGGATCTTTTCGAGATCCTCCTGAAAGCCCATGTCAAGGATTTCATCTGCCTCGTCAAGCGCCACGAAGTCGCATGCCTTCAAGCTCAGCGTCCGCCGATCGATGTGATCGCACAGTCGACCTGGCGTCCCGACCACGACATGAACGCCGTGCCGCAGGGCCTGCAACTGCTCCCCGTACGGAACGCCACCTGTCAGCGTCGCCACGCGAACGCCGTGGGACCGCCCGATCCGGGCAAACACTGCGCCGACCTGGTTTGCGAGTTCGCGAGTCGGTGCGACGACCAGGGCCTGAGGAACTCCATACCCGACGTCGACGCGCTGCAAGAGAGGCAGCACGAAGGCCAGCGTCTTGCCGGTTCCCGTCCGCGACTGGACCAGCAGATCCTTCCCGGCGAGGACCAACGGGATGGCCCGTCGCTGCACCTCGAGGGGTTCCCGGATCCCGTTACGTTCGAGGGATTCGATCAGATCCTCAGACAGGCCCAAGCCACTGAAGCTCACGCTGGAACCATTGTCAGTCATGTCCAGCCTCCGAGCTTTGTAATGACGATGCTACAGTCTACCACGCGGCCACGCGGCTCGAATCGCGCCGTATCCGGGCAGCGGCCCGGGTGGCAGGCAACGCAGCCGCATGGATACTGCACCGCCAGGCCCTTGCGAAGGGGTTACGGCAAGGTCGACTCCGGGCCTCCAGCCGACCTCGGCCCTTGCGGCTTGTTTGCTTCGTGCATTTGGCCCAAAATGGGAGTAACCACCCCGACCTACGATCCTGATGGAGACGCTTGCATGCCCTGGTTCTCGCGCACGTCCCTTGGTCTGGTAACCCTGGCGAGCGCAACGCTTGCAAGCATTCCGGTGAGCAGCTGTGCTGCCCTGCACTTCTACACGGACAGTAGCTCTTCCGGGGCCATCAAGACGGCTTCGGTGGACAATCCCGGCGTCTTCGACCTGGCGGATCCATCGGGCTTCGACCGGGTGGTCGCCATCAGTGACGTGCACGGGATGTACGAGGCGGCCAGCCAGCTTCTGATGGCCGGGCACATCATCGATGCCAACGGCAACTGGATTGGCGGCAAGACGCTCCTCATCATCGTGGGCGACGACATCGACAAAGGCCCCCAGAGCCTCGAGGTCATCGACATGTGGATGAAGCTCACTCAGCAAGCCCCGGCGACCGGCGGCGAGGTGGTCCACACCTTGGGCAACCACGAAACGGAGTTCCTGGCCGATCCTACCAACAAGAAGACCAAGGCCCTGCAGGCGGAGCTCCAGCAGGATGGCCTCACGACCGATAACCTCACCGATCCGACCCAGCCCCGCGGAGCCTTTCTGCGCTCGGAGCCCGTGGCAGCCCGGGTCGGCCGCTGGCTGTTCGTGCACGCGGGTCTCTATCCCGACATGAGCTGGTCGAGCTTCAAGGCCGAGGCCACCACGGTACTCGACCAGGGCAACTACGGCGATCCCTTCTTGTCCGACCCGAATTCTTGCATGGAGGCCAAGGACTGGTGGAAGGACGCGGCCACGCGCCAGGACATGGAGTCCAGATTGGCCCAAAATGGCATGTGGGGCGTCGTACAGGGCCACCAGCCCGATGCCTACTACATGCCAGGGGTGTGCGGCAGCATCGACGACGGCCACCTCATCAAGATCGACAACGGAATGGCGCCCGATGCAGGTTCCCATCCTGGCCACCTGCTCGTCTTCCCCCATCCGGCCCAGATGATGGCCATGGCCTTCCCGCAGACCCTATCCATCGCCAACGACGGTACCGTCCAGGCGCTCCAGCCGGTCGATTTTGCCTCGCTGCCCCCGGTCCCCTCGATTCCCTGATCGTCGGCAAGCTTTTTCGCTTCGAACGGGTCCCGGTGCGCAGCGCAGCGGCCGCGCAGAGGGACCATTTCAAGCTGAAAACGCTTTAGGCCCGATGAGTCAAACCGGGAGCACTCTAGATTTTGCTCGGCGCGTGGCTTGCCGCGCCCCCCGGAGGCCGAAAGAGAGCCTCGGCGCGAAGTACCCCGCTGTGGGCGAAGGCCAGCCATTCGATCGGTGAGTCGAGCTCCCGGATCCGGTCGGCAAGCGTCGCGAGCGAGGTCCTGGCGGCTCCGGAGTCCTCGCTCAGCAGCGCCGGCGGTTCCTGGATACGCCCGTCGATGCGGGCATCGGCGGAATCGCCCATGAAGACGACGCCGTTGCAGACGTATGCCGCACTGCCCAAGGTATGGCCCGGCATGGGCAGCGCCCGGATGCGCAGATCGCCCACCACGACCTCCTCGCCGGCCGCGAGCGCCTGCGTGATGTGGACCGTCCTGCGCTGCAAACCAGCCAGGGGCCCGAGCAGACCGCCCTGCTTGCGCCGGCCTTCCGCCAGGTCCACCTCGGCCTCCAAGGCGTACACGTCAGCCTGCGGAAACAGCGCACAGCCCCCGAAGTGATCGGTATGAGCGTGAGTCAAGAAGATCGCCTTGATCGCCTCGGGCCCGAGGCCCCTCCGCCCGAGTTCCGCAAGGATGGCCTTCGCCTGGGTATCCATGCCCGCGTCGATCAGGACATGAGCGCCAGCACCTGCGTCCAGCAAGAAGGCACAGACCATCCTGTCGGCAATCGTGCGGGCCGGCCCGATCTCCCGGCCATCCTCGATGAGTCGCATGCGGTTCGAGATGAACCTGGCGGCTCGCATGATCGAGATGGCAACAACGCCCAGAGCCAGGGCAAGCGCAAGGAGAAGGTAAGGCATGGGCTCCAGGGTACCACCGCGACATGCCCGCAGCCATGCGCCGGGAGAAATGCTACGGGACCCCGCAAAGTCACGGCATTTGCACGAGCAACAACCTTGACCTGTGCGGGGCCCCGAAAAGGTGCCCGAAAGGGAGCCTACTCGGCCTTGGCCTCTCCCTCGCCCTCGGTTTCGCCCCCGACCAGCACGCAGGTGCCGCCGGCGGCCTCGATCTTGGCCTTGGCCGAAGCCGAGAAGTGGTGAGCGTGGACCTCGAGCTTCTTGGTGACCTCGCCCTCGCCCAGAACCCGGACGCCCGTGTACCTGGGCTTGAGAATGAGGATCACGTTGCCCTCGGCATCCTCGACCTTGGAGCTACGCACCAGGCCGAGTTCGGCCATGCCGTCGGCCGTCACCGGCATATCGCCACTGAAGAGTTCGCTCAGCTGCCCGACGTTGACCACCTCGAACTCGGACAGGTAGCGCTCGGGCCGCTGGAAGTGGTGCTTCTTGGGCGTCCGCCGGAACAACGGCATCTGGCCACCTTCGAAACCGATCTTCTTGCTCTCGCCCGACCGCTGGCCCTGGCCGTTGTAGCCGCGGGTCGCCGTCTTTCCGTGGCCTGAGCCGAAGCCCCGGCCCACGCGCTTGGGTTTTTTGGTCGCCCCGTCTGCGGGGCGCAGGTCGCTAAGTTCCATGTCGATTAACCCTCCTGCACCTCGACCAGGTGGGCGATCTTGTGGATCTGACCCCGGACGCTGGGCGTATCCGGCCACTTCTCGGACCGGTTGAGCTTGGTAAGTCGGAGCTGCCTGGCAGCGGCCTTTTGATCCTTGGGGAAGGAGGCCGTGCTC
This sequence comes from bacterium, assembly GCA_021781555.1. Lineage (GTDB taxonomy): Bacteria > Cyanobacteriota > Sericytochromatia > S15B-MN24 > VGJW01 > JAJXWQ01. The sequence goes on from JAJXWQ010000089.1 coordinate 7,830, forward strand.
TTGCGCAGCGTGATGGTCAGCATCTTTTCGGTGTTGTCACTCACGCCCGCACCCTCACGAGTTGCTCGACCGGGATCCCGCGCAGAGCCGCGACATCCTCGGCACGATGGAGCCTGCTCAGCGCATCGAGGGTGGCCCGCGCATTGTTGAGGGGGCTCGATGCGCCAAGGGCCTTGGACAGGATGTCCTTGATCCCCGCGAGTTCGAGCACCGTTCGCACGGAGCCGCCGGCGATGACGCCGGTTCCCTTGGAAGCCGGCTTGAGCAGAACGTTGCTGGCACCCGCCTCGCCGATGATAAGGTGAGGGATGCTGGTCTCGAGCATCGTCACCGAGATGAGCGACTTGCGGGCATCCGTGGCGGCCTTCTGGATGGCCGATACGACGTCGGAAGCCTTGCCGACACCCACGCCGACATTGCCCTTGCCGTTGCCAACCACGACGACGGCGCGGAAGGAAAGTTTCTTACCGCCCTTGACAACCTTCGTCACGCGGCGGATCTGGACGACCTTCTCCATCCATTCGGATTCGACATCGCCCTCGGAGCGGCGGCGATCGCCGCGATCGCGGCGAGGACCGCGAGAATCTGCACGTCTTTCCATGGTCTAGAACTCCAGTCCGGCTTCACGGGCCTTGTCGGCCAGCTTGGCCACGCGCCCGTGATAGAGGAACCCGCCGCGGTCGTACACCACGGTCTTGATGCCCTGCTCGAGAGCCTTCTTTGCGATGGACTCGCCAACGGCGCCAGCGGCGTCCACGTTGCAGCCCTTGGCAACCTGCCCGCCCTTGACCAGCTCCACCGTCGAGGCGGCGACCAGCGTGCGCTGTGCGACGTCGTCGATGACCTGGGCGTAGATGTGCTGCTGAGAACGGAAGATCGCAAGCCGCGGCTTCTCGGCGGTGCCGGAGAGCTTGAGGCGCAGGCGGCGATGCCGCTTGGCCTGCTCGTCCTTGCGGATTTTCTTGATGATCATCGCGATACCTACTTCTTCTTGCCGCCGGCCTTGCCGACCTTGCGCCGGATGACCTCGCCCTGGTACTTGACGCCCTTGCCCTTGTAAGGCTCGGGCGGCCGCTTGAAGCGGATCTCGGCGGCGACGTCGCCTACGAGCTGCTTGTCGATACCCTTGACCTGGACGCGGTTGGCGCGCTCCTCGACGATGAACTCGATGCCCGCGGGC
>JAJXWQ010000089.1:9019-13910 GCA_021781555.1 bacterium
CAGGGCATCAAGACCGTGGTGTACGACCGCGGGCGGATCGATCTCGATCGGGTGGCTGTAGCCGAGGCTCAAGACGAGCTTCTTGCCCTGGAGCGAGGGACGATAGCCGACACCCACGATCTCGAGGGTCTTGGAGAAGCCATTGGTGACCCCTTCGACCATGTTGGCCACGAGGGTCCGCGACAGGCCGTGCAGGCTGCGATCCAGGCGCTCCTCGCTCGAGCGCAGGACGAACAGCTTGCCGTCCTTCTGCTCGACCGAGATCTCGGGGCGCAAGGTGCGCGAGAGGGTGCCCTTGGGCCCGTTCACCGTGACGGTGTTGCCGTCGACCGAGACGGTGACGCCGCCCGGAACGTTGACGGGGAGCTTTCCGATTCGACTCATTTGCGTGCTCCCTTACCAGACGTACGCGAGCACTTCGCCGCCCACGCCCGCCTTGCGGGCAGCGCGGTCGGTCATGATGCCCTTGGGGGTGCTGACGATGGCGATGCCGAGGCCGCCCAGCACGCGGGGCAGGTCGCCGCGGCCCCGGTACACCCGCAGGCCCGGCCGGGACACGCGGCGGATGCCGGTGATGACCCGGCTGCGACGCCTGTCGCCACCGTACTTGAGAACGATCTTGATTCGGGGATGGCCGTCGTTATCCTGCGTATCCTCGGTCGAGACGAGGTAACCCTCTTCGACGAGCACGCGAGCAATTTCGGCCTTGAGCTTGGAATGCGGCATCTCGGTCTCCGGCTTGAACGCCGTGTTGGCGTTGCGGATCCGGGTGAGCATATCGGCGATGGGATCGGTGACAGGCATTGTCTTGTCTCCCTCCTACCAGCTCGACTTGGCAACACCGGGAAGTTCTCCACGGTGAGCCATGACGCGCAAGCAAATGCGGCAGATGCCGAAATCGCGGTAGTAGCTGCGCGGACGACCGCAGCGCTGGCAGCGGTTGTAGCGCCGGACCCCGAACTTGGGCTTGCGGTGCGACTTGATGATGAGTGATGTCTTGGCCATTAGCTGGCAACCTCCTGCGTCGCAGCGCGCTGCTGGGCGGACTGGAAGGGCATTCCCAGGCCCTTGAGCAGGCTGCGCCCCTCCTCGTCCGTGCGGGCCGTCGTGACGATGGTGATGTCCATTCCACGGATCCGATCGACCTTGTCGTAGTCGATCTCGGGGAAGATCAGCTGCTCCTTGACGCCGATCGAGTAATTCCCGCGGCCGTCGAAGCTCTTGGGGTTGACGCCCCGAAAGTCGCGGATGCGGGGGAGCGCCAGGTTCATGAACTTGTCGAGGAACTCCCACATGCGGTTCCCACGCAGGGTCACGCAGGTACCGATGTTCATCCCGGCGCGCACCTTGAACGTGGCAATGGACTTCTTGGCCTTGGTCACGACCGGCTTCTGGCCGGCGATCTGACTCAGGTCGTTGACCGCGGCGTCCACGGCCTTGGGATTCGAGATGGCCTCGCCCAGGCCCATGTTGACGATCACCTTGACCACGCGGGGCACCGCCATGGCGTTGGCGTAGCTGAATTCCTTCTGGAGGGCCGGAGCCACTTCCTTGTCGTAACGATCTTTCAAACGCGGCATCGCAATCCTCCTACTCGGTCTTGTACTTGGTGAGGATCTGCTCGCCGCACTTCTTGCAGGCGCGAACGCTCCGGCCTTCAACCATCACGTGCTTGATGCGCGTGGGCTTCTGGCAGGCGGGGCAGACGACCATCAGCTTACTAGCCGCCAGCGGCGCGGAACGCTCGATGCGCCCGCCCTGCGGATTGGCCATGCTCGGCTTGGTATGCCGGACCTTGACATTTATGCCGGTGACGATGGCCTTTCCTTCTTTGATCAGGACGCGCTCGACCTCACCGGTCTTGCCACGATCCTGCTCCTTTCCGGAGAGGACCATCACCGTGTCTCCCTTTTTGAGATGCATGCGGCAGGTATCCTTATTAGCTCTAGATAACTTCGGGAGCCAGGGAAATGATCTTCATGAAGTTCTTCTCCCTGAGCTCGCGAGCGATGGGACCGAAGACGCGGGTCCCGCGCGGGTTGTTGTCCTTCGTGATGATGACGGCGGCGTTCTCGTCGAACTTCAGGTAGCTGCCGTCGGCCCGGCGCACGCCGTGCTTGCTTCGCACGACGACGGCCTTGACCACTTCGGACTTCTTCACCGGCATGTTCGGCGCGGCCTCCTTGACGACGGCCACGATGATATCGCCGATGTTGGCGTAGCGGCGGTTGGAACCGCCCATGACCCGGATGCACATCAGCTCCCGAGCGCCCGTGTTATCCGCCACCTGAAGGCGGGTTTGCGTCATGATCATTGGGCTCTCTCCACGATCTCGACCATGCGCCAGCGCTTGTCGGCCGACAGCGGGCGCGATTCCCGGATGCGGACGACATCGCCGATGCGAGCGGCGTTCTCCTCGTCATGCGCCTTGAACTTGACGGTCTGGCGCACGATCTTGCCGTATCGCGTGTGCGGACGGCGCTCTTCTACCGCGACGACGATGGTCTTGTCCATCTTGTCGCTGGTAACCTTTCCCAGAATCTCTCTAGCTGGCATTTGCTCTCTCAATCTCTAGTAACGACCGCCTATGCTTGGCATGGGGTGGCGCAACCGGCGGTCGGTTGCTAGGCCTTGGCCGCCAGGCCAAGCTCTTGCTGGCGCAATGCGGTGCTGATCTGGGCGATCCGGTTCTTGACCTCACCGATCTTGCTGGTGTTCTCCAGCTGGCGAATCGCAGCCTGGAACCGCAGCCGGAAGAGTTCCTCCCGCGCCGCGGTGAGCTCGGAACGAAGCTCCTCGGGGCTCTTGGCCGCGAGCGCGGCGAAGTCGTCGTTGCTCTTAGGCATTGGCGGCCTCCTGGCTGGAAACGGATCCCTGGGCAGCGAGTTCGGCGCCGCTGCCGCTCTCGGCAGCGAGCCTCTGAGCCACGTCGTCGGCAAGGCCCTCGCGGCCAATGAACCGGGTACGAATGGGCAGCTTGTTGCCAGCCAGGCGCATGGCCTCCTGGGCCGTGGCCTCGTCGACGCCGTTGATCTCGAAGAGGATGCGACCCGGCTTGACAACCGCCACCCAGAACTCGGGCGCGCCCTTTCCGGAACCCATGCGGGTCTCGGCGGGACGTGCGGTGACCGGCTTGTCCGGGAAGACCCGGATCCAGACCTGGCCACCACGGCGGATGCTGCGGGTCATGGCACGACGGGCCGCCTCGATCTGCCGGGCGGTGATCCAGGCGGGCTCGAGAGCCTGCAGCCCAAAATCGCCGAACTTCACATCGATACCGCGGGTCTCGCTCCCGTTCATGCGGCCGCGCTGCTGCTTGCGGTACTTGGTGCGCTTAGGCATGAGCATGGCGGGCCGCTCCCTTCTCCTTGCGCTCGGCGGGAAGGATCTCCCCCCGATAGACCCAGACCTTGACGCCGATGACGCCATAAACGGTCTTGGCCTCGTGCACTCCGTAGTCGATGTCGGCCCGCAGGGTGTGCAACGGAATGCGACCTTCGCGGTTCCACTCACGCCGGGCGATCTCGGCGCCGCCCAGCCGGCCGGCGACCATGATCTTGATGCCTTGCGCGCCGGACTTCATGGCCCGCTGCATGGCCTGCTTCATGGCGCGACGGAACGCGATGCGCTTCTCGAGCTGGATGGCGACGTTCTCGGCCACGAGCTTCGCGTCCATGTCGATCCGGGTGACTTCCTGGATGTTGATCTGGACCTTCTTACCCGTGAGACGAGCCAGATCCTTGCGGAGCTGGTCGATACCCTGGCCGCCGCGGCCCACCACCACTCCGGGCTTGGCCGTGTAGATGGTCACCTCGACCTGCTGCGCCTTGCGCTCGATCTGGATATCGCTGATGCCCGCGGAATAGAGCCGCTTGCGGATGAACCGGCGAAGCTTCTCGTCCTCGGCGAGGTTGACCTTGTACTCCTTCTGGCCGGCGAACCAGCGGGACTTCCAGTTATTGATGATCCCGATTCGCAGGCCGTAGGGATGAATCTTCTGTCCCATGTGCTTGTCCTACTTCCCGACGACCACGGTGATGTGGCTGAGGCGCTTCTTGATGGGGAACGCACGGCCTTGGGCGTGCGGCTGGAACCGCTTGAGCATCGGTCCACCGTCCGCAAACGCGGCCTTGACCTTGAGCTCGCGGCGATTCATGCCCTTGTTGTGCTCGGCGTTGGCGACGGCGCTCTCGAGAACCTTGAGCACCGTGTGGCCGGCCCGCTGGGGCAGGAAGTTGAGGATGACGCGAGCCTCCTCGACCGGCTTGTTGCGGATGAGGTCGATCACGCGCCGGACCTTGCGGGGCGACATGCGCACCCACCGGGCGATCGCCTTGACGTCGCTCGACGGGCCGCCCAGCGCACGCCGGGGCGCAGCAGGGGCCTCGCTCTCGGTCGCCTCGGCCGTGGCCGCGGCGGGAGCCTCCTCGACCGGCTTGGCAGCAGCCTTGCGCGCCCGCTTGGGCTTGCTCGCCTCGTCCGCCGCGACAGCCTCCGCCTGAGTATCCTGGTTTTCTTCAGTCGTCATGGCTTACCTCGACTTCTCGGAGCCGCTGTGGCCCCGGAACAGCCGCGTGGGGGCAAACTCTCCGAGCTTGTGGCCGATCATGTTCTCGGTGATGTAGATGGGCACGTGCTTGCGGCCGTTATAGACGGCAATGGTGTGCCCGATCATCTGCGGCATGATCGTGCTGGCGCGGGACCAGGTCTTGATGACCCGCTTCTCGCGGCCGCTATTCATCGTCTCCACGCGGATGAGGAGACGCTCCTCGACGAACGGACCTTTCTTCAGGCTACGCGACATGGACTACTTCCCCCTCCTCTTGACGATGAACTTGTCGCTCGGCCTGGAGCCGCGACGGGTCTTGTAACCCATGGCGGGCTTGCCCCA
>JAJXWQ010000012.1 GCA_021781555.1 bacterium
CCGGCCGAGGGGGACCCCCGAAATGCTGTGAACGCCCTGGAGCTTGGCGACGAGGACTGCCCGTTCGAGACCGTGGGATTCCACGCGCAGCAGTGCGCCGAGAAGTACCTCAAGGCCTTGCTGATGACGGAAGGTCGCGACCCGAGCTCTTGGCCCGCAGGCAGGAGCGGGGCTACGGCGAGGCTTTCAGCTCGGTAATGGCGGCCTCGACAGCGACCAGGAGCTCCGGCAGCCTCACCGGCACCGTGCGCCAGACGATATCGTGGTCGATCTCCTGGTAGCCGTGGATGGTCCGGTTCCTCATCCCGAGGATCCCCCGCCAGGGGATGTCCTCGAACCTGTCCTGAGTGGCGGGGCTAACCTTGTTGGCCGCCTCGCCCACGATCTCGAGGGCCTTGACCAGCGCGTAGGCCAGGAGGCGATCGGCTGGCAGCTCGGAGGGATCCCGACCCTCGGCAAAGGCGAGCGCGTCCCGGGCCGCATCTCGCATGTGCTGGAGCCTGATGAGGTCAGAGGGTCTCCGCTGCTGCCAGCATGAAGAACGGCTCCGGCAAAGCGCCGATCCCGGCTGACCACTCTGGGGGAGGTTGTCCCTTGCGCGCTGCGATGAGTTCCGCCAGTGCCGCCCATGGTGGGCTTCCGAACAGCCCGCGTACCAAGGCGTCGACGCCAAGATCGGCGTCTAGCGATTCCCAGCGCAGGCCGGTTCCACCCGATACGACCTCGATCTCATTTAACTCCTCTGCCGAGGCGCCTGCCAGCCCTTGGGCCAACCTCGTCTGTGGGCCGCTCGGCCTACTTGCGCGATACGCCCCTACGAGCGCCTCACGGTGGCGATCCGCCAGCTCCAGGGCTCCTGCGACGTACCTGCGGTTGAACGAGCCGTCCACGCGGATGAGCCGCGACGGCTGGCGACGAATCGTCGCGGGTGGGCAACTCAGCTGGCGCGGGGGCGCACCTCGCGATCGAGGCGATTGCCAAGGAGAATCTCGGCGGCTTCGAGATCATAGCGACCCTGGAGCCGGATCCAGACCTCGGGTGATACGCCAAAGTACCGGCCCAGGCGCAGGGCCGTGTCCCCGGTTATCCCCCGATCCCCGTTGACGATGGCGTGGATGCGTGAGGCCGGGACACCGATCTCCATGGCCAGCTTGTGCTGGCTGATCCCCATGGGCTCGAGGAAATCCTTGAGTAGCACCTCGCCCGGGTGGACCGGATCCAGGCGATCCGGATCCCGCGCTCTGACCTTGGGCACTGGCTCGCTCCTTAATGGTAATCGACGATCTCCAGGTCCGCCGGGCCGTTCGGGCCCCAGCTGAAGCAGATGCGCCATTGGTCGTTGACGCGAATCGAGTGTTGCCCGGCGCGATCTCCCTGCAGGGCCTCAAGGCGGTTTCCCGGGGGAACGCGCAGGTCGTTCAGCTCGACAGCCGTGTCAATGTACATGAGCTTGCGCCTTGCCGCCGGCTGGATGTCAGCGGGCAGGCGCCGGGAGCGTCGCCCGGCGAATACCGCCTCGGTCTCGCCGGAGGCGAACGACTGGATCACGCTCGAATATTATCCGTTCTGCGGTAAACGTCAAGCGTAAAAGAGAATAGGCCAGCGTGCGGGAGCCCTTCTGGTGGCGGGCCACGCCTTGGATCAAGGGCCGTAGGCTCAACGTCTCGAATGTCATCCGGCTGCTCGAGGAGGCCGGAAGCGAGCAAGAGGTTGCCGAGGGGGACCTCCGAAATGCCGTGCACGCCCTGGAGCTTGGCGACGAGGACTGCCCGTTCGAGACCGTGGGATTCCACGCGCAGCTGTGCGCCGAGAAGTACCTCAAGGCCTTGCTGATGAGGTCAGCTCGAAAGGTACTGGACCTCTGCGTCATCCAGCACCTCTTGCCGGAAGTACCGGCTCAGGTCGCTCGGCGTGCGGAGGTCAACTGTGCGGCCGATAAGGTCCGAGAGGTCGAGTTGCATCTCGGCCATCGAGAAAAGGTCGGGAGTCCTACCCTTCTCGAACTCGACCAGGATGTCGACGTCGCTCTCGGGCTTGAAGTCCTGCCTCAGGACGGAGCCGAAGAGCGACAGCCTCCTGATCCCATGTTCCTGACAGAACCGGGCGAGGCGGGTTTGCCTTCCGGATCTTCTTCGAGGACCATTGTCCTCCGCACGTTCATGTCGTTCGAGGAACTGCGGAAGTCAAGGTGGCATTGGGCACGCCGAGCATGAGGCCCGTGATCCTGGCGGTCAAGGGAATGAGCCTCCAAGACGCGGCCAGAGCACTGCGCCTGGTGGGTAGGAATCAGGAAGTGCTGCTCGCAAAGTGGGGAGAGATTCATGGCTGACTGGACCTGGGCGGACGACGAGATCGCGGCCCAATACGAGGCCGCTCGCCACGCGACGGAAGAGGCCCTCAAGACCGAGGTTCGAGCTCTGGCAGCTCGCTACGATAAGTCTGCTCGGCGGGTGTTCGTCGAGCTCTCCAGCGGTGCGACGCTGCTCGTACCCATCGATCGAATCCAGGCGCTCGCCGGTGCGGCCGACGAGGATCTCAACGTCGAGGTGAATCCATTGGGCGACGGGATCGTGTGGCCGCGTCTGGACTGGCACCATAGCCTGGAAGCCTTGTTGACGGGCCATTTCGGCTCGCCGGCCTGGATGGAGCGGCAGCGTACGGAGCACCCCGATCCCCCTCGCGCTGCGGAAGGGTAGCGCGAGGCGCCGGTCCCAACCGATCCGAGGCAGGATCGAGCGCTGCCATCCCAGAGTATCTACGACGACGCTGGGGCCAATTGCACGGTGGGGTGCGGGCACGCGATCGGCGAGTACGCCTTCATCGGGGCCGGGGCGGTGGTGACGAAGGACGTTCCGCCCTACGCGATGGCCTACGGCACCCCGCCCGCCTGCGGAGCTGGGCCTGCGCCTGCGGGATCAAGCTCGCGGAGCAGGGTGCCGCGGCCGGGGGCCTGGATCTGGTCTGCTCCGGGTGCCAGGCGCGCTACCGGCGGGCGGGCGACCAGGGCCAGGAGGTTAAGGCGAAACCGGCCCTCTGGGACGGTGATCTGGGTCAGCGTCTCCGCGTAGCGCTCCAGCAGGACCTCGAGCACGAGCGGATCCTGCCGATGGATGTCCTCGATGGCATCCAGGTCGTGGGCCTCAGCTCGGGCGATCTTCGGCATTGCCAGGTCGTGACGCTCGGGAACCTGGATCGTCAGCCTTTCGAGGCCGGGAAGATCGACGAACCGAAGGCGATCTTCGAAATCATAGGGTGGCGAGGCGATGGTCACGATCGCGATCGGGATGGCCTCGCCATCGCGCCGACAGCGAGCGACGGCGGACCAGAATCCTGGCCCGGGATCGGTCCAGAGGTCGATATCGCTGGTCGCGTGCGTGGTTACGTAGCCGAGGGAAACGGCCGCGCCGCCGATCACGACCATCCGCGTCGGCTCCTCGAGCTCTTGGTCGAGCCGCAGGAGGAACGTGGTGAGGCCCGGACTGGCCACCCTACGCAAGGTGCTTTTCCAGGAGGTCGCGGAAGGATTGCTCGCTCAGGTTCATGTGGAATCCCCAGCGCACAGCGGCGGCCGGGCTCCGCTCCTCGGCGAGGAGCCTCTCAAACTCATTCCTCGCCTCGGGAAGGAAGCGCATCCGGGTACCAGCTCCGCAAATAGTTCAGGCGAGCTGAGCGGTCCGATCCTCGAGCAGAGCGATGTACTGGCGCTTGAGATCTGCTGGCAGGTAGGAGTCGACGACTAGCTGGACTGCCCTGTCCTTGACCGCTACCACGGATTGCACGGTGCGCTCGACGGCGCGCGGCGGCAGCCCGCAGTAGGCCCCGAACTTCTGCCAGTCGCGCAGGCGCAGGTTGCGATCCTTGCCGTTGACGGGGAGCGCCAGATCCTGACGGTCGAGGTACAGGCGGCTACAGACGACGTCGTAGGCGGGAGCCAGCTCGATATGGCCACTTGCCGTACGGAGCAGCCCCAGGTTCTTCCGGTGCAGATCTTCGTTACCGACCCACCAGTTGGCGAGCGCCATGCGGTAGAAGCGCGAGAGCTGCACGATGGGCTCGCCGGTATGGCGGCGAACGAGTTGCGCGCACTGCTCGAGCGAGCCCTGGTACTTGTCCTTGGGGGGAAGCTGGGCGAGCTGGCAGAAGTCCTCCAGGGCCAGTTTTCGAGGTATTCCTGGCCGATCGAACCGCCTCACGACGTACGCCAGTTTTCCGTCCGCCGTCCGCACCAGCCCGGACGGCGGCACGGCCACCCTGGCGAGGGCCATCACCCGCATCGAGACGGCTTCGTTCTCGGGAAGGTGCGCGAAGATCGACGACGGAGGCTTGAGCACGTGCGTCGCTTCGAGGCCGGCGGTGGTGACGATCAGCCTGCCGCCGACCAGGGACATCGAAAGTTTCTGTTGCACCCCCGACAGGGTGGTGTGACGGATCATCTCGAGACCGAGCTCGGTGATGCGGCGCGAGTCAGCCTCCACCTGTGGCGGCCGTTTGGTGCCGAAGAGGGCCCGAGCGCAGCGGGGGTGGTACCCCGTCTCGTCAGGACCCGGCTCCTGGCAGGCCAGGCAAGCGGCCATCACCCGGCCCCCTCGATGGGCAGGACCTCGACGGCCCCGGGACAATCCCTGCACGTGGCGAGCAGCAGCCCGAAGGCGTCGTCCTTCGGGATCTTGAGAGCCAGTGTCGACAGCTCCAGGAGCCACCCCTCGGGCAGGAGGTTTTCGAAGAACGGATGGAGTCCCCTGGACCGGTACGGCTCCATGCGCACCGGCATCGTGAGCGAGATCGGCAAGGCATCCTCATTTGCCGCCCAGTCAGGATCGTAGCGGAACTCCGAGCCCGCTTCCACCTCCTCGAGCCGCCCGACCGGGACACCGTCCAGGCAGATTCTAGCTGTCCTCTGCATCCGCGCCTCCTGCCCGGGTAGCGCCCGCGGCCTCCGTGCGCTCGAGGTCGACCAGGTCGAGGGTCTTGCCGAACACCCCGAGGACCGCTTCCAGGGCGTCGAGCCTCATGGTCGGCTTGCCGGCCTCGAGCTCGGAGACGAACCTTCTGCCCACGTTCGCCAGGGTCGCGAGTTCGGCCTGATCGAGGCGGTTCGCTCGCCTGCGCTCGCGAACGAAGCGCGCCACGCGAGCCGCGATCGGCGATTGGCGCCGCCCTTCGAGCGGGCTGCGCGTGCGATCGGGCAATTTTCGGATTGGTGCCATGGCCGGTGCTCCCGATTGGGAGCATAACATGGAATCAGCGCGGCGACACGGCACATCATGACCCCTATCGGGATCGCCGCCGGACGCGGCACCGTAATTTGCCCCCCATCGGGAGCAACTATCTACATGGTTCCAGCTTGGCGCTCCCTATCGGGAGCCTGATTTCACTTCGGCCTCGCGAGCTTCGCCAGGTCGCTGCGACCTCTTCAGCGGCCGCCAGTCTGGTCGGCGCTACGCTTCACACTGAAAAGTGGGCCAGGAGCATACAGCGCCCGGAGCGGCCTGCCCCCGGATTGGACCCGAAGCTCGCGGAGGCCGCTATGGATCCCGCGTCGCATGGCTTCTGACGAAAACCGAGACGGAGGCCTCGGTCCAGCTCGGATCGCTGCACTGCTCCAGGAACGCGGCTATCGCCTCGTGTGCGCACATCAACCGCCAGCCGTTCGCTCGGACAAACATGTTCGTGGCCGCCAGTGCCACGCGCTTGTTGCCGTCTACGAACCCGTGGTTCTTGGCCAGGCCAAACATCAAGGCGGCGGCCTGAGCCAGAAGGTCGGCCCCCTCGTACGACGCCTTGCTCTTGGGCCGATCCACTGCGCTGGCCACGAGGTTGTAACCTTCGTGCCCGCCGCGAAGCCCCCCGATTCCGCCATACTGCTCGATCAGCAGGTCGTGGATGATGACGACCTCCTCGATCTCGAGATAGACGATCTCGGAAGTCACTTAGCCAGGCGTTCGAGGGCCGGGCCAAACTGTTCGGTCGTCTCATTGTAGAGGTCTTGCAAGGCCGGGCGGAGCTTTGGCCGCATTTCGACGGGGACGACCTCCAGAAGACTTCCTCGGCGGCGCACGAGCACGTCATCACCTTGCTTGATTCCCAAGGCCTCCAGTTCGGTGGATGGCAGGGTGATGCCGAGAGAACCGCCGTATTTCTGCACTTTGGGCATGGCAAACCTCCCGGGCACTGAGTCTATCAAGTATTACAATATATACAATACCCGGACCGAGATCTTGCTATCCACTTCGGGAACGAGACCTGGCCTATCGCCATCTCGCCTGGCTGCTGGGCTCCTCGCCGTGGGCCCCGATGGCGCTGGCCTTGTTCCATCCGGCTACGACGGGCTGCGCGCAGAGGGCGATTCTCCGCGCTGCGTCAGGAACTGCCGAGGTGCCGGGCGAAGGTGCCGGCGACCCGGTTCCAGGGACCCTTATCTCGTCGGCCCTGCCAGAGGGCGTCATCGCCAATGAGCGATCCGCCTGATCCCGCCGAGGCGGCGCGGCCGTGGGTGCGCCTGGCCACATCCGGCAGCCTGCGCCGTCCGCTAGCGCGTGGCCTCGTCACGCAATCTTGGGATCCCTTCCACTATCCGGATGCGCCGAAGCGACCTGTTACCCGTTCATCCATCCGCTTCAAGATGGCCAGCATCCGGCTAGCCGAGGTGATGGCCGCCTCCAGCTCCGCCAGCCGCTCGGCCGGGGTCTCGGGGTACGCGTGCACGAACTCGTTGCGGATCTGGCGTAGCTCTGACCATTCCTCGGCGGACGGGAGCCATCCCAGCTGCTCAAGACGGTCGAGCCGGTCCAGAAGGGCCATCGGAACGACGTCTTCGCCCAGGGCCCGCAACGCGGCGGGCATCAGGCGTGCGCCCATGTCGTCCTGTAGGCGCGTGTACCGGTAGGCGAACTGATCGAGTAGGCGGCGGTCGGCTCGCGAAAGGTCTGCAAGGTCGAGGCCCGTAATGCCCATGGCCGCGATGTCGTCGAGGGCTTCAGTGAGCGCCTGGGCATGTTGCTTGCAAGCGTCGAGGGCCTGCCAGAGGCGCACCGAGTCGGGGCTCACAGCGCGATGCCCGTCCGGAGGGCGACCTGGACGATCGGGCGGCGGTCATCCGTGCCCTCGACGACCACGTCGACCCGCCGCTCACCCAGGGTCCGCTCGAGCTTGGCAAGGAACCGGATCTTGGCTGCGAATGCGTCGGCGGGTGCCAGGGGCAAGGCGGGCTGGACAAGCAGATCGATGTCTCCGCCGAGGCGGCGATCGTCGACGCGGGAGCCGAAGAGCCGGACTCGCGCCTCGGCGCCGAAGCACTGCTGGGCCGCGGCTCGAATGGCCCCGGCCTGCGCTGGGGTCAGACGCACGGCAGATCCTCTTCTGGGAGCTTTCCTTCGTTTCTTACCCCAGATCCAGCAGCGTTTCAAGGCACGCAGCTGCTCGAAGGTCTGGTTCACGTCGCCGGAGGCACGCAGTGCGGTATCCCCGGTGATGCGGCGGTCGCCGATAAAGACCAATCCGCATAGGTTATCCTGGCCGGACATAGGGTCCCGGCCGTTCGATAGACCCCGAGTGGGGGTCCGCAGCGACGGGCCCGATCCTCCCACGTCCGCGTGCGGGGGGAGCCGCCGTTCGTGTAAGATCTTCTTGCTATGACTCGCATCGCCGTGATCGGGGCCGGATACTGGGGCCCCAACCTCATCCGCAACCTTGACGATCTCGATGCACTGGCGGTCGTCTGCGATCTGTCGGCGGAACGCCTGGCGGCCGTGCGCGAGCAGCACGGGGTCCGCACCACCGCTTCCTTCGACGAGATCCTGGCCGAACCCACGATCGACGCCATCGCGGTGGCGACGCCGGTGCCCACGCACTTCCCGCTGGCCCGCAAGGCCCTCCTGGCCGGCAAGCACGTCTTCGTCGAAAAACCCCTGGCCCTGTCGGGAGCCGAGGCCGACGCCCTGGTGGATCTGGCCGACGAGCGGCGGCGGGTGCTGATGGTCGGCCACCTGCTCGAGTACCACCCGGCCTTCACCGCGATCAAGGAGCTGATCGCCTCGGGCGAGCTGGGCGCGGTCCGGCACATCCGCTGCAGCCGGCTCAACTTCGGCAAGCTCCGGATGGAGGAGAACGTGCTGTGGAGCTTCGCCCCGCACGACCTCTCCCTCATCCTGCGCCTGGCCGGCGAGGAGCCCCGGCGGGTGGATGCCAGGGGCTACCGCATCCTCGGCACGCCGCGCGAAGATGCCGTACACGTGGACCTTGAGTTCCCCTCGGGGCTCTCGGCGCACGTACACGTGAGCTGGCTCGAGCCCGAGAAGCTGCACCAGTTCGTCGTGATCGGCTCGCGCCGGATGGTCGTGTTCAACGACGTCTTGAAGACCGAGAAGGTCAAGGTGTACGACAAGGGCTTCGATCCCGACGACGGCGAGTTCGTGGCCCGCAACGAGGGCTACCGCGCCCTCGAACTGGGCCCGGGCGAGCCCATGAAGCTCGAGCTCCTGGACTTCCTCGAGGCCTGCCAGACGGGCCGGCCGCCGCTGACGGACGGTGCCAGCGGAGCCCGCGTGGTGAAGGTGCTCGAGCGGGCCGGCCAGGTGATGGCCGCAGAGAGGATGACCGCGTGACGCTGGCGACCGACAAGACCTACTTCGTCCACGAGTCGAGCTACGTCGACGAGCCGTGCCAGATCGGCGCGGGGACCAAGATCTGGCACTTTTCCCACGTGATGAAGGACTGCGAGATCGGCGAGCGCTGCAACATCGGGCAGAACGTGGTCATCTCGCCCGGCGTGCGCATCGGCAACAACGTCAAGATCCAGAACAACGTATCGGTCTACACCGGGGTGATCCTCGAGGACGACGTCTTCTGCGGACCGTCGATGGTGTTCACCAACGTGGTCACCCCGCGCTCGCACGTGCGCCGCAACGACCCGGCCAAGGACTACGCGCCCACGATCGTCAAGCGCGGCGCCACGCTGGGGGCCAACTGCACCGTGGTGTGCGGGCACACCATCGGCGAGTACGCCTTCGTGGGAGCGGGCGCGGTGGTGACGAAGGACGTCCCGCCGCATGCGATGGTCTACGGCAATCCCGCCCGCCTGCGCGGCTGGGCCTGTGCCTGCGGGATCAAGCTCGAAGCGAGGGGCGACGCGAGCGCCGCGGGGGCGCACCTGGTCTGCCCCGAGTGCGGGGCGACCTACCGGCGGTCCGGCGAGGGGATAGAGATCGTCTTCACGGGACCGGGCTCAGCTCCCTGACGTGGGATCAACATGGAACGAACGGAAATGCTCGCCCGAGTGCAGGCTTGAACCGTCTGTCAGGGGTTCCGGTCGCCAAGCTTGAACGTTGCCTGAAAGCGTCATGGTGAGCGGGTCCTACCGTTAATCCCCTGCGCTGGAGCGGAAAGGCCTCCGGAATTATCCGGCTCCGGGCGGTCTGCCGGCAAACGCGAGCGCAGCGTCACAGAACGTATCCAGGTCCCCCAGGCGCTCGGTCAAGATCCGCTGGAGCACCCGCGGCTCGATGGCCTGGTAATCGTGGACCGCGAGGTTGCGGAATCCCACCATCGCCTCGAGGTGCCCGCCGAGATCCCGGGAGACGACGCCGTGGGCCGCCATGAGCGTGAACGCCTCCTTGAGTGTGGCGGGAATACCCCAGCTCTCGTCCGATACGATGTGGACCGCGAGATCGATGGCAGCCTGTACGGCGCGCTGGAGGTTCAGCACGAAGACGTCCTGCCTGTCGAGGTCGACCAGGCTCTCGGGATCCCCGCCGGTGACCGTCCGGATGCGCTCCAGGCACCGACGGATGGCGGCCACCTTGGCGAGAAGGATGTCCTGGTCAACCACGGCGACTTCCGAGCAGGGCGCGCTCGACGGGCGCCCGGGCGCGCTTCAAATCCTCGTAATCCGTGAGCGTCCGGGCGATGAATTCCTGGACGGAACGCGGATCCTTTCGCACGACGCAACTCCCGTGCCGCAGGACCTGGCGGGCCAGGATCGGGGAGGCGGACCTCAGATCCACGAGGTCGACGGGGCGTCCGAGGATGGACTCGAGGCCCGCGGCCCAGTCGAAAAGGGCAAGCGGATCGAGAGCAGCCGTGCCAAGCAGCGCAAGGTCCACGTCGCTGTCGGGTCTCTGGCGACCCCGGGCCCAGGATCCGAAGAGGAAGACGGCGGCCAGGCCCTCCCGTTCGGCCAGCGCACGAGCCTCCCGCTCGATGTCGGGGCGAGTCACGTTCACGATCCCCAGATTACACGAGCGATGCCGGCCCGGCCACGGCGGCGTGCGGACCCTCGATTGCCTACGCCTGGCCGAGCCCTTTCCTGGCAAACGCTCCGACGATCCGGCCCACGACCCTCGCGGCCAGGGTCCGGTACCTTCGGACGCGAGGGCGAGCTCCGCAAGCCTGAGATCCTCGGTCGGCTATCCCGTCTTCCGGTGGCGAGGATGCCTGGCCGAACGAGAGGGTACCCTGATCTCCGGCTCCTGGATAAGAATGCCGGCGGGTATGCCCAGGTTGGCAGCCAGGCCGCGGATCATCCGCAAGGTCAGCGGCCGCTTCCGGTTGAGGACTTCGGAGACCCGGCCCCGGGTACCGATGACCGATTCGAGGGCTTTGGCGTCGAGCCCTTGCTGGTCCAGCCGAAAACGGATCGCGTCGATAGGATCGGGCGGATCGACCGGATGATGGTCGCGTTCCCAGGCCTCGGCGAGAGTCAGCAGAACATCCAGGCGATCGCCGTCCGGAGTACCCGGAGGAGCGCCCCAGAGTGTTTCGATTTCCCTCAAGGTGCGCTGGTGATCGTCCTCGGAGCGAATCGGCCTAATCTCCATACCTGACCGTCCTCACATCGATCGCGTCGTATTCGCGGTGCGTGCCCACCCATTTGATGAAGGCGACCTGCCGTTCGTAGTCCATCGCCACGACCAGCCGGTAGTCGTTCCCTTTGACGTTGAAAACGACCCGGTCGCCTACGACGCTCGCCGATGCGTAGTGCTCCTTGAGTTCGGCCGAGCTCTGCCATTCGGCCCGCGAAACTTCTGCGAACCAAGCGTCGAGCGCGGCCTTGAGCGCCCTGTGATCGGAATGGGCCCTGCGGCTCTCTGCATAGGCGATGAGGGTCTTGCGTGCAAGGATCCGCACCCTTCGACTCTACCTCGATCCCGCCGCGGGATCAACATGGGGCGAGCGAATGCGAGCGCAGGGGGCGTTCACCGAGCGCTCGGTCTCGACAATCCGCGGCGGGCTATGGCAACATAATCCGCGTCCCGCCCTATTGTTCGAGAAGAAAGAGTCCGCGCGTGCCGTCACCTGCCGCTGTCGAGGCCCCCGAGGCCCTGGCCTTCGTACCCGAGATTGCCAACGCGATCAAGCGGATGGCGCGGGCCTGGGCCCTGGTCCGCAAGGGGCAGACGACCTGGGACTTCGCCGCGATCACCAAGGCCATGGCAACCTTCGCCACCGAGCGGGAACAGGCCGATCTGCGCTGGCAGGAGCGCCAGCCGCAGCTGACCGAGGCCCTGCGCGCGCTGCAGGAGTACACGCGGACTCCCGAGTGGGTGGCCGAGGCCGAAACCGCGCTGCGCGATGCCGGGGTGCCGCTGCAGAGGGTGGCCGAGCGCGAGTACGAGTTCCCGCCCTTCAAGCTGACCTTGAACGTGCAAGACGGCTACACGCGCCTGGCCCTCGGGCGCAAGAGCGAGCGCACCACGGCCCTGGCCCCCAAGGAGCTGGCCACGTGGGTCGCCGGGCGCTACGAGCGGGTGGTGCGGAGTCGCTTCGAGGCCCAGACCTTCAAGAAGGAGCTCCTGGCCGCCTACCAGATCGCCAACCGCGCCAAGTACGGCGGTCAGGTGCAGTGGGGAAATTCCGTCGAACTGGCGATGATCTACGACCTCTTGACCCTGCGCCAGGCAGCCCGGCAGGAGTATCCCCGCCAGCTCTTCCTCTTCGACCTCGCCCGCCTGCGCGAGGAACCGGACGTGGAGTTCGACGGGCATCGGTTCGAGTTCGGGTTCGCCCGGGGGCAGGACAAGGTGTTCGCGGTCGTCGATCGCCAGGGCCGCGAGGCCCGGCTCGGGAGCCTGATCGTGTACGAGCGCACCGGGGCCGGAGCGTCGGCCGAGGCCTAGGCGCCAGGGGCCAGCGAAAGGCAGCGACGTATGGCACTCCAGCACGATCTGGCGACCCTGCAAGAAGGCCGGCCGCCTGCGGATCCGGGTCTGCTCGCGCGGATGACGCTCGGCCGCGAGGTCTGGCTCGATCTCTTCCGGCGCTACCAGCTCGAAGCCTTCCTGCCCGGTGGCGGCAGCAAGGTCAAGGTGCTGGTGGGACCGGGCGGCTCGGGCAAGTCGCACCTGCTGCGCTGCCTCGGGCAGGACGCGCGGGATCTCGGCTACGCCGTGGTGGCGCTGTCGGCGCGGGATATCGGCCACAGGCTCGGGGATCTGCCGGCCCTGTACCGGACGATCGCCAGGAATCTGGATCTGGCCGGCCTGGTCGACCGCCTCTGCCTGCAGGTGGTCTCGCACCTCGGCTACGGCTCGGACTACCCCGGCTCCGGACCGCTCTGGCCGTTCCTGTGCGATCGCGGGATGCCGGCCGAGGAGGCCCGACGCGACATCCGGGAGGCCGCCGCCGTGCTCTTTCGCCCGGCGGATCTCGCCCCGGCCTTTGCCACGTTCGCGCAGCGCGTCGTGCGGGCGCGGCTGGTCCAGGACAGCGAGGAGCAGGTTCGGCTGCTCGTCGGCTGGCTGGCGGGCGACAAGCACGATCGCGCGCAGAAGCTGCGCACGGGCCAGTTCGAGGTGCTGCGCAAGCCCTCGGCCCGCACCTGGCTGACCTCCCTGCTCGGTCTGCTGCGTCTGGCTGGCTGGAAGGGGCTGGTGGTGACGGTCGACGACCTCGAGGCCATGGCGGAGCGGTCGCCGGACACCAATCGCTGGGCTTACACGGTGGCCCAGGCTCAAGATACGCTGGAACTCCTCCGGCAGGTCATCGACGATGCCGAGGTCCTCACTCATTTTGCTCTGGTCCTGGCCGGGCGCGAGACGCTGATCGAGGATACGCGGCGCGGCTTCAAGAGCTACGAGGCGTTGTGGATGCGCCTGCAGACGGGCCTGGTCAAGCTCGCGCGGTTCAACAGCATGGCCGATCTGGTCGATGTGGCGCAGTTGCAGCATGAGCTCGGGGCGGATTTCCCCGAGCAGGTCGCCCGGCGGGTGACGCTCTTGCTCGACGATCTCGACGTGCCCCGCAATTCCCAGGCGCCGCGAATGCCGACGGACGGCTGGAACCTCCGGGATGCGGTCGTCGCGGCGGCGACGCGGTTCTAGGCGAGAGGGCGCGATGGCGATGGACGAGGCGGCACTGGCCCTGGCGGCGGTCGAGTCCTTGCGGGCCGGCGTACCGACCCGGCTGGCGACCCGGCTCATGCCGGACATCCGCAAGCCCGTCACGGACATGTTCCTGGGCGACCTGGCGTCGCTGGCCGCGGGCGGCAAGCCCGAGGGGCGGATCCTGTGGGGCGAGTACGGCCAGGGCAAGACGCACATGCTGACGACGCTGGCGCACGCGGCGCTGGAGCGCGGTTTTGCGGTGAGCATGATCGCGCTGTCGCGGGAGGTCTCGCTGCACCAGTTGCTGCCCTTCTACGGACGGGCCGCCGCCGCGCTGCGGGTGCCGGACTCGGTCATACCCGGGATCCTCGCTCCGCTGCTCCGGCGCGGCGGGGATGGCCTGGCGAACAGCCCCATCAAGGCGCTGGGCCGCTACCCCCATCCCTTGCCGGCCATCGTCCTCGAGGATCTGTTCGCATCGGCGGGCGAGGAACAGGACCTGCTCTACGGCGATCTGGTGGGCTGCCCCCTGGCGATGTCCGAGGTGCGCCGCATCCACCGGGCTTGCCGGGGCGAGGCCATGCCCCGGTTTGCCGAACGCTTCCGGGCGCATCTGCACGCACCGGCATACTTTGGCGTGATGGCGGACGCCATCCGCTACAGCGGCTACCAGGGCTGGGTCATCCTGCTCGACGAGGTCGAGCTGGCCGGTCGGCTGGGCAAGGCCAGCCGGCTGCTGGCGTACCGCCACCTCGCCTGGTTGCTGGGCTGGATGCAGGCGATGCCTTATCCGATCTACGTGGTGGCGGCCACGGCCTCCCGACTCAAGACCGAGCGGATGTACGAGGGCTCGAGCCGCCAGCAAGACGATCGCTCGGTCTTTCCGGATCTGGCCGCCGAGCGCTTCGGGCCAGGCGCCCGGCAGGAGATGGAGCACTTCTTCAAGCGGGCCATTTCCACGCACTGCCCGAGCGTGCGACAGGCCACGCAGTCCGAGGTGGCGACGGTCCTCGATCGCGTGGTGCAGTTGCACGGACTGGCCTACGACTGGCCGGCGCAGCTCGACGTGGGCACCCTGCTGGCCCAGATTCCCAACGTCCCGGTCCGGACCCAGATCCGAGCGGCCCTCGAGGCCCTCGATCAGGGCCGGCTCTACCGGGAGGCGACCGTCCCCACGGCCGGGCCGCTGGCCGAGGCCTCCTTGGCGGAGAACGAGGGCTTCTTCACCGTGCCCTGACCCGGCTCCCCCCTAAAGGGATTCTCGCCGGGGTTCAGGACCATTCCCGTTTCAAGCTCTTCATCTGCAAGCGGCCGGCCGGCAGCAACTTCTGCCTCGGCCCGGTACTTGGCTTTCAGCTCCTCGCGAGTCATCGTCTGCCTCATCAGAAACTCCCCTTCGGGGCAGTGACTTGCAGGGGGCCTTGCCCCCCGCAAACTACCCCCCGCTGCGGGCAAGCTGCTGCGTAGCCACGCTCAGCGGGTGGCGGTTCATTCAACGCTGTCGGCGCAGACGGTGGGGGACTCAATCGGAGATTGACGGATGCTTGCCCTCACGGGCTTCCTCCAGTGCCATCCGAAAGCTAGCCTTCACGTCATCGGGAAAGGATGAGAAGTCTCTCCCTGCGACCCGGTTCCAGGCGTGCTTTCCCGGCCCCGGGAATGACCCCCGAAGAGGCGACCAGGGCCCTTCGCATGGTCGGCGGGAGCGAGAAGGTCTTCTCCGGGGCCTCCGCACCGAGCCACGCTGACCCGGTGATCGACATCGTCTCAGGGACCCGGGGTCAGCTCCCGGACCTTGTCGTTCCCGGTGTCGGCGACCCAGAGGTTGCCGGCGGTGTCGAAGGCAAGGGCATAAGGCCCGTTGAAGCCGACGGCCGAGCCGATCCCGTCGCCCGCCCCGCTGGCATCGCCTGCCAGCCCGGCCAGGGGCATGACGCCGCCCGCAGGCGTGATGGCCTCCAGGTCGTTGCCGACCACCGCGACGACGTTGCCGGCGGGCGAGATCGCCAGGCCGTAGACTGGATGGCTGGGATTGTCGGTGGCCTTGCCGAGCACGGCCAGCGTGGAGATGTTCCCGGCGGGACTGACGACGCGCACGTCGCTCTGGCTGGAGTTGTCGTCCGAGATGTAGAGGTCGCCGCTGGCGTCGGTGCTCGTGTAGTAGGGGACGAGCCCGGCGCTGGTCGCTGGTCCGCCGTCGCCGCCGAAAGTCCCGGTGCCGTCTCCAGCTATGGTGTACAGGTCGCCGGCCGTCATCGCCTGACCGTAGAAGATTCCGCTGGCCGCAGGAACCATGCGGACCCTTTCGTTGAAGGTATCCGCGATGAAGAGGTCGCCCGCGGCGTCCACGCTGACGCTCCAGGGATCGTCGAGCAGTGCGCCCGAGGCGGTGGCAGGGCCGCCATCGCCACCGTAGCCGAGTCTGTTCGTGGTACCGGCGACGACCGTCTGGTTTCCGTGGGAATCGATCCTGACAACGGTACCGGCAGCGGAGTTCGCAGCGAGGACGTCGCCCGCACCATCGAGGGCGATCCCCTCGGGGAAGCTCAGACCCGAGGCCAGGGTAGAAACGGACCCGCCTGCGGGCATCTCCTGGATGCGAGCGTTCGCAGTATCTGCGACATAGACGTCGCCCGCGCCATCGACCGCGATGCCCTCGGGCCCAGACAGGGAGCCGGCGGCCGGCGTGGTCGAGCGGTAGCCCGCAAGAACCACCGAGGCCGACGCAAGCTGGGTGGGATCGACCCCGGACTGGGCGGCGACGGTCACGGCGCCCTCGTGCTGCCAGTCGGCGATCTTGCCGAGGGTAGTCACGGCCTGCAGGTTGGCATTCTCGGTCAGGACCGAGAGCGACAGGCTGGCGGCATCGCTCGAGGTGAGAGTGCTGACGCTGAGCGTCGAGCCGTCCGAGAAGGTATTGACCGGGCTGAAGACGACCGAGTCGGTGCTCGTGGTGGGGCCGATGCGGGTCGCGCTCGCACCCAGGCTGAACGAGACGTTCTCGATCTCGGCGGAAGCCGGATCGGAGTTGGATTCCGTGGTCGCCACCAGGGTCCCGAGCGTCGCCTCGAAGCTGGTGGTGGCCAGTATGGTCGAACCGGCAACGAAGACGTCGGAGAGGCCGGTGGGAGACTGGAAGCTGCCGGCCTGCGGGTTGCTCGACGACCACACGGGGACCGGCGCTCCGGCAGCGGTTGCGCCCGGCGCCAGGATCCAGGTGGGGGTGGACGAGAAGGTGCTCTGGCTGCCCGGCAGGAGGATCTGGGTGGCCAGCGCGTCCGGGTCGTAGTAATACCAGGCCAGAGAGCCCCAGGCGCCGAGGCCGAGGCTCGATGCGAGCCAGACGGTCGGGGGATTGGCCGCGGCCACGCCGTCGTCGACGACGGCGATCGGGCCGGAAACGGCCTGTGCCGGGACGTTCACCGACAGCGAGGTGGAGCTGACGACGGTCACGGCCGCCGACTGGCTGGCTGTCGCGCCGCAGAACAGGACCTCGGGCGTCGCGGCCCACGGCACCGCGAGCGAGCCAGCGGCCCCGGAAGAAAGCTGGAGCGTGTCGCCGGGCCGGGCCACCGAATCGCTCAGGGTCGTGACCACCGGCGCGTAGAGGGATCCCATGGTCAACGACAGGTCGGTGATCTTGCTCTGGAGAATCGACACCCCCGCCGCCGCGCCCTGCGCGATCGGCGTCGACGCGCTGGCGGCGAAGGCCTGCGCGAGGATCCCGAGGTTGTTCGAAACCGGGATGGTGAGATCGAGCGAGCTGGTGGCCTGGCCAGCCTGCCGGATCGCCTGGCCGGTCGCCACCACGACGCTCCCCGAGCTCGCCGTCACGACGATCCGGGACGTGCTGTCGGGGATGAGCTGGACGTGGTAGCCCGCCAGATCGCTGCCAGCCCCGGTCGGCCAGTGGACCACCAGGCGTAGCTGGCCGACGGCGGCCATGGCCGAGGGCGGGGCGCCGCTGGAGCCCGGGGCCGTGCATCCCGACGCCGAACGGACGGACCCGGCGCAGCCCTGCGCCGGGCTGCTGGCGATCGTCCCGCTCGGGACCCCATGACCCGGCGCCGGCAGCGACGCGGGCGCCAGCTGGCAGCCGGCGACCACCAGGGCCGCCAGGCCCCAGCCGATAGCGCCGCTGGCGGCCCCCATCGCGGTCCAGAGGCCCGGTCGCGCTCGCTCCCTCGAGATCACGGAACCGGCACCATCATGCGGACGGTGTTGTCCTGCGAGTCCGCCACGAACAGGTCGCCCGAGGCGTCCACGGTGATCGCCCACGGGGCGGCGAAATGGGTCGCGGTCCCGATTCCGGGCAGGTTGTTGGCCCCACCGCCGGCGATCTGCACGACATGGCCGCCGGGGTAGATCTTGTAGACCGCGCCGGCGTTGTTGGAACCGTCGGTCGCAAAGACGTCGCCCTGGCCGTCGACGGCCACGCCAGATGCGGCCCAGACCTTGGTTGCAACGGTCGACACCACGCCTGCCGGCGTGATCTCGCGGATCGCGCTGCCCCCGCTATCGGCGACGAACAGGTTGCCCGAGCTGTCGAACGCCAGGGCCACCGGGCTGTTGAAGGCGGCCGCCGTTCCGGTTCCGTCGGCTTCCGCCGCATTGCCGGACCCGGCGAACGTGGTCACCGTGCCGGAGGGAGTGACCTCGCGGATCCGGTTGTTGTTGGTGTCCGCCACGAAGAGGTCGCCCGAAGCGTCGAGGGCCACGCCCTGCGGACCGTTGAACATCGGCGGACCGCTGGCGGAATCCTGGTAGCCCGCATATCCGTTGCTGTTCCCCGCATAGATCGAGGAGGCGCCCTGGGGGGTGATCTCGCGGATCACGTTGTCCAGAGGATTCGCGACGAAGGCGTCACCCAGCGAGTCCACGGCCAGGCCCGTGGGAGCCCAGTGGGTGGTCGTACCGACCCCGCCGGTGAGCCCCATCAGGACGGTGCTGGTAAGGGCCACGAGGGTGGACCCGGAGAGCGGGTGCTCCAGGACCTTGAGTAAGCCGTCTCCCGTATCGCTGACCCAGACGTCTCCGGTGGCGTCGAGCGCCACGCCGATCGGACCGGACATGACCCCGTACTCGGCGGTGAGGGCGGAGATCTCGTAGTTGCCGAGCGTGACAGCCGCGGTCGCGCTCTGCGTGGGATCGATCGGAGAGGCGGCCGTCACGACGAAGTTCCCTTCACTGCCCATGTTGGCCACGGTGGCCAGCCCCGAGCTGGGATCGATGGCGACCGAATCCGTGCTCACCGAGAAGACGGCCGCGCTCAGCGTCGAGGTGTCGCTCGGGGTATCCGAGAGGGTGTCGACTGCGCTGTAGGTCGCGTCGATGGCCCCGGAAGGCCCGATCCGCGCCGTCAAGGGGGTGATCGCGATGGTAACGCTGCGCACGTTGACCGTGAGCGAGTTGGACTGCAGCGACCCCAGCGTCGCCGAGCAGACGGTCGAGCCGGTCTTGCCGCCGGCGGTGAAGACCGAGGCGAATCCCGAAGACGGGTTGTAAGCGCCCAGCGCCTGGCTGGTCGACCAGGTCGGCTGCGGCTCGGCGCTGTAGGTCGCGTTCGGGGCGAAGACGAACTGCGCGGTGGCCGAAAGCTGCGGCAAAGACTGGCCGGTAGCCAGCAGGCGGGTTCCCGCGGGGCTGGGATCCCAGGCGGCCTGGGTCGAGGCGATCGACAGGCCCGTGGCGACCCAGAACATGGCGTTCGACTGCGACGGAACGCCGTCATCGATCACCTGCACGGGGCCCACGGTGGCGCCGGCGGGCACCGTGACGAGCAGGGACGACGAACTTGCGATCGTCACGGCTGCGGACACGGACGCGCCGGAGCCCGAGAACATGACCTGTGGCGGCGCGGCCCAGGGCACCGCGAGGTTGAGACCCGAGAAGGTCACGGCCTGGCCCGGCGAAGCCACGTCGGTGCTCAGCGACTGGATGGTCGGGAAGTACTGCGGGGTCATCGAAATCGAGACCGGCGTGCTCTCGCTCTGGAGAATGTTGACCCCGGAGGCCGTCCCCAGGGCGATCGGAGCGAACGTGCCCGCGGCGCGGGCATCGACCTCGACCGAGAGGTTGTCGGCAGTTGGCAGGACCAGCGAGGCGCTCGCCGTGGCCACCCCCGCCTGCCGGGCCACGGAGGCGGAGGCGATCGGGGTGCTGCCGGAACTGACCGTGATGTCGAGGAGGTCCGTGCTATCCGGCAGGAGCTGGGTGCGGTAGCCGGCCAGGCCGGTGCCGCCCTTAGGCCAGCGGATCACGAGATCCAGGCGACCGGTCGGGCGGGCCGCCGGGCCCGCCGCGGCGGCGACCGTCTCGGCGGCGGATGCGGGTGCCGCGGACCGGGATGCGCCCACCTCGGGCAGCATGCCTTGCACCGCACCGGCCAGGCCGGTGGCCTTGCAGCCGGCCAACAGCACCAGGGCCGCCGTGGCCGCGCCGGAAACAAGCGAGAGGAGTCGCGGCATCAGTTGATCCCCAGGTCGAGCTGACCCTGGCTCGTCACCACGACCGAGGCGGTGGCGATCTTGGTGGGATCGTCGATCGAGGAGGCCGTTATGGTGGCCGAGCCCGGGGTCATGGTGGCAGCCAGATCGCCGCTGGCGTCGACCGTCACTACCGCGGGATCCGAGGACGACCAGGTCACCCGCCGGCCCGCGATGTCGGTGGCCGTCACGGTGGCGCTCAAGGTGGCCGTGGTGACGAACCCGGGGGCGGGCGCCGTGCCGTCCGTGGGTAGGCCGTCGAGGGTCACGCTGTCCGTGCTGAGCGCGACGCCCGTGATGGCGAAGATATCCAGCGGCACGGACTCCGTCACGTCGCCGGCGCGGACCGACAGCGTCGCCGCCCCGGGCGTGATGCCGGTGACGGTGGCCGCCGTCAGGCTGAACGAGCCCGACGCGATCGGGGCCGGGGCCGTCCCGTTGACCAGCGACCACTGGACCTGCGGGTACGCGATGGACCTGCCGCTGGTGTCACTGGCCACGAGCGGGATGTTGACCGTGGTGCCGGCGAGGATCGGCTGCGGACTGACCGACAGCGAGCCCACGACGGTGAAGGGGTAGCCCGCGGCAGCCATCCCGCCCACCGTCACCAGCACGTTGCCGGACGTGGCTCCCTGCGGCACCACGACCGAGAGGCTGTTGTCGCTCTGGCGGTTGACCGTGGTGGCCGGGGCGCCGGCAAACTGGACCGAGATGTCCTTGCCGGTGGAGGCACCAAAGCTGGAACCTTCGATGATGATGGAGCTACCCGGGCCCGCGTTGTTCGGCGTGATGCTGTTGACCACGGGCGGGCTGCTGACGAGCTGGAGGTCGGGGGCGTCGGTCGTCGTGTTGGGCTGGACCTTGATGTGGTCCTGCTCGGCCTGCCCCAGGCTCGAGTTGGCCGCTCCCTGCGCCACGAGCGAGAAGTCTCGTCCAACGGCCACGTTCGAGACCGTGTAGTTGCCGCTGGCGTCGGTCTTGGCCAGGTAGGAGGATCCGGGGATGAAGACGTCGACCCCCGTGAAATCGGTGACCGAGGGATCGCTGGGCGCGGTGACCTTTCCGGTGATGGTCCCGGTGGGCTGGAGGTTCATCACTCCGGCGTCGAGGCCGCTGGTGCCGCCTGTGAAGCTGACCGAACCATCCCAGGCCTTGCTCGTGGCGGACTGGACGGCCTCGATGTTGAACGTCCCGGTGGCCGATGGGGTGATGAAGTACTGGCCCTGGGCGTTCGTCGTCGCGCTGCCGACGTCCAGGATGCCGTAGACGGCCTGGGTCCGCCGGCCTCCGAGCACCGACGCGAGCACACGGAACGGCGAGGCGTTGGTCAGCGCCGAGCCGTTGGTCAGGGCCGACCCGTTGGTGAGGGCCGAGGCATTGGTCAGCGGCGAGGCGTTGGTCAGGTAGGCCGTGATGGAAACCCCGGCCGCCGGTTGCCCGTTCTGGCCGAGGACGGTCCCCCCGAGCTCGGTAGCCGCCAGGTTGGTGAGCGCGGCCACCGTGCCCTTGACGCTGCTGGTGGCCTTGCCGAGCCCAGGCAGCGAGGCACAGCCCGTCATGACGCCGATCACCGGCAAGATCGCCCAGATGCGTCCAGCTCTCATCGCCCCCCCGTCTCGCTCGCCCGTTGCTCTCGGTGGTATACCCGCAGGCCGGGCCCGGCCCGCAAAAAATTCCAACCTTTCGGTGCCATTCACGCTCTTGACCGGGCGGCAGCTCTCGTCGTCTGGCGCACCACATCCAGGTTCGAGGGGATCGATGGGACCCGATGCTTCGCCCGGCCGGCGATCCGCAACGATCCTGCCGCTTGACGGTCAAGGGGATCGGGTGATAACGTCGAATGACCCATCAAGAGACGGCTGAGGGACTGGCCCGAAGACGCCGGGGCAACCAGGCTTTATGCTCAGGTGCCAAATCCTGCGAGAACCGGATTACCGGGGACCGATAGATGGGAGAGACTTTTTCCAAAGGCCTCTCTTGGTGGAATCCAAGAGAGGCCTTTTTCTGCTTTGCCCCGCGTGCCGCCGGGCCCCCAAAAAAGGCACCCGCATAGGAGAAGATCCGCTTGAGTAAGCTACGCCGCCAGCTCTTTACCTCCGAGTCGGTGACCGAAGGCCATCCCGATAAGCTCTGCGACCAGGTCTCGGACGCCATCCTCGACGCCATGCTGGCCGAGGATCCGATGTCCCGCGTGGCCTGCGAGACGGTAGCCAACACCGGGTTCGTCCTGGTGACGGGCGAGATCACCAGCCAGGCCCGGGTCGACATCCCGCGCCTGGTCCGCGAGGTGGTGGCCGACATCGGCTACACCAATTCGCGCTTTGGCCTCGATGCGTCCTCCTGCGCGGTCTTGGTGGCGCTCGATCAGCAGTCCTCGGATATCGCGGCGGCGGTCGATCACTCCTGGGAGCTCCGGGCCCATATCGACGAGATCGACGCCAAGATCGACGAGATCGGCGCCGGCGACCAGGGCCTGATGTTCGGCTTCGCCTGCGACGAGACCCCCGAGCTGATGCCGCTGCCGATTGCCCTCGCCCACCGCCTGGCTCGCCAGCTCGCCCACGTGCGCAAGGCCGGCAAGCTCGACTGGCTGCGGCCCGACGGCAAGACCCAGGTGACGGTCGAGTACGAGAACGGCCGTCCGGTGCGGGTCGACACGATCCTGGTCTCCACGCAGCACGCCGAGGGCATCGACCACGCCACGATCGCGGCCGGCCTCATGGAGCACGTGGTGATCCCGGTCGTGCCCGAGGCGATGCGCCAGGACACGCGCTACCTGTTCAACCCCTCGGGCCGCTTCGTCATCGGCGGGCCGCAGGGCGACGCCGGCCTCACCGGCCGCAAGATCATCGTCGACACCTACGGCGGCTACGCCCGGCATGGCGGCGGTGCCTTCAGCGGCAAGGATCCCACCAAGGTCGACCGCTCGGGGGCCTACGCGGCTCGCCACGCCGCCAAGAACGTCGTGGCCGCTGGCCTGGCCCGCAAGTGCGAGGTCCAGGTGAGCTACGCCATCGGCGTGGCGCGGCCGACCTCGGTCGCCGTGGACACCTTCGGGACGGCGACGGTGGCCGAGGAGGCCATCGAGCGCGCCATCCTCGAGACCTTCGAACTGCGCCCGGCGGGCATCATCCGCGAGCTCGACCTGCGCCGGCCGATCTACCGCCAGACCGCGGCGTACGGCCACTTCGGCCGCAGCGACCTCGACGTGCCCTGGGAGCGCACCGACAAGGTGGAGGCCCTCAAGAAGGCCATCGCCTCCGTGGCAGCCGGCCCCGATCTTTGAGACGCGAGGAGAGGAAGATGAGTCCGGTCAAGGTAGTTTTTGACGGCGCCCCGGGGACGGGCAAGTCGAAGACGCTGGAGGCGGTCCGCCAGTTCTTCGAGATGAACAACAACCTGCGGAAGATGTTCAACCTGCCGACCTTGCGGGTGGGCTTCGTCCGGGAGGCCGCCTGGGATCTCTTCGAGGAGTATCCCGACCTGGATCGCGGGGCACTGTCGACCCAGCGCAGGCTGCTCGACATGATGCGGCTGCGCGAGCAGGCGGTCGAGGACCGCGACATCGTCTTCCTCGATCGGGGAGCCTATTCGATCAAGATCTACGAAAAGGTCTTCGGGATGGAGGATCTGTCTTCGCTGCACGAGGAGATCGACCAGATATCGAGATCCTACAACCTGGTCTACGTCTTCCATCCCGACAACGTGCTGCTGAAGAACAACTCGGTGCGGGTGGAGGATCAGCAGCTCCGCCTGCGGCTCCACGACGCGTTCTGCCGCCATCTCGAGGACTCCAGCACCCCGTACCAGCTCCTGCTGGCCGAGAACACCGAGCGGGCGGGCCGGGTCATCGGCGACGTCATCAAGGCCCTGCAGGTGAGCGAGATGGGGCCGGCCCTGGTGTTTTGAGCCAGCCAGGCGCACGTCGCTCGCTCCTGAGAGTTCAGGCATGATTCCCAGGCCCGAAATGAGGACGGATTGACGAACCCCGAGGCCCATCCCTACCTGGTGGCCATGGCCGGACGCACGCTGGTGTTCGACGGGGCGATGGGCACTCAGCTCCAGGACCAGCAGAACCTCGGGCGGCTGTCGGCGCAGGATTTCGGCGGCTACCTGGGCTTCAACGACTACCTGTGCGTGACGCGCCCGGAGGTCGTGCAGCTCGTGCACGAGGCCTACCTCGAGGCGGGGGCCGACGTCATCGAGACCAATACCTTCGGCTCGACGCCCCCCAAGGTGGCCGAGTACGTCGCGGGCCCCGCGGTGCAGACGACCACGCGCGCGATCAACCTCGCGGCCGCCCGCCTGGCACGCGAGGTGGCCGATCGCCACTCCACGCCAGACCAGCCGCGGTTCGTGGCCGGCTCCATGGGGCCGACGGGCTTCCTGCCGGGCTCGGACGATCCGGCGCTGGCGGCGGTGGGCTTCGAGGACCTGGCGCTGGCTTACCGGCAGCAGGCGATCCCCCTGGTCGAGGGCGGCTGCGACCTGCTCCTGGTCGAGACCGGCCAGGACATCCTCGAGGTGCGCGCCGCGGTGGCCGGCATCCAGGATGCCTTCGCCGAGCTGGGCCGCCGCATCCCCCTGCAGGTGCAGGTCACGCTCGACGTCTCGGGCCGGATGCTCCTCGGCACCGACATCGACGCCGCCATCGCGATCCTCACGGCGCTCCCGGTCGACGTGGTCGGCCTCAACTGCTCCACCGGCCCCGACCACATGCGCGAGCCGGTGCGGCGGCTGATGGAGCGCTCGGGCCTGCCCGTCAGCGTCATCCCCAATGCCGGCCTGCCGCAGAACGTGGACGGGCGGGCGGTGTATCCGCTGGGACCCGCGGAATTCGCGGCACAGCTGGCCGGCTTCGTGCAGGACCTGGGCGTCAGCGTGGTGGGCGGCTGCTGCGGCACCTCGCCGGACCACATCCGCCACCTGGTCGCCCAGGTGAACGGGGGGCACCGGGCCGGGCCGGGCTCCCGTGCGCCCGAGCCGCGGGTGGCGCCGGCGCACCGACCCGAGCCGCAACTGGCGTCGGCGATCCGCGCCGTGGGGCTGCACCAGGTTCCCGGGCCGCTGATGGTGGGCGAGCGGATCAACGCGCAGGGCAGCCGCAAGGTCAAGGAGCTGCTGCTGGCCGAGGACTACGACGGCATCCTGGCCGTCGGGCGCGCCCAGCAGGAGGCCGGCGCGCACGTGCTCGACGTCTGCGTGGCGCTCACCGAGCGGGCCGACGAGGGCGAGCAGATGGCGCGGGCCGTCAAGAAGCTGGCGCTGGGACTCGAGGCCCCGCTGTGCTTCGACTCGACCGAGCCCGCGGTCTTGCGGCGGGCGCTCGAGGTCTATCCCGGCCGGGCGCTGATCAACTCGGTCAACCTCGAGAACGGCCGCTCGCGGCTCGACGCCGTGTTGCCGCTGGCGGTGCGCCACGGGGCGGCGGTCATCGCGCTGACGATCGACGAAGCGGGGATGGCGCGGACCGCCGAGCACAAGCTCGCGGTGGCCCGGCGCATTCACGACATCGCCGTGGGCGAGTACGGCCTGCCGGCGCAATCCCTGATCCTCGACGCCTTGATGTTCACCCTGGCGACGGGCCAGGCCGAGTTCGCCGACTCCGCGGTGGCCACGCTCGAGGGGATCCGGGCGATCCACCGGGAGCTGCCCGGGGTCTTCACCCTGCTCGGGCTGTCGAACCTAAGCTTCGGTCTGGCTCCGGCGGCTCGGGCGGTGCTCAACTCGGTCTTCCTCTTCCACGCCGTGCAGGCGGGGCTCGATCTCGCGATCCTCAACCCGGCCCATATCACGCCGCACGCCGAGATCCCGGATGCCGATCGGGAGCTCGCCGAGGACCTCATCTTCAACCGCCGGCCCGACGCCCTGGCCCGGCTCGTCGCCGCGTTCGAGGGCCGCAAGGCGCCGGGCGAGTCCGCGCTACGGGTCGATCCCACGGCAAACCTCACGGTGGCCGAGAAGATCCATTGGCAGATCCTGCACCGGCAAAAAGAGGGCATCGAGGCGCTGATCGACGACGAGCGGGCGCGGCGATCGCCGATCGCCATCCTCAACGAGGTGCTCCTGCCGGCGATGAAGGACGTGGGCGATCGCTTCGGCTCGGGCGAGCTCATCTTGCCCTTCGTCTTGCAGTCGGCCGAGGTCATGAAGAAGGCCGTGACGCACCTCGAGCAGTTCCTGGATCGCGGCCAGGCCGGGCGGTCGCAACTCTCGCCGGGCGCGGCGCCGGCCGGTTCTGCCAAGGGCAAGGTGGTGCTGGCCACGGTGTTCGGCGACGTACACGACATCGGCAAGAATCTGGTCAACACGATCCTGTCGAACAACGGCTACGAGGTCGTGGATCTCGGCAAGCAGGTGCCGCTCAACACGATCCTCGACCGCGCCGTCGCCGAGAATGCCGATGCCATCGGCCTGTCGGCTCTTCTGGTCAGCACCAGCAAGCAGATGGAGCTGTGCATCCAGGAACTCGACCGCCGCGGGCTCCAGATCCCGGTGATCGTGGGCGGGGCCGCGATCAATCCGGCCTTCGGGCGCCGGATCCTGTTCCCGCAGCCAGCCAAGGCTTATCCGCCCGGGGTCTTCTACGCGGCCGACGCCTTCGAGGGCCTGCGCCTGCTCGACGAGCTGGGCGATCCCGTCCGGCGCCAGGAGCTCCTTCGCCGCACCGTCGCGGCCGCCACGCGACCGGCAGATGCCCCGGGCCGCCGGGAAGACGCCGGATCGGCCCCCGGGAGCCCGGCAGGGCGGGCCGTGCCCGCGGCGCCGCGCATCCCCGAGCCGCCGTTCTGGGGCGCACGGGAGGTCGCGGACATCGAGCTGGCCGAGGTGGCCGAACTGATGGATCGCAAGACCCTGTTCCGCCTGCAGTGGGGCGGGCTCAACCGCACGGGCCAGGCGTGGCAGGAGCTGATCGACACGGAGTTCGAGCCACGGTTCGCGCGCTACACGCGCGAGCTCGGGGACGTGGTGCGGCCGCGGGCGGTCTACGGGTACTTCCGCTGCCGCGCCGAGGGCGACACTCTGGTCGTCCTCGAAGCTGCTGGCGAGCTGGCCCGCTTCACCTTCCCGCGCCAGCTAGACGGCCAGCGGCTGTGCCTGGCCGATTACTTCGGCCCCGACGACGTCGTGGCCGTCCAGGCCGTGACGGTGGGTGCCGCGGCGACGACGCGCTACTCCGAGCTGCAGCAGGGCGCCGAGTACTCGGAGGCCTACTTCGTGCACGGTTACGCGGTCGAGGCCGCCGAGGCCACGGCCGCGTGGGTACACCGGCGGATCCGGCGCGAGCTCCGGCTCGCTGGCGATCAGGGCAAGCGCTATTCGTGGGGCTACCCGGCAATTCCCGAGCTCGACGATCATGCCCTCGTGGCGCGCCTCTTGCCGCTCGATCGCATCGGGCTCTCGCTCACCACGGCCTTCCAGCTCGTGCCCGAGGCCTCGACGGTGGCCCTGGTCGTACACCATCCGGCGGCGCGCTACTTCGGCGTGGCCGAGGCGGCGGTCAGAGGATCGGCCCTGGACCGAGCGCAGCGAGGGGGCTCCCGATGACCCGCGTTCCCTTCCGCGAGCTTTTGACCCGCCCGGATGTCGTGCTCTTCGACGGCGCCATGGGGACGATGCTCTACAGCAAGGGCGTGTTCCTCAACCGCTGCTACGACGAGCTGGTCCTCTCGCAGCCCGAGCTGGTCAAGGAGGTACACCTCGAGTACGTGCGGGCCGGCGCGCAGATCCTCGAGACCAACACCTTCGGGGCCAACCGGCCCAAGCTCGCCGCCTACGGGCTGGCCGACCAGGTCGTGGCGATCAACCGCGCCGCCGCGGAGATCGCCCGGCAGGCGGCGGGCGAGGGCCGCTACGTGGCGGGCTCCATCGGGCCGCTGGGCCTGCGGCTCGAGCCCTACGGGCCCACCAGCTTCGCAGAAGCCCGCCAGCTCTTTGCCGAGCAGGCCCGGGCGCTGGCGGACGGGGGCGTGGATCTCTTCGTGCTCGAGACCTTCTCGGACATCCTCGAGATCCAGCAGGCCCTGCAGGCGGTGCGCGAGGTCTGCGACCTGCCCATCGTCGCGCAGATGACCGTGGGCGAGGACCTGCAGACGGCCTACGGCGCCAGCCCCGAGGTGGTGGCCGACGCACTCGATCGCTGGGGGGCCGACGTGATCGGCCTCAACTGCTCGGTGGGCCCGGCCAAGCTGCTCGAGGCGATCGAGCGCATCGAGGGCCGCACCGATCGCCCCCTCTCGGTGCAGCCCAACGCCGGCCTGCCCCGCGAGGTGGACGGCCGCAAGATCTACCTGTCGTCGCCAGACTACTTCGGCACCTACGCCCGCCGCCTGGCGCAGGCGGGGGTGCGCTTCATCGGCGGCTGCTGCGGCTCGACGCCCGAGCACATCGCCAAGATGCACGACGCCCTGCGCGCCACCGCCCCCGGCCGCGCGGTGGTGGTGCAACGCGCCCCCGAGCAGGCGCCGCCCGACGTCGCGGTGGTGCCGCTGGCCGAGCGCTCCCGGCTGGCCGCCCGGATCGCCGCGGGGCAGTTCGTGACCAGCGTCGAGATCGTGCCGCCCAGGGGCTGCGATCCGGCCCGGATGCTCGAGGGCGTGCGGATCCTGCGCGATGCCGGAGTCGACGCGGTCAACGTCCCGGACGGTCCCCGGGCGCAGTCGCGCATGGGCGCCATTGCCACGGCGCTGCTGATCGAGCGCGAGGGGATCGAGGCGGTGGTCCACTACACCTGCCGCGATCGCAACCTGCTCGGGATGATGAGCGATCTGCTGGGCGCGGCGGCGCTGGGTCTGCACAACCTGCTCCTGGTGACCGGCGATCCGCCCAAGATGGGGCCGTACCCGAGCGCGACCGCGGTCTTCGACATCGATTCCATCGGCCTGACCAACATGGTCACTCGGCTCAACATGGGCCTCGATATCGGCGGCAACCCGATCGGGCCGCCGACGAGCTTCCTGGTGGGCGTGGGCGTCAACCCCGGCGCGGTCGACCTCGACCAGGAGCTGAGGCGCCTGGAGTGGAAGGTCGAGGCCGGGGCGCAGTTCGCCATCACCCAGCCGGTGTTCGACCCCGGGCAGCTCGAGAGCTTCCTCGAGCGGATCGAGGGCCTCAGGATTCCGGTCGTGGCCGGCATTTGGCCGCTGGTGAGCCTGCGCAACGCCGAGTTCATGGCCAACGAGGTGCCGGGCGTGATCGTGCCGCCGGGCCTCATCGAGCGGATGAAGCAGGACGGCCGCGAGGCGCAGTTACACGAGGGGCTGGCGATCGCCCGCGAGATGCTCGAGCGCGTGGGCCCCTACGTGCAAGGGGTGCAGGTCAGCGCGCCGTTCGGCCGGGTGGAGCTGGCGCTCGAGGTGCTGGCGGCGCGGCCGGCGGCCAGGCCTTTTTCGGCCTGAATCGCTCTAGCGGGGCCACGGCAGGCGATCGAGGTGGGCCCTGACGTAGGCGGGGGTCATGCGATCGAGGAAGTCCGCGACGCTGGGTCCCGGCGTGATGCGCTGGGCCGCCTGGTAGGCGGTGGCGGCGTACTGGGTCTGGAAGCGGCCGAAGGGGATGACCCGGAAGGTGCTCGGCGCGGGCCGGGGATCGGGCCCGTAGTCGATGCTGAAGGTGGCCCGGAACTGCAGGCCGTAGCCCGAGTCGAAGGCGCCCACCTGGAACGCGCTGCGCGGGAAGGTGCGGGTCAGGGTCGCGAAGGGCCCGAAGTCGCCGAGCTCGTAGGTTCCCCAGCCACCCGCCAGGCTAAGGTCCCACCAGGGGAGGTTGGCCGCGGCGGTGGCGATGAGCTCGGGGAAGCGGTTCTGCGCCAGGCCGCCGCGCAGCTCCAGCATGCCGAGGCCACCGGCGATCTCGTAGGCCGCCTCGCCGCCGACCTGGGCGCTGGAGCCGTTGAACCCGACATCGAACTGCGCCGGCACGTCCGGCGCCAGCCAGCCGCTCGAGTAGATCGCACCGATGGCGGGATCCACGCCGAGCTTGGGGTAGACCGGCGCCTGGACCTGGGCGAAAACGCGCAGGCCCGATGAGATGGGCGCGTTGGCGTAGGCCCGGGCCAGCAGCGCGTAGCTGGTCTGGTTGAAGCGATACGCCGGCTGGATGGTGATGTCGGTGGTCTCGGCGGTCGAGGCCAGGGCCCGGCGCGGAGGCATGATCGGCGGGCCGATCGTGGCGACCAGCGGCTCCCGGTGGCCGGTCCCGGGCGCCGGCTCGCCCGGCTCCAGGGTGGCACTGGCCGCGGGGGTCACGAGCTGGCCCTCGGCCCGCAGGATGGCCGCAGCGGTGGTCTCGACGTCGAGCAGGGGCTGGTCGTCCGACAGCGGGATGACGCTGACGGTGGCGTCGGGGGGAGCCAGCGGGGCGACCGCCGCCAGGACCTCGGCCAGCGCCGCCATGGGGTCGGGCCGGCGGCGGTTCTCGTACCACACCCGCACCTGCTGCGCGGAGGTGACCGCGCGGATGTTCTCGTAGCCCAGGTCCACGAGCCGCCGGGCGACGACCGAGACGGTCGCCGCCGCGAGGGGAGTCAGGAGGTCCACGGCGGGCCTACCCGGCGGCGCGGAGGGATCACTTGAAGGTCCTGGCCACGGTCCAGACCGCCAGGCCCGCCGACAGGAGCGTGCCGACGGTCGTGATGATCCCCGCCAGGTCGCTGAAGTTGGCGATGTAGAAGAAGTCCTGGGGGACCTCCACGACGTCGCCAGGCTGCAGGACAGGATCCTTGCGGAAGTCGCCCTGGCGCATGATGCTCCAGGCGTCGACGGTGAAGGTCTGGTCGGTCGAGCCCCGGGTAACCGTGACGCGGTGGAGGTCGGCCTGCTGCAAGGTGCCGCCGGCCGCGTTGAGGTAGTCCGAGAGACGGTAGCCGGCGCGGTAGACCTCCTTGCCCGGGTGTCCGACCTGCCCGTACACGTAGACCGCCGAATCGCTGGCCAGGTCCTTGCTGGCCGGCACCAGCACGAGATCGCCGTCGTGGAGCTTGAGGTCCTGCGACTCGTCGCGCTCGTAAAGGAGCTTGTAGGCGTCCTCGATGATGGGATGGCTGAACTTGGCGCCGCCGGCGGGGACCTTGTGGTAGATGCGGACCTCGCGCAGGCCGGCACCCGGCTGCACGCCCCCGACCAGGTTGAGGGCGTCGCGCAGGCGCGTGCCGATGGCCAGCGTGTAGGTGCCGGGGTGGGCGACCGCGCCGACGATCGTCACCCGGGTGCGGGGCAGGCCGACCGAGGCCATGGTGTCGGTCGGGATGTCGAAGACGTCGTCGTCCTTGAGGGGGCGGTCGAGGCCCGCGGCCTGCGTGAGGTTGATCGCCGAGGCCACGCGATCGGCCCGAATGGAGCTCTTGACGTTGACCACGCTGGCCTGCGACAAGGCGGCGTTGGGCTCGGCGCCGTGCGCCAGGGTGAGCAGGTCCTTGACGGTCTCGCCGGGCAGGAACTCGTACGTCCCGGGGCTGAAGACATCGCCCTCGATCGTGGCGCGGTGCGTGATGGGGCCGATGTTGATGACGTCGCCGGATTTGAGCAGGGGGTCGGCGTTGACGTCGCCCAGGAGCGTGAACTTGGTCAGGTCGACGATGATGGGCTTGCTCCGGCCCACGCGGTGGATGACGACGTGGCGGATCGAGCCTTCGGGCAGCACCCCGCCCATGGCCGCCGAGACGCGCGAGAGCGCGGGCAGCGTGACGATGCCGGGATGCTTGACCAGGCCCGTGATGAAGACCGCGATCGGCCGCGGGCCGATCAGCAGCACGGAGACGTGCAAGCCAGGATGGCGCGTGGCCAGGACCTGAGCGATCTTGGCCTTGACCTGCTCGGTGGTCAGGCCGACGACCGGGATGTCGCCCACCTGCGGCAGGTAGATCCGGCCCTCGAAGGGGATGGTGTAGACCTGCGCGAGCCGCAGGTCGCTGCCCCAGATGTTGACCGTGAACTGGTCGCCGACGCTGAGCTTGAAGTTCTTGATGGCGTCGGGGGTGTCGAAGGCGTACGTGGCCAGGATGGCGGACGGCGGGGCCGCGGCCGCGGTCTGCCCGTGGGTCTTCGGGGCCGCCGTCTCGGGGACCGCCCCCTGCGGGCCCAGGATGTAGCCCGACGAGGAGTCGTAGGGCGACACGGGAGCAGCAAGCGGACCTGCGGTGGTCCCCGAGTCGGGCACCTCGTACTGGGCCAGGGCGGGCGCGGCCGTGAGCCCGAAGGTGATCGCGGCCACGAGCGCACGGCGTAACCAGCGCGTAAAACTGAACGGCATCATCTTGGGAAGAATCTTCTGGTAAGGGGGCCTGAGAAGGCAGGCTTGCGCCTGGCAACAGGCCACGGCGAGACGTTGAAGTTTAGGCGGTTCCTGCAATCGAGGTCAAGCCATCGTCACTGTGGGTACCCGGCGCAGGGCACCCGGCCGGACGGGGCCCTTCGGCCAGAAGGGCTCTCCGGGAGCCATGCGAGCGTGAGCCTGCCGTCGTGGTAGGATTCCGCGTGCGCCCCCCGAGGACACCCCTTTGCCGCGCCGAGTCCTGATCGTCGACGATGCCGAGGCCATGCGCGCTGTCCTTCGTTCCATCCTGTCACGCAATGGCTACGAGGTGATCGGCGAGGCGGAGGACGGTGAGGAGGCCGCCCGGATGTTCGCGGAGCAGCGGCCGGACATCGTCCTGCTCGACGTGATGATGCCCAAGATGGATGGCCTCGAGACCCTCAAGACGATCCTCGCCTCGGACGCCCGGGCCAAGGTCATCATGTGCACGGCCGATGCGTCCCGCGAGGCCGTCGTCGACTCGCTCCAGGCCGGAGCCGTCGACTTCGTGATAAAACCCTTCAGTACCGAGCGCCTTCTCCAGGCCATCCGCAAGGCCCACTGGTGAAGGTCCCACCGGAATGCACATCGAGCTGGGGTTGATCTGAAATGGCGAGTGAGTCAAGCGGGACCCGGTTGCAAAGCGGTGCCGCCCGCCCAGGAACGCGGCACGGCCGCTTCCCTATAGACACGGGCGGCGGCACGCCGCGCAGAGGGACCCCCTCAAATTGAAAAGGGACTAGCCTTGGGACTTCGCTACGATCTGGACCCCGCCCCCATCGTCGGGACCCGGGTGGCCGTCCTGGGCTACGGGGCGCAGGGCCACGCCCACGCCCTCAACCTGCGGGACTCGGGGGCCGAGGTCGTGATCGGACTCCCGCCCACGGCCCGCAGACGCCCCGATGCCGTCGCATCCGGGTTCGAAGTGCGGCCGGCCAGCGCGGCCGTCCGGGGCGCGGCGATCGTCGCCATGCTGGTCCCCGACGAGGCCATGGCACAGGTCTACCAGGAGATCGAGCCCGCGCTCGCGCCGGGCGCGGCCCTGGTGTTCGCGCACGGTTTCGCGCTGCACTACCGGGTCATCGTGCCGCGGGCGGATCTCGACGCGGTGCTGGTGGCCCCCAACGGCCAGGGCCAGGCCGTGCGCTCGGCCTTCGTGGCCGGCGGCGGGGTGCCCGGGGCGGTGTCGGCGTTCCAGGACGCCACCGGCCGGGCCCGGGACCTCGCCCTGGCCTACGCGGCCGGGCTCGGTTGCGGACGTGCCGGCGTGCTCGATGCCAGCGTCCAGCAGGAGACCGAGGCGGACCTCTTCTGCGAGCAGGCGGTCCTGTGCGGGGGAGTCACCCAACTGGTCAAGACGGGCTTCGAGGTCCTGGTCGCGGCGGGATTCCCGCCGGAGCTGGCCTACTTCGGCTGCCTGCACGAGCTCAAGCTCGTGGTGGACGTGCTGCATGCGGGCGGGCTCTCGGGGATGCACGCGGGCATCAGCAACACGGCCGAGTTCGGCGATCGCCGGGTCGGCCCGCTGTTCCAGCGCATGCCCATGCGCGAGGCCATGCAGGAGATCCTGGCCGGCGTGCAGAGCGGGGCCTTCGCCCGCGACTGGCTGCAAGAGGCCGCGGCCGGCGCCCCCGCGCTGCGGTCCGAGCGGGCCGCCGAGCGGGAGCATCCCATCGAGAAGGTCGGCGCGATGCTGCGCGACCGGATGCGGGTCGACCGATCCGCAGAGAGCAAGCCATGAAGAAACCCTTCCCCCAGCTCGCCGCGAGCCTGTTTCTGGCGGGCTGCAGCTTCGGGCTGGTCTACCACGTACACCAACCCGCCGAGCGGCTGGTCTTCGCCCCCGGCCGCGCCACCGCCCGCGTGCTCGGCGTGGACGCCACGGCGAGCTACCTGGGACCGGGCGAGCGCATTGCCACCTCGCGCACCCTGCTGGGCAACATCACCCGCGAGGTGGACCCCTACGGCGAGGATCAGATCGTTTTCGCCGTGGACGTCTGTAACTCCAGCGATTCGGTGGCCGTGGTGGAGCCGACCGCGGCCCGGCTCGTGGTTCCGCACCAGGTGGAGACCGCCCGCACGCTGGACGACTACAAGAAGGCCTGGCCGACCTATCCCATCGAAAGCGAGAGCATGGCCACGGACCAGGCCGAGGCCTTCGCTTATGTGCTCAGGACGCTGCTGCTCGAGCAGCAGATCGTGCAGGGCGACTCCGCCGCGGGGCGCCTGGCCTTTCCGGCTCCCGGCGGGGCCGAGGGTACCGCGTCGATCGACCTGCCGGTGAAGGTGGGCCGGGCAT
Organism: bacterium; assembly: GCA_021781555.1. Taxonomy (GTDB): domain Bacteria; phylum Cyanobacteriota; class Sericytochromatia; order S15B-MN24; family VGJW01; genus JAJXWQ01. Next base: position 34,395 of record JAJXWQ010000012.1, read on the forward strand.
CCGGCACCCTGCACTTCGCCTTCAGCGTGGCGCCGCCGCCCGCGCCGGGCAGGCCGTCGTGAGTCGCGCCCTGTCGCCGACCGGCCCGCAGGAAGGGCCGCCGCAGGCGCCGCGCAGCAGGGCGGCTCGCCTGCAGCGGGGGGGACTCGCGATCGCCGGCCTGCTCTGGTTCTTCGCGGGAACGGCGCTGGCCATCCCGGGCTGCATCCCGTCCGAACTCGTCCTGCGGGATCCGGTCGTCAACTGGCAGCGGCTCGGCATCACGCGCGTGGCCGTGGTGACGATCCCGGCGACCTACGCCCCGGCGCACGCGGTCCAATCGCTCGCGACCCCGGTGGCGACGGGGGATCCGGCGCTCCTGTCGCGGGAGTCCGCCCGGGCGGCCGAGCTGCTGCGCTTCGCCCTGATGCAGTCGGCCTTCGACGTCGGCAGGCCGGGGCCCGGGACCGCCCGGCTCGAGATCGCGGTGACCCGGGTCTCGCTCGGGCGGGTGACGGCGGACGCGCCAGGCGATGTCGACCTGCCCCCCGGCCGGCCCCTGACGCTCGACCCGAACCCGCAGTCCGCCGGGACGCCGGGCTCGCCGCGTTCGGTCCGGCCTGGCGACATCGCGGCCAGCGCGGTCCTGGCGGTGCGGCTGGTCGAAGCTGGACAGACCCGGCCGATCTGGTCCAAGGTGGCACGGGGCCACGTGGACTACCGGCCGCCCCAGTCGCTCTTCGGCGCCGGGCCAGACCGGCTCGACGCCAGGACCGCAGAACTCCTGCGCGGCATCGCGGTGCGGCGGGCCTTGCTGCAGGTGGTCCGGGAGCTCTTGCCCAGCTACAGATACCAGGACGTCGAGTGAGCGCCTTTTCCCTCCTTTCTGCCTTCCTGTCGGCCACCGCCAGCGCCCAGCCCTCGCTGCTGGGCTACACGGGGCTGATCAACGTGCCCACGGCGGCGATCCGCACGGACCTGGCGCTGGCCTTCCGGTGGGAATCCGGGCCCAACCCGGTCATGCACGTGCCGGGCACGGCCCCGGTCGATCGTTCCTACCTCGTGGCCCTGCCGCTGCTGCCCGGGACCGAGGTGTCGCTGAGCGGCTTGCAGGAGATCGGCTGGCACGATCCGCAGGTCCCGGTGCTGCCCGATGCCGTACACCGCGCCCTGGGCGTCAAGGCCGGCGGGCCGCTCCCCTTCGTGCCGGGGCTGCGGCTGGCCGTCGGGATGGTGGATCCGGTGTCGGTCAACTTCCTGTACCGGGGCCCGGTGGGCAAGACCCACTACGGCCTGACGTCGGGCTTCGCGGTGGCCACCGAGACCCTGGGCCCGCTCTCGCTCACGCTGGGCTACGGGCTGGGCGATCGCACGACCGACAAGACCGCTCGCTCCACGCCCTTTCTCGATGGCACGCTCGGTGGCCTGGACTGGGCGCTGCCCCTTGGTTTCGAGGCCCTGGGCGAATGGGACGGCGAAAATGTCAACGGCGCCCTGCGCTGGAACGGGCCCTGGGGCCTGGGCCTGATGGGCGGCCGCGCCGGGGGCGGCTGGACGGCCGGCGCCTCCTGGGCCATCCGCCTGTAGGGACCGGCCAAAGCCCACATGGGTTAAGCTGGCCAGCGCGGGGGGAAGGAGATGGGCGGGAGGGCTCCGTGGGTCCTGGTCATCGACAACGACGCTTCGTTCACCGGCGAGCCGGGGGCCGAGGTGCGAGCCTGACCGCGCCCGGGCGGCAGCTCCGGTCCGGCTTTCTCGAGCAGGTGGCTTGATGGACTCGCTGGCAGGGCATTCGCAGGCCGTCGCGGGCGAGGGGTCGCCGGGATCCACGCCGGCAGCCGTGGTCGCCAACATGCAAGAGGCGATCGTCGGCAAGGAGGATGCGCTCCGCCTGGTCGTCTGCGCGCTCCTGGCGGGCGGCCATATCCTGCTCGACGACGTGCCGGGCGTGGGCAAGACGCTGATGGCCAAGACGCTGGCGCAGAGCGTGTCGGGGATCTTCAAGCGGGTGCAGTTCAGCCCGGACCTGATGCCGAGCGACGTCACGGGCATCAACGTATACCAGCAGGGCGATGGCCAGTTCCGCTTCGTGCCGGGCCCGATCTTCGCCAACGTGCTGCTGGCCGACGAGATCAACCGCGCCTCGCCACGCACGCAGTCGTGCCTGCTCGAGGCGATGGAGGAAGGCTACGTGACGGTGGATGGCGTCGGCTATCCCCTGCCGCGCCCGTTCCTGGTGGTGGCCACCCAGAACCCCGTCGAGTTCCACGGCACCTTCCCGCTGCCCGAGGCGCAGATCGATCGCTTCGCGGTGAGCCTGACGCTCGGCTATCCCCAGCCCGATCAGGAGGCCCGCCTGCTTTCGGGGCACTGGGCGCGGCTCGACGGCGCGCCGGTCGAGCCGGTGATCGAGCTGTCGCAGCTGGCCGCCTGGCAGGAAGAGGTGCGAGGCGTGAGCGTGGCTGCCGAGCTGCAGCAGTACATCGTGCGCGTGCTGACGGCCACGCGCACCCACCCGAGGATCGCGCTCGGGGTGAGTCCACGCGGCGGCCTGATCTGGCAGCGACTGGCCCAGGCCTGGGCGTTCCTGGCCGGGCGGGACTTCGTCGTGCCCGACGACCTCAAGGCCGTGGCGATGTCCTGCCTCAACCATCGCCTGGTCCTGGCGGGAAAATCGACGCGCGCCCTGCGGAGCCAGGTTCTCCTGGACGTCCTCGAGGGCGTGCCTGTGCCGATCTAGGGCCGATGTTCATGCGGGTCGGCGTCCTGCTGCTCATCGCCGCGGCCACGCTCTTTGCCGCCGTCAACGTGCAGATCGGGTGGCTCTATGCGCTCGGGGCGCTGTTCGTGGGTCTGCTGGCGGCATCGCCGGCACTTGGCGCCTGGCGCCTGCGAGCCGTGTCGGCCAGCGCGCGGGCCGAGCCCGAGACCGCCTGCCCCGAGCCGCTCTCGGTGGGCGTCGAGCTCGTCAACTATGGCCTGCTGGGCCGATCCTTCCTGGCCGTGATGGCGCCGCCACTGGGCGAGCGCTGGCCCGCCCGGTCACTGCTGCGCCAGCGGCCGCCCGAGCACTGGGCGATGGCCTTCGTGGAAGAGCTGCCCCCCGGGGGGCCGCGCACCGTGCAGCTGGCGGTTCCGGCTCCGCAGCGGGGCGCGTTCACCGATCCCGAGGTCTTCCTCCTGTGCGCGCCGCTGGGCCTGTTTTCGTGGTGGAAGCGGGTACGCATCCCCGGGGAGGTCATCGTGACGCCCCGGGTCGTGCCGCTCGACGGGATCGCCGGCTTCGACCCGGCCGAGGGCGGCGGCGAGGACCACCCCATGGCGCGGACGGTCCCCGAAGGCGAGATGCTGCGCTCGACGCGGGCTTACCGCCCGGGCGACCCGCTCCGGATGGTCCACTGGCGCACGAGTGCCCGCGCCGGCCACCTCGTCGTCAAGGAGACCGAGGGAACGGCCCTGGCTGGCGGGGCCACGGTGCTCCTGGACCTCGCAGGCCACTCGGCCGAGGGCCTGGAGCACGCGATCTGCGTCGCGGCATCGCTCCTTTCGTACCTGGCCGAAGGGGGCTTCCGGGTGCGGCTCATCAGCCAGGCCGGCGTCGTCGAGGGCTCGCTGCAGTCCCAGCTCGAGGCCCTGGCGCGGGCCGGGGCCAGCAAGGATGGCCTGGCCCCGCTCATGGCCGATCTCGAGCCCGCCGAGCTGGTCGTGATTTCCGCACGCGACGTCGGCTGGCGGTCGGTGGCGAGCTGCTGGATCCAGGTCGCCGAGCCCGGAACCCGGCCCACCGAGGGGACGCGCTTTTGCCCGGTGGGATGCGACGTGGCGGCGGCCTTGCGCGCGGACCGGCGCTCGTGAGGGCCGACCGGAGCCCGCGCCTGTTCCGCCTGCAGGGCCGCGAGGAGGAAGAAGGGCCGCGCGGGGAGACCTTCTTCCTCGGCCTGCTGCGGCGGGACGATCCCCTGGGGCCGCTGCGACTGGCCACGCTGGCCATCGTGATCATCGCCAGCCTGGGGCTCTTCTCGATCGATCCGCGCCCCGCCTACCTCGTGGCGATCGCGATCGCCGCCATCGGGAGCTGGTTCAGCCACTGGTTCAAGCGCCGGAGCTGGCTGGTCATCCTCCTCCTGGCGATCGGGATGGTCTACCTGCTGATCCAGCACCTGTCCAACGTGATCGCCCACAGCCAGGACACCCGGCTCCCGCTGGCCCAGATGCTGCTCTGGCTCTCGGTGCTCAACTCCTTCGACATGCCGCGCCGGCACAACCTGTTCATCGCCCAGATCGTCGGCACGATCCTGGTGATCGTCACGGCAACCCTGTCGCGGGACCTGGCGTTCGGCTTCGTGCTGATCCCCTACTTCGTCGCACTGCTGATCTGGTCCCACCTGGATTCCCTGGCCGCCTTCGGCGTGCGGCCGCAAGCGCGGTCCGTGGCCCGCGAGCTGGTGCTGGCGGGGGGCGGGGCCGTGGCGATCGCGGCGCTCGTCTTCCTGGGGCTGCCGCGCGGCGGGGCGCCGATGCTACACCGGCTGCCGATGAGCGGCGAGCTGCAGCTGCCCTTCCACCAGGACACCCAGGTCCAGAATCCGGCCTATCCGGCGGGCCGCGACGATAGCGGGCCGCATCAGGCCAATCCCGACGCGTATTACGGGTTCACCGACGCGCTCGACCTCGATTACCGGGGGAAACTGAGCGATCAGGTCGCCTTGCGGATCCGGGCCAGCCGCCCCGAATACTGGCGCGGCATGGCCTTCGACCACTTCGACGGCCGGGTCTGGACGATGACACGTCCCGACAAGGTCCACCGGCTCGAAAGCGGGACGCTCGATTACCAGTTGCCGCAAGAAACCCTGGCCATCTTCGGTTCGCCTCGGGTCGAGACCCTCTACGTCGAGCAGAACCAGAGCAACCTCGTGCTCTTGCCCGGCGGGGCTCGCGAGCTGTTCTTCCCGTCGAGCCTGCTCTACCGGGATGCCTACGGGAGCCTCCGCAGTCCGGTCACCCTGGATCGTGGCCTGTACTACTCGGTCGAGTCACAGCCGCTGTACTGGGATCGCCGGATCCTGGACGCGGCGGGCGAACCCCGCGGCCCGATCGCCAGCCGCATGGCGGCCTATCTCGAGGTGCCGGCAGACCTCCCCGCCCGCGACGTGGCCCTGGCGCACCGGCTCGTCCGCGGGGCGAAGGGGCCCTACGAGCGGGTCCGGGCGATCCTGAACTACCTGCGTCGGACCTATCCCTACGACCTGTCGATCCCGCACTTCCCGCCCCATGTCGACCAGGTCGACTACTTCCTGTTCGACCAGCGCCGGGGCTACTGCGAGCACTTCGCCTCGGCTCTCGCCGTGCTGGCCCGGACGGTCGGGGTCCCGACCCGTCTGGTGACGGGCTATGCCCCCGGAAGCTACGACATGTTCACCGGGTACTGGGATATCCGCACCGCGGATGCCCATGCCTGGGTCGAGGCCTACTTCGCGGGCATCGGCTGGGTGCCCTTCGACCCCACGCCAGGCTTCGCTCCCCCCGCCCAGATGGCGCGCAGCGGGCCCACGGTGCCGGGACTGATGTTCCTGGGTTACGCGCAGGATCGCCTCGGGCCGATGTTCTGGGCCGTGCTGGCCGCGCTGGTCGCGCTCGCGATCGGCCTGGCCTGGGCCTTGCGCGGCGAGGCCGTGCAGCTGCGGGCCCTGCGCCGCCGCTCCCCCTCGCCCGAAGCCTTTGCCGCCAGCCGGGCCTACGTGCGCCTGCTGGCCGTGCTCGCGCGAAGAGGCATGCCGCGTCGGCCGGGCTGGAGCGCCCGCGAGCACGCTCGGGCCGCGGTCGAGCTCGCGGCGATCGCCCCGGCGGCTCTTGAACTCGAGGAATTTGCCTCCCTCTACCAGCAAGCGCGATTCGGTCCGCGGCCCACAAGCGCGCAGATCAGCCAGCTCGAGGGCCTGCTGGCACGGGTACGACGCCGGCTGGCCGCCACTCCCGCACGGCGGAGCTGAGCCCGCTCGCCCCCACCTCCGGCGCCAAGCCGGTAAAATGGAGCGGTCCGGTCATTCCACCGAAGATTCTTGGTCCGATCCCCCGGCCATCTCCCCCGATTCTCCACAGGTTCGTCCCCTGTTCGCTGCCCGGCTCGCGCCATCCTGTGCTTCTGATGTCTGGATCGTAGGGATCCCGCCCGGACCGGCAACACACGTCTCAGGTGGCGATCGAGGCCCAAGGAGATCGAACAGGTACGCGATGGACGACAAGGAACGGGTACGCGAGCGCGCCGACATCTATTCGGTGGTGAGCGCTTACGTGCGGCTCAAGAAGAGCGGCCGGGGCTACACCGGCCTGTGCCCGTTCCACGATGAGCGCAACCCCAGCTTCAGCGTCCTGCCCGAGCGCGGAACCTTCAAGTGCTTCACCTGCGACAAGAAGGGTGACGTCTTCAAGTTCATCGAGCTCAAAGAGGGCGTCGACTTCCGGCGGGCGCTCGAGCTCCTCGCCGAGCGTTTCGGGGTGGAGCTCACCCGCCAGAGCGGGCCGGAGCGCGACGAGCGCCGGCAGCTTCGCGAAGCCCTGGACGAGGCAGCCCGCTTCTACCGCCAGACCCTGACCGCGGGCGAGGCCGGCGCGGAGGCTCGCCGGTACGCCGAGCACCGGGGCCTCTCGCCAGAGAGTCAGGAGCGCTTCGGCATCGGCGCGGCGCCCAGGGCCTGGGACTCGCTGTACCGGCATCTGTCCGGGCTTGGTTTCGCACCCGAGACGCTGGAGGCCGCGGGCCTGATCCTCCCTGGAACCCAGGGCTGGCGCGACATGTTCCGCGGGAGGCTGATCTTCCCCATCTGTTCGGACGTGGGCGCGGTCATCGCCTTCGGCGGCCGGGCGCTGTCCGACGAGGACCGCCCCAAGTACCTCAACTCCCCCGAGACCTTGCTCTACCAGAAGTCCCAGCAGCTCTTCGGGCTGCACCTGGCCAAGGCCACGATCAAGCAGAACGACCGGGCGATCCTGGTCGAGGGCTACATGGACGTCGTGGCGCTGCACCAGGCCGGGTTCACCGAGGCCATAGGGGCGCTCGGCACGGCGCTGACGGCGCCGCAGGCCCGCGCCATCCTGCGCTACACCGAATCCGGCCGCGTCGTGGTCTGCTTCGACTCCGATCGCGCCGGGCAGGAGGCTGCCGCTCGCGGCGTCTCGACGCTCGAGGAGGTGGCCAGGGCCACGCGACTGGCGCTCTCGGTGCTGTCCGTGCCCGACGGCAAGGATCCCGACGCCTTCATCCGGGCCCACGGCGCCGAGCGCTTCGCCGAGCTTCTGGCCGCCGCCCCGTCGATGGTGGATTTCATGATCGACCGCGTGCTGGCCCAGCAGGCCGACCTCTCGACCCCCGAGGGCCGCAATGCGGCCGTGCGCAAGTTGATCCCCATCTTCGCCGGGCTCGAGACCCAGTCCCAGGTAGAGCCGCACCTGCACCGGGTGGCGTCCCGTCTGGGTCTCAACGACCTGGGCCTGTGGCTGGATATTGCGCCGCACCTCCGCTATAGTAGAACGCCTCGTCACGCGACGAGGGCGCCCAGAGCCAGCAACGACAACGCCATTGGGCAACAAGGCACGACGGAGGCTGAGCGTGGCCTCATCTACCTCATGGTCGAGCATGCAGAAGTCCGCCGGCTTGTGGCCGAGCGCCTGGGTGGTGTCGCGCTGCCCCAGGCGATCGTCGAGCGCATCCGCCTGCGCCTGTGCGCCGAGATCGACGGCCCGGTCGGCTGGGAGCACTGGCTGGCCGCGCTCGAAGGCACGCCCGAGTACGAGGTCCTCGTCGACGTCCAGTTCGAGGATCCCGAGGCGTTCGCCATCAAGCCGCACGAGCAGGCTGAAGACTTCATCCGTACCGTCCTGGCAGCCCACTGGGAGGCCGAGGTGGCACGCTTGAGGACCTCCCTTGGACAGGCCGGTCTGCCAGCCGAGGACCTGGCCCGGATCTCCAGGGACCTGGCCGATGCCATCGCCAGGTCGCGCCAGTACAAGGCTGAACGCTCGAGCCGGGGGATACCGGCTGCATCCGGGAGCTAGACGGTGGGCCACGCGAATGTTCAATCCCGAAAGTACGATCTCTTGAAGACCTTCCCCGACGCCGACGATCCGCTGGCCGAGGCCATAACCCCGGCCGCCGACGAGGAGGTGGAGGTCTTCGACGATCCACCCGAAGATTTCAAGGGGGGCGAGGTCGACACCCTCGACCTTTCCGTCCCGAAGGGCATCTCGACCGACGATCCCGTGCGGATGTACCTGCGCGAGATCGGCTCGATTCCCCTGCTCTCGGGTGCCGAGGAGGTCGATCTGGCCCGGCGCATCGCCCAGGGCGGGCTCGACGGCGAGGAGGCCAAGCGCAAGCTCGCCGAGGCCAACCTGCGCCTGGTGGTGTCGATCGCCAAGAAGTACGTCGGGCGCGGGATGCTCTTCCTCGACCTCATCCAGGAAGGCAACCTCGGCCTGATCCGGGCGGTCGAGAAGTTCGACCACGAGAAGGGCTACAAGTTCAGCACCTACGCCACCTGGTGGATCCGGCAGGCGATCACCCGGGCGATCGCCGACCAGGCTCGCACCATCCGCATCCCCGTCCACATGGTGGAGACCATCAACCGCCTCAAGAAGGTGACCCGCAAGCTCTCGCAGGATCTTGGCCGCAAGGCCACCGAGGAGGAGCTCGCCAAGGAGATGGACGTCTCGGTCGAGAAACTCCGCGAGATCATCAAGGTCGCCCAGGAGCCCATCAGTCTCGAGACCCCCGTGGGCAAGGAAGAGGACTCCCGGCTCGGCGATTTCCTCGAGGACCGCGAGACCGAGGCTCCGGTCAACGCCGTCACCCACGAGCTGCTTCGCGAAGACATCAACGACGTGCTCGGCACCCTTTCCGCCCGCGAGCGCGATGTCCTCAAGCTGCGCTTCGGCCTGGACGACGGTCGCAGCCGGACCCTCGAGGAAGTGGGCCAGCAATTCGGCGTCACCCGCGAGCGCATCCGCCAGATCGAGGCCAAGGCGCTGCGCAAGCTCCGTCACCCCAACCGCAACAAGCGCCTGCGCGAGTACATCGAGTAGCGCCGGCCGGGTCCGGCGAGCATGCGTCGGTTCGGGATCATTTCTGGGTGAAACTGCCCTAGCCTGGCGGCCCGCCTTGGACCTAGGATGCCAAGGGTTCGGGGAGGTGGAGGAGCGAAACGAGGCAGGTCGCGAGATCGGGGCTTTCGCCATCCTTGCGGCGAGCGCGGGAGATCTTGCGACCTCCGGAGCCCTCCCTCCCCGGACCTTTGTCCGCGCCGGAGTCAGCGCGCCTGGGTATCGATCTGCTTCGCCATCGCATCCTCGTAGCGCCGACGAGCGAGATCGAGGAATTCGGGTTCGAGGTCGATTCCGACGAACCGGCGGCCGTGGTGGGCTGCCGCCAGCCCGGTCGTACCGCTGCCGACGAAGGGATCGAGGATCAGATCGTCGGGGCGCGAAGAGGCCAGGATGATCCGCTCCAGGAGCGCGTAAGGCTTCTGCGTGGGATGGTGGCCGAGGCGCTTCTCGGCCTGCGAGGGAGCCAGGAGTCTCCAGACCGACTTCATCTGCCGGCCACCGGCAAGCTCCCGCATGGCCGCGTAGTTGAAGGTGTGGCGGCTCTTGGCACCCCGAGCCGCCCACAGGATCGTCTCGGTCGCATGCGTGAAGTAGCGGCACGAGAGATTCGGGGGCGGGTTGGGCTTTTCCCAGGTGATGTCGTTGAGCAGCTTGAAGCCGAGCTGCTGCATGGCGAAACCGACCGAGAAGATCACGTGCCGGGTCCCCGAGACCCAGACCGTGCCGTCGGGCGCCAGGCCTTGCTGCACCGCCGCGAGCCAGGCGCGGTTGAAGCGGTGCATCTCGTCGAGCGACTCCAGGCGATCCCAGCTCCCCTTGTCGACCTTCACCATCCGGCCGGCCTGGCAGGTGATGCCGCCGTTGGACAGGAAGTAGGGAGGATCGGCGAAGGCCATGGCGATCTTACCGCCGAGGTCGAGGCGATCGAGCACGTCGAGAACGTCGCCCTGATACAGGCGGAACCGCCCGTCGGGCGACGAATAGAAGGGAGTGATCTCGTCCACTTGATCCAAATCTCCTGGATCCACTGCAGTTAATCCCGAAAACTTGTCGTCGAACAATTGTCTCCGTGGATAACTGGCTAAATTCCTTTAGTTTTATCAATTACATGCGATATCTCCTGAAGTCGGGTACAATGATCACAAGATCTCGTTAGATACGATGTCCCAAACGAAGGGAAGGACAGCAATGGCCAAGATCAAGCGGACCGACGAGCAGAAGGGTCTCCAGACCTGCAAGTACTGCGTGCAGTGCGGGCTATGGATGCCGCTGGCCAACTTCTACACGGATCGGGCAAAGGGCGATGGCCTCCGCCCCTACTGCAAGCCCTGCGACATCGCCAAGGCCAAGCGCGCCGTCTAGGTCGGTCAGATCGCGGGAGCCCGACGCGGCTCCCTGCCGAACTTGCGGAGCCATTCCCAGCCCGGACGCAGCCCGTTCGCATTCCAGTCGCAGCCCCCCTGCGCTCCCCATGTAGCCCGGCTTCCGCAAGCCGTTCGCCGTCGACGCCCCCACCCGCCGAGTGGGGGCGTCAATGGCGTCAACTTCGCTGGGCAACCGGCCCCGTTTGACTCCACGGGCCCAGGTCCCTCTTGCCTGGGTCGGCACCGGATCTCATGACCCCTCCTTTATCCGTGACTAGTTGACATTAAACTGGTCTCCATGTCATTGTCGATCGCAAGAGCGTAGCCGCCTCCCGGCCAGAGGGCTCCCGAGGCGCGAGTCGACAGGAGAGTGCGTCCATGCGGCCAAAGATCAGCCTGTTCCGGGCATCCGACCGTGCCACCTACCCCCACAACGTCCACCTGGCCATCCTCACCCGCGGCCGGCGCCAGGTCCTCGAGCCGGTCGCCGAGGCGCTGATCGACCTGTTCCGCGAGGTCGACAACTACGGCCTCGACAAGATCCGCGCCGTCCTCGTCGGCGCCGACCAGCTCCACGTCGTCGTGGCCATCCCACCCAACCGCTCCATCGCGCAGGTTGCCAGCCGCCTGAAGAGCCACGCCAACCTGCGCCTGACCAAAGATAACCCCGACCTCACGGCCAGCCTCGGGGGCCGGGCCCTGTGGCAGCGCGGCTACGCCTGCAAGGTTCTGGGTCCCCGGACGATGGCCGATATCAAGACCTACCTCTCGCACCAGCGGGAGTCCGGCACCGCGGAGCTGGCCTGATCTTCGCGCCCGTGGCCGTTGCCGGACCCCAAATCGCTCAGGCGGGCGGAGCCCATGACCCGATCGCGTGGTGAACCGTGCTGGAAATCCCCTCGGCAAAGGGAACCCGCGCCTGCCAGCCCAGACGTTCCCGGGCGGCGTCCACCCGGGCGTGCGAGTGCCGGATGTCGCCGGGCCGGGCCGAGTCGAAACGCACCGCAGCGGCATCCCTCCCCACGGCGGCCAGGATGGCGGCGTGGGCTTCGCGGATGGAAATCGGTCGCCCGGTGCCGACATTGAAAACCTCGCCCGCAAAGGGCCCCGGGACCGTCAGGGCTGCCAGATTGGCGCGAGCGACGTCGGCGACGAAGACGAAATCGCGGGTCTGCTCGCCATCGCCGAAGATCACGGTGGGCTCGCCGCGTGCCAGGGCAGCGGCAAAGCGCGACAGTACCCCGGAGTAGGGCGAACGTGGATCCTGCCTCGGGCCATAGACGTTGAAGTAGCGCAGCGAAATGACCTCGAGCCCATGGTGAAGGCCATGGAGCCGACCGTATTCCTCGGCCATGCGCTTTTGCAGGCCGTAGGGCGATAGCGGGACCAGCGGGGCAAACTCGGCGATAGGGGGCGCGGACTCGCCGTAGACGGCCGCCGAGCTGGCCTGCACCACCCGCCGGACACCTGCCCGGCGCGCTGCGTCAAGGACCTGGAGGCTGCCGGTGGCATTGACCGCGTGGCAGTCGAGGGGGCGCTCGAGCGACAGGGGCACCGACACGATCGCCGCCAGGTGCAGCACGGCCTCGCAGCCGACGATGGCCGTCGCGAGCGCCTCGGCATCGAGGATGCTGGCCTGGACCCGGCGCACCCCCGGGGGCAGGTTGCGAGCGTGCCCGCTCGAGAGGTCGTCGATGACCATGGGCTCGTGCCCCGCAGCAAGCAGGGCCTCGACCGAATGGCTCCCGATGAACCCGGCGCCGCCGGTGACCAGAACACGCATGATGCCGCCATTCTACGGCATCGCGGGAGACGCGAGGTGGGGGCGTGGTTCCTAGGCTGAGGCCTGGAACAGCGGCATGGTAAGAAGCTCCAAGCGCGTGCCAGCGCCGAACACGCCCTCGACCGCGTCGGCGATTGCAGACTCGGCCCGGCACAAGGCACCCGCGTGCTCGGGGCGGCACTCGATCGCGACCGCCGAAGTCGATCGGGAGATGCGCGAGACCATGAGGATCCCGGCAACGCGATTGGAGGTGCGGCGGCCGACTGCGGCCAACAGGCGAAATGCCTCGGTACGGGCAAGGCGGCAGCTCGAGCGCCGGTCCCAGAGCACTTCCTCGGGTACGGCCATGCGATCTGACAAGGTTTTCGTCATCGATCCATCCTCCGCATCATCGAATACTCCACGGCAGACTTCCGCTCTGCGCCGAGCGCGCCCCGCCGCTAGGCCGAGGCAGCCTCGACGGGAGCCAGCACGAAGCAGCGCGAGCGCTCCGAACCGCGATAGGCCAGCATCTCAGGGGATAGCGCGAGGCCCCGGCGCCCGATCAGCCGATGCACATCGACGGCCACGTCCACGGCCTCCCGCTCGCCGACCGCGCCGCGGCGCTGGACCTCGAGGATGTATCCACCCGCCAGCGCGGGCCCGATCGTTACCTGCAGACCGTCCTGGACGACATGGAATACCCCGTCCATCGCGCCAAGGGCCTTGTCCACCAGGGCTTGGAGCAGCGTCTCCGACATCCCGACCTCCTTTTCGATCATTCTTTCGATAGAATAGGCGATCGAACACCCGTTCGTCAACCAGGAAAGGCCCGATCGCTAGAAACTTTTTTCTATGCGGGCGCTGCGCCGTCTCGGACCGCAAAAAGACGCAGAGGCGCGGGGAGCGATGCCAGGAGCCTCAGGCGTCTTTGCGGTCAGCCCGCTCGAGGAGCCACAGGGGCAGGGGTTTGATGGCACCGGCGCCGTTGAGCCGGCGGACCTGGCGATCGAAGGGCTCGAAGTTGGGCAGCGGCGCGTGCTCCAGACCCTGCTCGGTGAGCGAGTCGAGGAAGGCGCGGCCCAGGTCCTTGCAGATCATCAAGGTGTCCTTGTCCCGGACCTTGACCGCGAAATAGCCATAAGCCCGGCAGATGAGCGGCCGAGCTCCGTAGATCGTGCACCGGTCGCCGATCAGCGCCGGGCAAACCGGCGGAAGACCCTCGAGGTGCGGGTTGATCGCCGAAAGCGAAGGCTCGCCCTGCCAGCTCCGTGCGACCTGGCCCAGCTGCTCGCGATAGGGCCCATAGGTCGCCTGGTTGCGCTCCAGCAGGTCCGCCGTCCAGGCCGCATCTTGCTCGTCGAGAAAAGCCGAGATCGCGCTCCACTCGAGTTCGGTCACGCGAAAGATGGAGTACTCCCGGCAGCAGAGGCTGCAGCCATCCCGGCAAGGCTGACTCTCGTAGGCGCGATCCAGGGCAAACGCCAGGTAATCGATCAGGTAGTAAAGGTCGCTCCAGTCTTCCGTGCCCCCCACGCTGCGCGTGCGCGGCAGCTTGCGCCCGCAATCACGCAGGGTGGCCGAAAGAAGAGGTAGATCGAGCATGACTTCACTGTAGGAGCCGGTCCGGAGCCTGTCCACCGGCTACGCCACCAGGGCCCGGTTGCGCAGCGCAGCGCCACGGCAAGGCTGCTCACGGGCGCCGCCCCCGGCCCTCGCCCGGCCGGCCCGGCTTGACCGCACCCGGCGCCGGCCCTACGCTAGCTTCCATGGGCATCTTCATCGGGCGAACGGGCGCCCTGGAGACCTTGCTCTCCGACCTCCTCGGCCCGACGAGCCGGACGATCGCCAGCATCCACGGCATGGGCGGCGTCGGCAAGACGACGCTGAAGGCCGAGGTCCTGATGCGCCTGGAATCCGCGGGCGCCCGCGTGCCTTACTTCCACGTCGACGAGAATGCTGCGCGGGGCGACCTGGCCGATTTCATCTGCACTTTGGCCGACAGCCTCCATCAGGCCTGGGAGGGACCGGCTGCCGAGTTCGGCCGCCTGCGCCGGCACCGCAACCGGCTTCGCGACCTCAAGGGGCGGTTCGCCGACTCGCCCGGCACCGTGATCCTGGAGCGAGGCCTGCAAGCAGCCCTGGCCGGTCTGGCCCGCCGGGTCTCGCCGGGGGTCACCTTCCACGCCGACCCGCAGCCCCTCGCCTCCGTCTGGAGTCGCTCGGACCAGTCGGATTTCGAGACCGCCGTCTCGTCCTGGACCCGCGATCGCGAGGATCGCGAGCTCCTGCTCGATCCCCTGGCCGTCCTCACGCGCGACTTCCTCGACGACCTGGCCGATGACCTCGTCCCCCCGGCCCCCGGGCTGGGCGGTCTGCTGGGCGGCCGGCGCCAGGTGCCGACGAACCCGATCCGGGCGCTCCTCGTGATCGACTCCTACGAGGCCCTCGATCAAGGGGTCCAGGAATGGCTCCTGGTCCACCTCCTGCCGACCTTCGAACGCCACCGCTTCGAGGGCGAGCCCCTGGACCGGGTGCTGGACCTCCGGCTGCTCCTGTGCGGTCGCCCGGCCTTGCGGGACGCCGATCCCCTGCGCCGCTGGGACGTGCTGGCCGACAAGATCCGCGAGATCGACCTGGACCGCTTCGACGAGCCCGAGATCGCCGCTTACCTCGAGGCCCGCGGCCTGCCCGCCCACCGGGCGCCGGAAGCGCAGCAACAGACGCAGGGCCTGCCCTACCTGCTGGCCCTGTGGTGCGACTCGGAGGGACGCGATCCGGCGCTGGCGGTCGAGCGCGCCGCACGCCGGATCTACTGGTGGAAGACCCCCGAGCAGATCCGCTGGCTGAAGACCGCGGCCTTTCTCGACGCGGTCGATCGCGACGCCCTGGCGATCGCCCTGGCCGACGGCAGCGAGGAGCCAGCCTACGCCTGGCTGGCCGCCAACAGCGAGCTCTGCGTGAGCGACGGGCAGACCCTCGCCATCCACCCCGTCATCGCGAGCCTGGTTCGCGAGGCGCTCGCCCGGGAGTCCGCGGCGGAAGCTGCCGAGCTGACGAGCCGCTCGGGGCTGGCAAACCGGATCGCCGCGCTGCGCAGGCGCGCCCCCGGAGCCGTTGCGGGTACGTTCCCGGACGGCTTGAACCTGCCGTTCGGCACCCTTGTCGAGCTCGCGCCGCTGCGCTGGTTCGACGCGGAGATCCTGCGGGAGCTCGGCCTGGTCGAAGCCGGCCATCGGGTTGCCACCCTGGCGCCCGCAGCCGCGGAGGATCCGCTGCCCGAGCCCTACCCGGGAACCATTCTCCGACCCGGCCCGCACCCAGGCTCCCTGGCCCTGGCCGAGCCGCTGCGCCAGGATCTCGTCGCCTACCTCGAGCTGGTGCGACCGCAGCATGGCCGCGAGGCGATCGCCCGGATCGCCGAGCTCGATCGCAGGCGCCGCCAGGACCGCGAAGCCGCACGCCGCGAATCCGAGACCGCCGCGCAGAGCCTGGCACGCGACGCCGCCGTCGCCCGCAAGCGGGCCCTATCCCTCGATGCCCGGATGCTGGCGCTCGAGGCCCAGGAGCAGGCGGTCGGCGAAGCACGCCAGCGCGCCGAGGCCGCGGCCGAGCAACTCGCCAGGCTGCCGGCCCGCACCTCGTGGTGGGGCGCGGTGGCCGCGGCAGCCTTCGCCATGGTGACAAGCCTGGCCGCCCGGCCGCTCCTGCCCGCCGCGGCCCGCCCCTGGGACAGTCTCCTGGCCACGCTGCTGGCAACCGCAGGCTTCCTGCTGGCGATCCGCGCCCTGGCCCTGCCTCGCGCCGCCCGGCCCGCCGATCACGCCGCCCTGCGCCACGATCTCGATGCCGCCGCCACCCGCCTGGCCGAGCTCCGGGCCGACCTCTCGCAGACCCTGATCGAGGCCAGCGAAGCCGCCCGCGAGGCCGACGCCCTCGAGGCCCGGGCCGCCACGTCCGAGTTCGAGGCCGGGCAGCCCTTCTTCGCGCTGCTCTGACCGGCCCCCCCGGCAGGTCGCGAACGGGCCTGGCCTAGATCGTTTTCAGCTTGAAATGGTCCCTCTGCGCGGTCGCTTCGCTGCGCAACCGGTCCCATTTTGACCCCTTTGCCATATCAACTCAACCGAAAATCGCTCTACCCTTGCCGGAAGACGCCCTTGAGGAAGCCCTTGAGCCCGTGTCCACCGCCGTGCTTGCGGTGCAGGTCGTCGAACTGCCGCAGGAGATCCTTCTCTTCCTCGGACAGCTCCGTGGGCACCACGATCCGGGCGACCACGTGGAGATCGCCCTTGCGACCGCGGGGATCCGCCAGCACCGGGAAGCCAAAGCCCTTCATCACGAACTCGGTTCCCGACTGCGTGCCCGCGGGGATCTTGAGGGGGTGGGGGCCTTCCATCGTCGGGATCTCGACCTCGTCGCCGAGGGCGAGCTGCGCGAAGGACAGCGGGGCCTCCGTCAGGAGCTCGGTCTCATGCCGCTCGAAGCGCTCGTCCGGACGCACCGCGAGGAACAGGTACAGGTCGCCCGCCGCTCCGCCTCGCGGCCCGACATCGCCCTCGCCCGAGACCTTGAGGCGCACGCCGTCATCGATCCCCGCCGGGACATGGACGCTGATCTTCTTGGGCTTGCGCGCCCTGCCGGCCCCGCGGCAATCACCGCAGGGATTGTCGATCGACCGGCCCTCGCCGTTGCACTTGGGACATACCGACACGTGGGAGAACTGGCCGAACAGGGTCCGCTGGACCTGCGAGATCTGGCCGCCCCCCTTGCACAGCGAGCACGTGGAGACGCTGGTGCCGGCCTTGGCTCCCGTCCCGCCGCAGGTCGAGCAGGCCTCCATGTGGCGGATCTCGACGGTCTTGTCGACACCGCCGTAGGCCTCCTCGAAGCTGACCTCGAGGTCGAGCTTGAGGTCCGAGCCACGCTCGGGCCCCCGGCGACGCTGGCGCTGACCGCCAGCCCCGCCGAAGAAGGCCTCGAAGATGTCGGAAAAACCGCCGAACCCCGAGAAGGGGTCGCCCTCGGCCCCAGACGCGCCCGCCCCGACGCCGGCATGCCCGAAACGGTCGTAGCGCTCGCGCTTTTCCGGATCCCGCAGGACCTCGTAGGCCTCGTTGATCTCCTTGAAGCGCGGCTCGGCCTCGGCCGATTTGTTGACGTCCGGGTGGTATTGCCGGGCGAGCTTCCGGAAGGCCTTGCGAAGGTCGTCTTCGGAAGCCTCCCGGTTCACACCCAGGACGTCGTAGAAATCGCGTTTTTCCACCGTGGCCATGTCCGACCTGTGCTAGTCCAGGACCCTGTACGAAGGTGCCATGCCTACTTCACTTCCTCGAAGTCGGCATCGACGACGTTGTCCTCGGGACCGCCGCCGGTCGCCCCGGCCGCCCCCTGCGCGCCGTCGCCGCCCGGGGCGCCACCCGCCGCCTGGTACAGGGCGCTCGAGGCCTCGTAGACGGCGCTGGTGAGGGCGTTGGTGGCATCCTGGATGGCCCGCAGGTCGTCGCCGTTCTGGAGCTCGCGGAGCTTGGCGATCGCCTGCTGGATCTTGTCCCGCTGGTCGGCGGGGATCTTGTCGCCGGCATCCTTGAGGGTCTTCTCCGCGGCATAGCCGGCGGAGTCCGCGGTGTTGCGGGCCTCGGCCAGCTCGCGCCGGCGCTTGTCATCCGCCGCGTGCGTCTCGGCCTCGTGCCGCATCTTCTCGACCTCGTCCTTGGAGAGGCCGCCGTTGTTGTTGATGACGATCTTCTGCTCGTTGCCGGTGGCCTTGTCCTTGGCCGAGACGTGGACGATGCCGTTGGCGTCGATGTCGAAGGTGACCTCGATCTGCGGCACGCCGCGGGGGGCCGGCGGGATGCCGGTGAGCTGGAACTTGCCGAGCGCCTTGTTGGCGTCGGCCATCTCGCGCTCGCCCTGCAGCACGTGGATCTCGACCGAGGTCTGACCGTCGGCGGCGGTGCTGAAGACCTGACTCTTGGCCGTGGGAATCGTGGTGTTGCGATCGATCAACCGGGTGAACACGCCGCCCAGGGTCTCGATGCCCAGCGACAGCGGGGTGACGTCGAGCAGCAGCACGTCCTTGACCTCGCCGCCCAGCACGCCGGCCTGGATGGCCGCGCCGACCGCGACGGCTTCGTCCGGGTTGACGCTCTTGTCGGGCTCCTTGCCGAGGTACTTGCGGATGGCATCCTGCACCGCGGGGATGCGGGTCGAGCCGCCCACCAGCAGGATCCGGTCGATGTCCTTGGGATCGAGGCCCGCATCGGACATGGCCTGGCGGGTGGGGCCCATCGTGGCGTCGACCAGGTCCACGGTCAGCTCCTCGAACTTGGCGCGAGACAGCGTCATGTCGAGGTGCTTCGGGCCGCTCTGGTCGGCCGTGATGAAGGGGAGGTTGATCTGGGTCGTGACGACGCTCGAGAGTTCGATCTTGGCCTTCTCGGCGGCTTCCTTGAGGCGCTGCAGGGCCATCTTGTCCTTGGACAGGTCGATGCCCTGCTCCTTCTTGAACTCGCCGATGAGCCAGCTCGCGACGCGCTCGTCGAAGTCGTCTCCGCCCAGGTGGTTGTTGCCGCTGGTGGCCTTGACCTCGAAGACGCCGTCGCCGAGCTCGAGAATCGAGACGTCGAAGGTGCCACCGCCCAGGTCGAAGACCAGGATGGTGTGGTCGTGGCTCTTGTCCGAGCCGTAGGCCAGGGCGCTGGCCGTCGGTTCGTTGATGATGCGCAGGACCTCGAGTCCGGCGATCGTGCCGGCGTCCTTGGTGGCCTGGCGCTGGGCGTCATTGAAGTACGCCGGGCAGGTGATCACCGCCTGCGTGACCTTCTCGCCCAGGTAGGCCTCGGCGTCGGCCTTGAGCTTTTGCAGGATCATCGCCGAGACTTCCTGCGGGTTGTATTCCTTGCCGGAGATCTCGACGGACACGCCACCTTGGTTGTTGCGAACGGACTTGTAAGGAGCCCGGCCGCGCTCCTCGCCCGTCTCCTCGAAGGTCCGGCCGATGAAGCGCTTGATCGAGTAGACCGTGTTCTCGGCGTTGGTGACGGCCTGGCGCTTGGCCACCTGGCCGACCAGACGCTCGCCGTTCTTGGCGAATCCGACGACAGAGGGCGTCAGGCGATTGCCCTCGGCGTTGGCGATGACGGTGGCCTTACCGCCTTCCATCACGGCGACGCACGAGTTCGTCGTGCCAAGGTCGATGCCGATTACTTTACCCATGCGATTCCTCCTTCGATGCGGAAGTGCCGTCTGTCGTAGCTTGTGGTGGGGCGCTCGGGTTGTCGGCGACCTGCACCATGGCATGCCGCAAGACCCGGCCGTTCAGGAAGTAGCCCTTCTGGGCGATCGCCAGCACCGTGTGATCCGGATGCTCGTCCGTCGTGATAGAGGCGATCGCCTCGTGCAAGTTCGGATCGAACGGCTGGCCGACCGACTCCATCGGCGCCACCCCGTGGCGAGCCAGGAACTCGCCGATCTGCTTGTAGATGAGCTCGACGCCCTGGACGATGCTTGCGGGCTCGCCGGCCTGAGCGTGCGCCAAGGCGCGCTCGAGATTGTCGACGATCCCCAGGAAGCTCTCCAGCACGCGACCGGCGGCGAAGCCGACGAGCTCTTCCTTCTCGGCGGCCGCCCGCCGCCGAAAATTATCAAAATCCGCGGCCAGCCGGTGAAGCTGCCGATCGCGATCGACCAGCCGAGCCTCGAGCTCGGAAAACCGCTGCGCGGCGGGCTCGGTGGAACCTCCGCCAGATTCTCTTTCAGGAGCCGCCGGCTCGGCCGCCGCCGCAGGGCCCGCGGCTGGCTCCGGGAGGTCTTGCGGCTCCACGGGCTCGTCTCGAGTCAATTCTTCCTCGTTCAAGGCTACATCCTCACGATCCAGGCCGTGCCCGCCAGGCCAGACCAGGCCGCGAACCGGTCTCCCCGACCATGCCGGGGTCGTTGCTCCATGCGCAAAGGCATCCTCATCATCACAAAGAAAAACGCTCGGTCAAAATACTCGAGAGCCGCTGGGAGACCGAGCGGACCACAGAAACCGCGCCCGAATAATCCAGCCGCGTGGGGCCCAGAACGGCGATCTCGCCGAGGGTCTGACCGCGCAAGCCGTACGTCGCCGACACCAGAGAGCATTCGGCCAGGTCGACGAGCGCATTCTCCGAGCCGATGCGAACCTGGACCGTACCAGGTTCACTGGTTTCGTCAACCGTGGAGTCCATGAGCTTGACCACCGCGCCCCCGCTCTCGAGAAATGCCAGCAGGTGGCCAACCTTGGAGCTCTCCTGGAACTCGGGCTGGCGAGCCAGGTGCGAAGTGTGGGCCACGATCACCTCGTCCTGGGAGTGCAGGGCGTCGATGAGGCGATCCCCCAGATCCGCCAGGCAGGCCTGGTAGCGCTCCATCCGGGCGCTGATCGCGCGCAAGACCTTGTAGGTGAGCGAGTCGAGGGGGCGATCGCGGAGCTGCGCGTTGAGGAAGGAAGACAAAAGCTGCAGCTCGGAATCGGCGATCGGAGCGGAGAGCGGCACCAGCCGGTTGGTCACGGCCCCGGTGGATGTGACCAGCACGAGCAGGGCCTCGCGGTCCGAGACCCGGACCAGCGACAGCGTCCGGATGCGGCTGCCCCGCGGACGCGGCACGCGCACCAGAGCCGTGCAGCCGGCCAGCACCGCGGTCAGCCGGGCGGTCTGGTGCAGGAGTTCCTGGAGACCCTCGACCTGGTAGGCCATGTGATCGACCTGGTCCTGCTTGTCCTGGGGCAGCAGGGGCGGATCCATCAGGTCGTTGACGAAGACGCGATAACCGCGATCCGACGGCACGCGCCCCGCCGAGGTATGCGGCTGGCGCAGCAGGCCATCCTCCTCGAGATCCGAGAGCTCGTTGCGGATCGTGGCGGCCGAAAGCCCGAGCTCGTACTTGCGCGACAGCGTCCGCGACCCGACCGGCTCGGCGGTCAGGACGTAGTCGTGCACGACGGCGCGGAGAATGTCGCGCTTGCGGGGGGTAAGAGAAGGACCGGCCATCATCAAAAAGGGCCCATGCCCGCATCCATGAATCGGGATTGTTAGCACTCCCGACCGGAGAGTGCTAAGGTCTTTGTAGCACGCCAGCCGGGACCTTGTCAAAGCCGGCCGACCCGCGAGAGACCTCCCCCGAAGGGGCATGAATCAGTCATCATGAGAGCGATCGCGCAGCTCGCTGCCGGAGCCGAGACGCCCGGCGGCAGGTCTGGCACCACGGAGGATTCTTGACGAAGGTCCGGTTCGACCACGACCGCATCTGGATGGCCGACAAGCCCCAGCTGCTCCTGGGCGGAGAGTTCCAGTACTTCCGGATCCGCCGCGAGCTCTGGGAGCAAGGCCTGATCGCGCTCAAAGAGGCGGGCATCAACGCGCTGTCGACCTACATCCCGTGGGTCTGGCACGAGATCGCCGAGGGGGAGGTGGACTTCGACGGGCGCACCGCTCCCGAGCGGGACCTGCGCGGTTTCCTGTACCTCTGCCGGCGCCACGAGATGCCGCTCATCGCCAAGCCCGGTCCTTATATCTACGCCGAGTACCAGGGCTTTGGCATCCCGCTGTGGCTCCGGACCCACTATCCGGACACCAAGATGGTGCTCCCGCAGACCCCGGGCTACCAGGAGATCGCCCTCAACCATCCCAAGTTCCTGGAGCTCGTGAACCGCTGGTTCAAGGCGGTCGCCTCGACCCTGAAGCCCCTGGTCGATTCGGGCGAGGTCGTGGCCCTCCAGCTCGACAACGAGACCGGGATGCCGCAGTTCGGCGCCGGGCCGCACCTGTCCGATCACAACCCGCACACGGTGCAGCGGTTGCGGGCCTGGCTGGAAGAACGCTACGGGGAGATCGCGCCGCTCAATGACGCCTGGAAGACCGCTTTCCCGACTTTCGACGCGATCTTTCCGCCCGCCCGGCCGGCCACCCGGCACGCGGTCGGCGACCTGGCCGCCTTCGTCGAGGACTACATCGTCGACTACCTTGGCACGCTCAAGGCCATGTGGCGGGAGCTGGGCGTGGACACCCACTTCTACTGCAACGACATCTGGATGGCCGCCTGGCCGAATCACTGGCCCAAGAAGAACCAGGTGGCGCCGCTGGGCTTCGACATGTACCCCAAGTTCATGCGCGTGCCCACCGTGCTCGACCAGCCGTTCACGCTCACCTTCGTGCCCAAGGTCTTCGACGCGATGCGGCGCGAAGGGCCGCTGCTGGGCCCCGAGATCGGCGGCGGCTGGCTCGACCACCAGGTCCGGGTGTCCGAGATCGCGACCTGGCAAAAGATGATGGTGAGCTACCTGCGCGGCGCGCAGGGGAACATCCTCTACCCCATCCAGGACGGCGTCGATCCCGACGCGCTGCAATACCTCTTCGGAGCCGCCATCGACACCGAGGGACGCCAGAGCCCGCGCATGAAGGTCGTCCGGGCGCTCGGACGCTTCGTCGAGGAGTTCGGCCCGCACCTGGCCCGGAGCACGCCGGTGCTGTCGCCCGTGGCCGTGCTGCATTACCACGATGCAGTCCATGACCCCCTCCAGTTCACGGCCGATCCCTTGAAGACCGCCCGCGAGAACCTCGACCTGGCGATCGACGTAAGTGTCACCGTATCGTCCGGCGCCTCGGGAATGGTGGGAGCCCTGGTCGAGGCCGGCTACGATCCAGAGGTCCTGGAGCTCGGCTCGGCCCGGCTCGAGGATCTGGAACGCCACCGGGTGTGCTTCTTCGCGTCCACGGGCACGGTGTCGGCGGAGGTCCGCGACAAGCTGGCCAGCTACGTGCAGGGCGGCGGCACCCTGGTTGTCACGGGCACCCCCTTCGCCGATCCCGACGCGGTGTTCCCCTTCAAGACCAGGCGCACCTGGCGCCCGCGCTCGCTGGCCGTGGTGACGGGCGGATTCCTGGACGTCGCGTTCTTCAACCTGCTCGAGGCGGCCAAGATCCGCCATCCGCTGGTCCGCTTCACGGTCGAGAAGCTGCAGCCGGTCATGGGGCTGATCAAGCACGCCACGCGAGCGGGGGTCTGGCTGAACGCGACGCAAACCGGCGACCGGGTGTGGGCGTCGCGGTTCGTGAGCTACTGCCAGGTCCCGCCAGGGGCCGAAGAGCTGCTCAACTTCTCGGGAGCGCCGGTCGGCTTCGCGATGCCGATGGGGCAGGGCCGCGTGGCCTTCATCGGGACCCTCCTCGGCCTGCACATCGATTCCCCCGGCTACTACCTGGACGATCCCAAAAAGGTGAGCTCGGTGGCTACCTTCGTGTCTCGCTTGCTCGAGGGCTGGGCGGTGCCGGCGCGGACGCCGGCGATCGCCGGCGTCGAGGTGGTCGAGCGGACGGTGCCGGGCGGGACTCTGGTCGGCCTGATCAACCGCCGCCAGGATCAGGAGATCTGCCTCCCCCTGCCGCAGTCCGACCGCCACGTGCTCGAGCGCCAGTTCAGCTACCTGGGCTCCACGGCCGAGTGGGACGGCCAGCTCCGGGCCCGCCTGCTGGCTGGCGACGTCCTGGTCGTGCAGCTGGCCCGGCGCCCGGGTTGACCGAGCCGGGATCCTGGCTCCCGGCCACCGAGCGTAGCGTGAAAATGCCATCCCCCGGCGGCACGGCCGAGAATCCGGACCGGCAAGCCCTGCTGGCCGAGATCGCCGGTTGCCTCCAGGTCAGCGGCGGCCCGGGCCCCGCGCGCAAGAGCCAGGGGGCCGTCTACACACCTGCGGTTCTCGCGGCCTTCGTGGTGGAGCGGGCACTTGCCTTCCTGGGCGACGGCCCTGGGGCCCGAAGCACCGGCCACCGCCTGCCCCGGGTGCTCGACCCGGCCTGCGGAAGCGGGCACTTCCTGGTGGCCGCCTGGAGCGCCATCCGTGGTCGCTGGAGCGGGGGCCCGGCCCCGGTCGCGATGCTGGCGGGCCTGGACAGCGACCCGGTGGCGGTGGCCCGCTGCGCCCGGGTCCTCGAGCTCTGCGCCCGCCTGGACGAGATCGATTTCGGCTGTCCCCCGACGGTCCCCGCGCTCGGGGTCGGCGATGCCCTCCTCGACGATCCCCCGCAGGCTGCCTGTGACCTGGTCGTAGGGAATCCGCCGTACGTCCGGGTCGATCGCCTCGCGCCCGCTTACCGCCAGCGTCTGCGGGCAAAGTACGGGGACGTGCTCCAGGGCAAGTGGGACCTGTACCTGTGTTTTCTGGCCAGCTGGGAGCGCTGGCTGGCGCCCGACGGGATCCTCGCCTTCGTCACCCCCAACCAGTACCTGCTCGGGAACAGCGCCGCGAAGTTGCGCCGCGAGCTCTCGCAGCGGCTCAGGATCCGCCTGCTGCTGGATTGCTGCGGCCTGGCGTCGTTTTCCGGAGCCATACCGCCGGCGGCGATCACGATCTTCGAGAACGTCGTCCCCCGAGCGGACGACCGGATCCAGGCGGGCATCGGCCTGCCCGGATCGCCCGGCCCGTCCAGCCTCGCCTCGCTCCGGTGCGATGCGGAGTGGGGCGAGGTACGTCAGGATCTCTGGCAAAAGGGCCGCTGGTCGGTCTTCGCCCCCGAGCCTTTCATGGCGTGGCTCGGCGGGCTCGACGCCCCGACGCTCGGCGACCTGTGCGACAAGATCGGCGAGGGCGACACGCAGCGGCGCGAGGAAGCGCTCATCGCGCCGGTCGAGCGCGCCCCCTCCGACTGGCAACCAGCCATCCGCGGGCGCAACATCGCGGCCGGACGGATCCTCGCTTCCGGCGATCGCTTGCCGCCGGTACCGACGGCGACCCCGGGTCGGGTGCTGATCCGCGACGTCGCGGCCCGGCTGGTCGCAGCGCCCGAACTTGCGCCCGTGCGCTGTCTACGTACCGTCTACTGCGCCTACCCGCGCGATCGAACGCTCGCCGGGCCCATCGCCGCGCTCCTCAACACGGATCTCTTGACCTGGATCTATTTGCGGCTCTTCTACTCGTCCAAGATGTCGCCGCAGGCAGCCAACTTCCGGTTCCAGGCGCAGTTTCTCCGCCACCTCCCCGTCGTTTTTCCCGCCGGGCCGCCAGACCCCGACCGGCTCGGTGACCGCGCCCTCGAAGCCTACCGCGTGCCGCGGTGCTACCGCGACGAGATCCCGGCCCTCCTGGCACGCCTGGGGGCCGGTCCGTCACAGGGTCGCCAGACGGCCCTCGGACCGCTCGAATCGGCCCCGGGCAGGATCACCAGGGCACCGTGATGGAGCCACCTTGCTTGAAGGGCTCGGGCCCGAGGAGTCAAACGGGGCCCGGTTGCGCAGCGCAGCGACCGCGCAGAGGGCCCCGTCAAACTGAGAAAGATACCGGGGCCCGGTTGCGCAGCGCAGCGACCGCGCAGAGGGCCCCGTCAAACTGAGAAAGATA
>JAJXWQ010000013.1 GCA_021781555.1 bacterium
CACCTACACGCTCTGGTCGGCCGGCCCGTCAGGCGGCGACGTGATCGTGGCAGAGCTGTCCTGGGACACGCTGCACCAGAACATCCAGATCCGGATGGCACCCGGCCTCTCGGGTAACGTCGTGAACGGCTCGGTCAGCGGCTATCAGCTCTGGCCGGTAACCAACGGCGGCTCGGCGACGGTAAACAACCCCTACCAGATCAACGTGCTCTGCTGGGCTGACAAGAGCGGCGTCTCGATCGTCACCAAGGACTCGGCCGCCCGCTCGAACTACAAGACGCACTTCGCCTTCGGGATCTTGACCCGGTGGCCGTCCATGGTGCCCACGGCCGCAGGCCAGGCGAACAAGGACTACACGGCGATCTTCTACACCCTGCCCACGCAGACCGGCACCAACGCCTCGCAGGCCTACGGCTCGAACATCGGGGCTCCGGGAAGTAACACGGGTTACATGGGCTCGAACTACCAGCCGCTGCACAACGGCCCCACGGCCAACGGGTACTCGGGCAACCGTGACTTCCAGTCGCAGCTCGTCTTCAACGCGATCATGGTCTTCCAGAACTACGGCGACGCCTCGCGGAACTGGGTGCCCAACTTCCTCGACCGCGGCGGCATGCTCGACACGGACAGCACCGGTAACGAGAACAATGCCGATTACACCGACAACTTCCGCCAGCCTATGGTGCGCCAACCCACCTTCGGGACCGACGGCCTGTTCCACATGCGCCGGGAAGTCGTCTGGCAGGCCAAGAACACCACCGACGCCGCGCCGCTCACCCGAGGCACCATGCCCGCGACCTTCGTCTTCTGCGGCGTGAATGCCGGTAATGACGGCAATCCCGTCGTCGCCGGCACAGAGACCTACACCATCACCAACATCAACCTCGGGTTCTGGCCGGCCATGAACCCGAACGGTTTTGCCATCCGCTCGGCGTAAGGGAGGTGGGCGCCCATGCCCTTACCGCCTACCCTGACGGCGGATGACGCCAACCCCGCCTTCGTTGGCACCTTCGAGGCCTACCTCGCCTCGGGCGACTCCCCGGCCCTCGGCGACGACTTCCCGACGACCGAGGTCAGCTGGCCCGGGGCGATCGCCGAATCCGATCTTTCCGCGAGCGACGCCTGGGCTATCCAGGATGGCGATCCGGCCAACCCGCCGGCGAGCTACACCGGCGCCGTGGAAGAGGCGGCCCTGCCGATCGCCGGGACGCTCTTCGCCGGCACGGATTTCAAGGTCGCCGCCGCGAGCTTTCTGGGCGGGTTCCTCGGGTACGTCGGCGGGGTCGATGGCAGCGATACCTCTCTCGCAACGCCGTCGTCGCCCGATTACGGCCCCGTCCGGACCAACCAGGGAGCTGCTGGCGCGGTCTTCCCGCCCACCCTCGGTACCGACGAGACGAACCCCCAGTTCGTCGGAACCTTCGAGGGATATCGGGTCCCTCTGCCCGAGGCAATGCAGTCGCCGCTCGCCTCGGACGGGCAGATCGTCACCGACCTCTCCGCCGGGGCGATCGGCCAGAACCAGCTGACCGACCCGGCCGGATCCCAGGCACAGCTCGACGGCGAGTTCGACGTCTTCGTCGGCGAACTCCAGCCGCCCTTCACGACTAGCCGGCTGCCGCGGCTGGCCTTCGGGCCGTTCATCAACCTCTCCGGGCTCACGTACCAGATCGAGCTCGACGCCTTCGCCAAGTTCGGCCTCTCCCAGATCCAGTACCGGATCTACGCCAACGACCAGGCCACCCCGCCCTTCAACGTCATCAACCTCGCAGGGCAGGCAAGCTACACCACCAGCCTTATCCTCACCCTCGACAGCCCGGCGGCCACGCTGCACGCCGACGCCATCCTGGCCGACAGCTTCGGCAACGTGGCCACGCAGTCGGTTGCGCTGCGCGGCGTCCCGGACACCAGCCCCCCGACGGCGCCGCCGTTCCTCTACGTGGTCGAGCTTTCGGACGGCACCTGGCTCTTCGTCTGGGGCCCCTCGACCGATGACTTCCTGGTCGACCACTACCAGATCGACCAGGTCGACTCGAGCGGCGACCTCATCACCAACCTCGCAGCAAACCTCAAGGCCAACTACTACCTCTGGCCGGGCGCTGCGGCCGGCAACTCCTACCGCGTGCTGGCCTTCGACCTGGCCGGAAACGTGTCGCCCAGCAGCCCGATAGCCAAGGCGATAGCGGTCGCGACGGAAGCCACGCCCGTCGAGATCACCGAGGTCATGGCCGAGCAGGTGCCCGATACCGCGTCCATCCAAGTGAGTTGGGTGGTCACACCGCAAGGCACGGCCTGCACCGCCCAGATCGTCGACGGCCTGGACCGCCCGATCAGCTTACCCGTCACGTCCGCCACCGGCACGGCAACCCTCACGATCCCTGAGGCCGTCTCGGCGGGCCTTTACCGGGTCAGGGTGACGGCGGCATGACGACCACCTACTCGCAGAACTTCGCCTACATCCCCCTGCCCGAGCCCGAGGGGCAGTGGCCGGCGACGCCCGACGCGACGATCGCCCGCATCCCCGATCACGTGGCGATCGCCCAAGGCCAGCTGGCCGAGCAGTTCCGCAACTCCCCGAACCTCCAGGCTCTGGTCGGTATCCTCGCCGGACGCGCCCAGGATCTCGAGGACGCCTTCTGGTCCATCTACGCCGGTCGGCCCTTCCCCGTCGCCCAGGGGGACGCGCTGTCCCGCTGGGGTAAAGCCGTCGGCGAGCCGCGCCCGACCTCAGGTCTGACTGCCACCAGCGACGTCGCCTACTTCGGGCTGGTCAAGGCCAAGATCCTTGAGAACGTCAGCGAAGGGATGCCGGAAGCCGCCCTCGGCCTGTTCCGGGACCTCGGAGCTGTGGGTGTCTTCTACGGCGAACCGGGCAACTATGCCGTCGAGATCGCCTACGTGGGCGACCTGGTGGTCAGCGACGCCGACCTCGTGGCAATGCTCACGGTCGCCCTGCCGCCGGTCAGCCTGGCGATCGCCCAGGCCGCCCAGAGCGGTCCCTTCGGATTCGACGACCAGTCCCTGGGCTTCGACCAGGGGCAGCTCTCGCGGGCCCTGACCTGACGATCCGATCACCGTCTCGTGTTTTGCCGATTACCAGGAGTGCCTCAGGATGCCGAATCCCAAGCCCACCTCGGTCATGGCGTGGGCCACCAACCCGCCGACAGGGGCCCTGCTCGAGCCGTCGTCAGCCCTGGTCACGAACGGCTACAGCCAGAACAGCAAGCCGGCCTACAACCACTTCAACTGGCTGCTCAACAACATCGGCCAGTGGCTGGCCTACCTTTCGACCCTCGACCAGTCGTTCACCTGGCAGAACAACGGGCTCTTCAGCGCCGACCCGACAATCTTCGGCCCGGCGGGTACCGTGGCCGACGGCAGCGACGCGCGCGTCCAGAACGCCGGGGCCTACTCGGGCTTTGCGCTCTACTACAGCCCGCTCGGCCCAATGCCCGCCGGTCCCAGCTGGAACGCGTTCTACAACGACGGCGGCGCCAACTTCCTCCCCTACAAGGCCGGCATGCCGGCCTTCCGGTCGTACCTCGATCCTGCGTCGGGCTTGCTGCGATTCACGGCCTCGAGCGGCGCGGCGGCCCTCGGTACCCCGATCGCGTGGACCGACGCCATCGCCGTGACACCGGACGGCAAGGTCCTGGTCAACCGGACGGTCGATGACGGCACCGGGGCGGTGCATCAGGCCAATGGCGCGGCTTCCGGCTTTGGCTTCTACGCTCTGCCGGTCGGGCCGTCGCTCGACTTCTTCGGGTTCGGCTGGAATTGCTTCTTCAACCCGCAGACCTCGACGCCGCAGTACTTCTCGAACGCACCCGCCTACTGGATGGGCTGGGTGCCGGCCGGGGTCTGGAACGGAGCGTCGATGATGTCGGCGCTCTTCCTGCGGATGGGAGCCGGTGGGGCGAACGCGGCAAAGACTGACCTCTTTCCCACCTCGGGCGACACCGGGCCGGCGGTCGCTTTCACCCCAGACGGCCGGATGTTCCTCGGGAACGTGGCCGGAGGCTTTTTCACTGACGACGGCTCTGGCGCCAAGGTCCAGGTCTTCGGCGGTGTCTCGGCGCATGGCGACGTGTCGTCCAGCCGCGTTCTCGCGGGCACGACCGACGACAAGACCGGCGCCACGGTCCAGGGCAAGGCCATCAGCGAGGCGGGACAGCTCCTGGCAAACCGCTACCTCGGCATCTCGGCCCAGGCCGCCGACTCGGCCAAGCTCGGGGGCCAGGCGCCCTGGAATTACGCGGCTGCCAGTGCCGTCAGCTCGCTCCAGACCCGCGTCAACGGCCTCGTCACGTACGGCGATGGGGTCGTCATTCCGAAGCTCTACACCAACACTGTCGAGTACACGACCGACAGCAACGGGTACTTCAACGAGGCCAACACGTCGCCGACGATCGACCTGTCGTCCTACCTCTCGACGATCTACGGGGCGATCGCCACCGTCAACTACAACAACGCCAGCGGCCAGGCTTCCTGGGGCAACACCTGGGTCGAGATCGGTGCAGGCAACGACAACGTCCCTGCCGGCCACATCCGGATCTCGGGATTCTGCCAGGGGATGGCCAACATGAAGGTGACCGTCGGCTACCTGGTGTTCGGTAGCTAGAGCGATGCCTCTGCTTACCTTCGATTTCGCCGGCCCTTACGCCCCCGACCAGGCGGCCACCTGGCAGTTCTCGGACGCCACCTGGAAGGATGCCAACGGCAACCCGGTCGACATGACCGGATACACGGCCAAGATGCAGATCCGGCCGGATCACTCGCCCACGAGCGCCCCCTACGACGTGCTCACCACGGCCGACGGCACGATCGCCCTGGGGGCAAACGGCGTCCTCGCGATCAACGTGCCTGCAACGCGCACGGTCCGCTACAGCTGGGGCGTTGGCTACTACGACTTCAAGGTGACATCCCCGACGGGCATCGTCACCACCCTGCTGGCCGGCCGCGTGATGCCGAACCAGGCAGCGACATACCCGTCATGAGAGCGCGTCCCACCACCGGCCATGGATCTGATGTACGGGCCTCGAGGCGAGTGTCCCGATGAACTCCGGATACATCGTCATCCAGAGCCGACCCCAGTCCATCGTCATCTCGGGCAGCGGAGCCGCCGCGCCGGAGAAGGGCCGTGTCGACCTGAGCCAGCAAACGGTCACCGCGGGCGAGGACTTCGGCCAGACCCAGGACCTGGGCAACCCCCTGTCGGCGACTCTCTACATCTGGCTGAACGGCCTGCCGCTGCCGCAGCAGGCCAAGGTGACCGTCTACGCGAGCCCGACCGGCGCGGACTGGTACCCGGTCTTCGCTTTCGAATGGGATGCCACGCAGCCCGGCCAGCCCGGCGACGTCGTGCAGATCCCGCCGGCAGCGATGTACAAGGCCAGCAGCGACACCAGCTGGGCCGGCTCGGCGACCGCTCCGGCCGTCCAGCTCGAGATCCAGCTTTCATACGGCGGTGCGCCGTGACCCTCGCCCCTCGACCATTCCTGACGTCCAGAGGTAACCGATGATCGTCTCGCAGAACGGCACCATCGTCGGCGGAGGGATCGGCGGCACGCCGGCCTCGTATTCGCTCCTCCTGGCGCCTTCTGCCGCGCCGGTCGTCGTCGAGCACCCGCTGGGCGTCCAGCCGTCATCCGTCGCCTTCGTGGACGCTGGGGGGATCCCGCACGAGGTCGACTGGACCTGCGACACGGCCTTTCCGTTCGCCGTCCACCTGGCAGCCATCATCGAGGCCGGCACGCTCACCATCAGCTAATCCTTTCCGACACCGCCTCTGGCGACCGCTCAAAGGCGGCGGCCGCTCAACATTCCGGGGCCACGGCGCCGCGCCGCGGCGGCCCAATCTTGACCGTGCGCCGCCGAGATGCAGGCACGCACGCGGACCACTCTGGAACGCTCACCCCCCAAATGACCCTCACCTGCCGCAGTTGCGGCCAATCGCGCCCCTGGCGCAGGAGGTTTTCCCATGGCCCGAACCTTCGACACCGACATCCTGGTCCTGTCTCCCGCCCCCACCCAGGCCGGGCACGTCACCCGCAAGGACTACGTGGACGGCCAGATCGCCAAGATGCTGCCACTGGCGGGCGGCACCTTGACCGGAGCTCTCAACCTCGCGGCCGATCCCACTGCCGGCCTCCAGGCCGCAACCAAGCAGTACGTCGACAACGTCAGCCAGGGCCTCCAGGCCAAGAACTCCGTCCAGACCGTCGCCGACGCGGCCCTGCCTGCCTACTCGTTCGCCAACAACGTGCTCACCGCGACGGCCAATGGCGCCCTGCCGGCACTCGGCGGCTACACCCCGGTGGCTGGCGATCGCGTCCTGGTGGTAGCCGAGACCGGGGCCAATGCCGGCTACAACGGCGTCTACGTCGTCACGAACGCCGGCAGCTCGACTGCGGCCTGGGTGCTGACCCGGGCCGTGGACATGGACGACGACACCGAGGTCGTGGTCGGCGATCACTTCCTCATCGACCAGGGGACCCACATCGGCGAGATGTGGATGCTCTCGTCCAAGACCGGCACGCTGGACGCGGCGGGCTCGGTCCTGAACTTCACCAAAATGCAATTCGGCAACGCCTACAGCGCCGACGGCACGACCCTCGAGCTTACGGGCTACGAGTTCAGCGTCAAGGCGCAGGGCATCGGCCCGGCCCAGCTCGGTGCGGTCGCCGTCGTCAACGGCGGCCTGGCCGGCGGCAACGGCGCCGCCCTGTCGGTGGACGTCGACGGCGCGTCGATCGACGTGAGTGCCACGGGCCAGGTCGAGCTCAAGAACGTGGCGCCCAGCAAGATTGGCTCCCTGGTCAGCGGGACGAACGCGGGCGCCATCGCAAGCCTGACGCCCTACAACATCGTCCACAACGCGGGCTACAAGAAGGGCTTCCCGCTCTTCTTCGATCCTGTCGCCCTCACCCCCATCGAGGTGGACTGGGCCTTCGTGGACGCCAACACCATCTCGGTGACGACCTTCCGCAGCTACGCCGCGGGCGCGCTCGGTTACCTATTCCTCGGCGCCGCATAGGCGTCGGCCACCGCCTGGCCCCCGGAGTCCTCTGGCTCCGGGGGCCGATCGTTACTGCCTGACTCCCAGACCCTTGAAGGAGACCGCGATGTCGTCCAGGAGATCCTCTGCACCCAAGGCGCACTCAAGCGCCACCGCCTCGGCCCGCATTTCGAAGCCCGCCAGCTCGCCGCCCGGTGCCGACCCGGCGGCCATCTCGCCCACCCCATCGAAACCACCCGGTCCCTCGCCCGAGCAGTTGGCGATCGAGCGTCACGCAGCGAGCCGCCAGCGACTGGCCGAGCACGTGGCTACCGCCCACCGCCACATCGCCTCGGACATCGGCGCCGCCAGGCAGCGTCTGGCCGAGCTCCAGGCCAAGGCCTGGAAGCTGGGCCTCGAGCGGCGCCGTCTGGTCGAGCGGATCGCCGAGATCGACCTCGACCTGCGCGAGGCCGAAAAGGCCGAGAAGATCGAGGAAGGGGCGATCGAGGCGTATTTGCGGGCCCAAGCTCGGGTGCAGCCGCCGCCGGAGCTGGTGTGATGGTCGCCTTGCCCAGCTACCTGGCGGCCACGGCCAGCCTCAGCGGCGCCGTGAGCGCGCTGGTGTCCGGTGCAGTGGCTTACGGCATCCGAAAGCAGCAGCTCATCGACCTCGAGCAGCGCCTGCACGAGCTTGAAGTGGCCCTGGTCGGCAAGGCCGAGCGGGGTGACATCGCGGACGACATCGCACGCCTGCAGGCAGCCATCGATCGCCTACAGGACCGGCTCGACCGGATTCTCGAGCGGCTGAGCGGCGCGCACGCCGGTTGAGGGGCGGGCACGCCGGCTGCGCCCATCGCAAGAAGAGGAGGATCCAGTGCTTTCAAGACTTGCCGAACTGATTTCCGGCCCCGAGGGCCGCCTCGAAGCTTCCGAGCTCGCCCCCCTGGTGGTCGTGCTGGCGATCGTCGCCGGCGGACTGAGCCTGCACGGACTTCGGCCGATCCCGGCCGGCTGGATCGAGCTGCTGGTACCGGTGCTCGGCTGGCACGGCGCCGCCAAGGGATTGAGCCTGCACGCGCAGGCCGTTGCTGGCCGCCCGGCTGGGGTGACCAAGAAGGAGGATGAACAGGCATGACTACCCCGAAGACGACCGAGGAGAAGTGCTGGGCCATCACGGCCAGCTTCGAGGGCTGCGGTTACACCGGACTGACCGGCAACTTCGACGGCCAAGGCTGGAGCTGGGGCCTCCTGTCGTGGGCCCTGGGCCAGGGCACGCTGCAGCCGCTCATTTTGGCCTGCCACGAGGCCGGCCCCGAGACCTTCCGGCGCTGCTGCACCGTCGACGTACCGAACCTGGGCGAGACGGACCTGTCCGAGCAACTCCTGGCGACCTGCCGCAAGCCCGTCGCCGAGGCCGTCGCCTCGGCGGCCGAGCGTTGCGACGCCGGCAAGCGTCCGCTCGAGCACTGGCGCCGGGTTTTCGAGAACCTCGGTTCCGAGCCCGGCTTCCAGGCCGTCCAGCGCGCCCACGGTAGGAGCTACATGGACCACGCCCGGGCCATCTTCGCCGAACTCGGCTTCAAGACTGAGCGCGGATTGGCACTGTGCTTCGATATCGCCGTCCAGGACGGCGGCGTCAAGGCCGAGGCGCGGGCCGCCTTCGAGCGCGAGGCTCCTTCTGGCCCCGAAGAGCAGCGGCTGGTTGCTCTGGCCGAGGCGGTGGCCTCCTGCGCCGTGCCAGCATTCCAGGATGACGTTCGCAGCCGGAAGCTCTGCGTCGCCACGGGCCGCGGCCACGTCCACGGGCGCGATTACGACCTTGAGCGGGACTTCGGCCTGACGTTCGGGCCGGTGGTGGAGGCGGAGGGATGAAGATACTCGACGACATCGAGGCGAAGGTCGGGCGCTGGGCGATCGCTGGCATGGCGATCGTGCTGCTCGTACTGCTGCTGATCGCTCACTTGGTCCGGCACCGACGGCACCCCGTGCAACCGATCGCACCGATCGCGCGTGTACTGCATATTCCAGCTCCGGTAGCGCCCAGCAGTCCAACGCCGCCACCTGTTGCTGCCGTGTCCCGGGCCGCGGTAGCGACCGCCACTCATGTCCACATCGTCATCCGCCGCTGGCCAAGGAACTGGCCAGCGGCACCTTCATCGCGCGGAGCACCTGCCAGGATGGCCACGGCCTCTGGCTCGGATGCGACCTCGGCGAGTACCAGCGACTCGCCGCCGATCGAGATCAACGTGACGACGACTTCGGCTGCAAGCGCCTCCGCCTCTGCGACGGCTTCATTGCCGTCGCAGGTGGCCGCCATCAGGTCGCCCCTCGCGGTCCAGGATCACGGCCGCATCGGCCTGCTCGCGGCGACAGTCCCGGGCGTCCTCGCCGTCGACTTCGAGGCCCTCCAGCTCCGCACTCCCTGGTGGCTCGTCGGCCAGCCAATCGAGGTCGGTCTCGACGCAGAGGCGAACCTGGCCGAGGCCGGTGCCGGTATCAGCGTGGGGTCGAAGGCCTTCCTTGCGGCGGGCGGATTCCTCGGGTACAGCCTGCGGGAGCGGGGGCTATATCTGGGTGCGGGGTTGCGGTTCTGACGGGGAAGGCCGGTTGCAGCCGTCGTCAAGGTCGCTCCGGAGTTTACGCGCCGCGTTGGCCCCCGCCAACGATACAGCGAAGATCGCCGAGGAGGCGCCGGTCATCCTCCCGATCCTCGTGGCCGACCAACACGCACCCTGGCCGCCGATCTCAAGGCTCCTGACGCCATTCAGACAGCCCTGGCCACCGACGAGCTGGCGAACCTTCCGGTGCAGGGCGTCATCTGGCTGGAGCAGCGGGTTGTGACGGCGATCTCTGCCAGAACGCAGGTAATCGCTGAGCCGACTGGCGAACCGGCATCTCCCGTAGTGGAAACTCAATAACTTGTCCGGCAAAGGTTCTGAGGCATCGCCCTGGCCGCGATAGACTGCGGCCAGGGTCAATTCCAATTTTGGGCCGCAGCAGCGGGTGCAACGACAGCAGGAAACGCGATATCGGCCAGACGTTCAGGTCGGTCATGGCGGCCGATGGATGAAGATCTGATCCTCAACGACGTCGAGACGCAGATCGGGCGCTGGGTGATCGCCAGTGCGATCGTAGCGATCACGGTGCGGCCGGTCGCTCACTTCGTCTGGAACAGCCATACGATCGCCCGAAAGCTGGTTCCGGGCGATCGTACGAGAGCGCACTAATACCTAGGTTCCGAAGGCGCAGGGGCCGTCGACGTGAATGAACACCACTCGCTTGATGATCGGGCCGCTCCCTGTTTCCTTTTGCGGCTTTGGGTTAGACCCGTTGCTGTCCGAGGTGTTGTCGTTCAGCTTGGTGACGTCCATCGTGCGGAAGACGCCGGGGCCCCCGCACTTGTTGCAGGGATGGGTATCCGAGGCCATGGTTTTAACCTCCGTTTGGCCGACATGCGGAGGTCCAAGCCTTGACCCTTAACCTTCAGCTTGTTACGGTTGAAGGTACCCAATGACCGGGGGGCTAGACCTCCTGGGAATCCGCTGAGCCGACCGCTAATCGGTTCAGCGGAAGCTTTTAAGGGCAACTTGCTCATAGGCCTGCTATCCCTGTGATTACGCGCTCCTTGATGTAAGCACGCGCTTGGGATCGCGCTGCTGCTTCGGTCACGCCGAAGAGATTGGCAACCTCCTGGATCGACCGACAGGTTCGAAAGTGGTCTGCCGGCATTAGGAGCCCGCCGCCGAACGCCTCAGCCTGCCACTCGCTACTTTCGTAGGTCTTTGCCGGCGCCACCATCGCCACACGCATCTCGCCACTCGCCGTGGGACGCGCCATGGCAACTCCGCGATGCATGAAGAGGTGGCCGATCTCGTGGGCCAGCGTGAATCTCGGCCTGCCCTGACCGCGTCGGGCGCCATCGTAGGTCGACTTGCTGATCACCATCACCCGCTGGTCCGGGAAGGTCTTCGCGTGCGCGTCGCCCAGCTCCTCGTCGGGGACGACGTGGTAGACGAACTCTTCGTAGGCCTGGGGCAAAATCACCTCCACGAGGCGAACCACGTCCAACCAAGCCTCGTTTTCTGGGCACGCCACCTTTCTGACGACATCCGCGATCCTAAAGATTTGCCGGCGCGACTTGCCGGGCACCTTGAAATCGTCCAACTACCACCCCTCCAGCATCCGCTTCATCTCCTTGAGCTGCTCGTCCGACAGGTTCGCGAACTTGCGGGCAAAGGCGATGGCGACATCTCGGCCGTCTGGGTTAAGGTCTAGATCGATGGAACATGACTTCGATGACTGATCGGCGAGTTGCTGAAGTTCGGCAGCATCGTTCTCCGCCAGGCCGAGGAATGTGGCGATCTTGGCGGGTAGATCCCTTGGGATCGGCTTCTTCCCGGTTTCAATGGCGCTGAGGAACGGGGAGGAGACCCCGACGCCGTCGGCCATGTCTCCCAGGAGCATGTTTCGGTCGATCCTAATTTTTCGAAGCTTGCGCCCTAGTGGCGTCAGCATGGCTCACCATCTTCCTTTCAGTGCGGGCATTGAGTTTCCCCTCTGGAGGCTTCTCGCGATCCGGTCCTTCTGACCACTTGCGCTATGCTTCCTGCGGGTTGGTCTAGAAATGCATTGTGATGTGGGTGTGTTGCCTGCGAATACGCCCTCGTCTCGTGTCTCTTCGATGGCGGTTACCTCCTATGGTTATCCATATTAACCGGTTAAGTTAATTGCGTCAACCTCCCGGGTAAAGAAACCTTGGGCCAAGGAATTCCTGGGCTATCGATTCGTTAGGAGGACAACCATGGCGCGGAACACAGGCGAGGGCTACCGCCGCGGCGAAGTTCGAGACCGGAGCCAGGCGTACAACCCTCAGACTCAGGAATGGGTCAAGCGCGATTCCGAGACCGGCCGCTTCATCGAGGTCAAGAAGGACGGCGGACCCTTCAAGGGGGTCCGAAAGGAGCATCCCCAGGCGTAAGCGGTTCGCCTACCTCGGGTCAGAAATCCGCTCGCCAGAACATCACATCTCGTGGTTCGCACGAGCGATTTCTGCCTCTCTTGTCTCAGCCGGCCGGCAGATCGACACCGGTCGTCCTATGACCTCGACGGCCGCCTTCAGATCTGACAGGCGCGCCGAGAGGACAGCGGCAACGGAATCGGGCGGAAGGGCCGCCGAGAATTTCAGATCGTCCCCGGCCGTCGGTGGGACTATGGGCCGCAGATCTTCTGGCGTAAGCTTGGCGATCGCCTCTGCGGCTTCATTGGGCTCCCCCCCCAACCGGATCCAGAAGTTGTCAACGCGCTTGACGGCGATACCTGCCGCTTCGAGCGCACCAGCGAGCATGCCATTAGCTAGGATGCCGGCAAAGGTCCACCAAATGACCCGGCCGCCCTCGCAGACCAGGCTCGTAGTGCCGCTGCGGCACCAGCTGAACTCTCCGCGTAGCTGGTCAAGAAGCTCCTTTCCTCTCCGCGACAGGAACGCGTCGATGGCCGCGGACTCAATAAGCACCTTATTGATGCTCTGACAAAGCTCGGCACGAAGCGCTCCAGACGACCCCCGCCATCGTGAGTGCCCTTCTTCTTTCGTCGGTTCGACCCAGGCCACCCGCGACGGCCAGTCGAGCTCGGTGACGGCCCAGGTGCGGCCACCTAGCAGGAGCACGGGGGGGCGATCCTCGCGCGTGATGAACGATGAGTGGTGGACCTGGCCAAGCTCGGCCTTGCCGTAACGCACCAGGAAGAGCGGGGGCGTGGTAAATGCGGACACCAGGTCCATGAAGTGCCGTTTCCCGAACCGCCGCTCGCCTTCGAGTCCGAAGGAAAGCAGGCCTCCATCCTCGTGGAGGATCTGGGCCTCGAGCATGTAGCTGAGGATGGCCTCGATCTCGGACTCCCGCATTT
The DNA here is from genome assembly GCA_021781555.1 of bacterium. Taxonomy (GTDB): domain Bacteria; phylum Cyanobacteriota; class Sericytochromatia; order S15B-MN24; family VGJW01; genus JAJXWQ01. The sequence continues at coordinate 12,905 of JAJXWQ010000013.1, forward strand.
TAGCAAACGCCGGCGTTTTGCCGACCCACTTCTTCCACGCTCGCCGCTCGATGCCATTCTCTTGCAGCACGAGCGCCATGACCTGCTGGGCAAAGAGGTGCCAAGGCGCAGGAGGCGGCTTCACGGGCTCGACGAAGCCTTGAGACCAGAGTTGTAGCAGCCCGGCGGCCCGGAGGAACGCGTCCTCCTCTGTCGCCAGGAAAAGGCAGTTCCGGCTCGTACCGGCCCGTCGACCGGTGCGGCCGAGTCGCTGCAGGAAGCTCGATACGGTGCCCGGAGCGTCTATCTGGATCACGCGGTCCAGATCCCCCACGTCGAGGCCCAGCTCGAGTGTGCTGGTCGCGACGATCACGCAATCGTTCCCATCCGCGAACGCCTCTTCAGCGCGTCGCCGCTCATCGACGCCGAGAGAGCTGTGCGAGACGAAGGTCGAAACCCCATGCCCACGAAGGCCGAGTGCCAGCTCCTCTACTCGGGCGCGGCTGTCGCAGAAGACAAGGCGCTTCTCGCCACGGTGCAGTTGGCCAATCACCCGCGCTGCGTTATCAAGGGAGCCCACATAGTCCAGAATCACCTCGGGACTCCCCGGGGGCGAGCTCTCGGCCATCACGACCCTTGCAGGAGCCCGGCCATCTCCGGCCATCCAGACAGCCAAGTCCGCGGGATTACCCAGGGTGGCCGACAGGCCGATTCGCTGCACCTGGCGCCTGGCGAGAACCTCGAGCCGCTCGGCCAGCGCCAGGAGATGCCAACCACGGTCATCGCCTGCGAAAGCGTGCAGTTCGTCTATGATCAGTGTCCGCAGCTCCGCGAACACCACCTGGTGGTCGACGCGGGTCGAAATGAGCATAGCCTCGAGCGATTCTGGCGTGGTCAGGAGCACGTCGGGTGGATCGCGGAGGATCCGCCGGCGGCCGGAGTCGGCCACATCTCCGTGCCAGACTGCCGCTCGCCTGCCAACCAGCTCGCAATACCGGCTGATCCGGGGCTCAAGGTTGTTGAGCAACGCCCGGATCGGGCACACGTAGAGGACGGACAAACCCTGCCATTGCTCGGACAGCATCCTGGAGAGGACCGGAATCATCGCGGCCTCGGTCTTGCCCCCGGCCGTGGGGGCTAGGACCAGCGCGTGCTCCCCCTCCAAGATAGGGTCGATGGTCGCTTCCTGGGTCGGGCGCAGCTCCGCCCAACCTAGCGAGTTGACGATGTGGTGCTGCAACGCCGGGTGCAGCCGGTCGAAGCCCCGCGCCACCTAGAGATCCAGGTCGATCTCGTCGACCGAGACTCCATCGCGGGCGTGACGCTCCGCTGCAGTGAGCTCGGCATCCGAGACCTTCAGGGAGTAGTCATGGCGTGGATCGAAGTCCTCGAACTGATCCACGCGATCGAGAATCTCGCCGACGAGCTTCTTGAGATAGACCCGTGGCGCCACGCCGACCTTCCCGCCAAGCTTCCCCGTGATCGCGTCGGCAAAGGCATCAAGGTAGGCATCGTCTACAACGCTCCGGATCCGCTCGGGCCGAACGCACTGAGCCGCAAAGAGATCCCGCACCTTACGGCCGATAAGCTGGAGCCTCGGCCGATCGAACGCCGGAAGCCGAATCTGCACCGCCCGCGGGTTGTCGTGGCGAGGGTTCGGCATGAATTCGGTGTGCAGGCGCTGGGCAAGAGGAGGCAGGCGCTGGATCCCCTGCGGGCCGTCGAAGAATGCTGGGGTGCCGGTCATGACCAGGTAGAGCCCCGCGAAGCGGCCGGCATCTATCTCGTCCATGAACTGGCGCAGCGCGTTGAGCCCCTTGTCCCGCACGTCGGAGCGGACCCGCTGGAGCGTCTCGACTTCATCCAAGACGAGGACTAGCCCTCCGAACCCCGAATCCTGCAGGACCACCAGCAGCCCCTGAAGGAAGGATAGGGCCCCAAAGTGGTCGATGTCGCCCTTGATTCCGGCGTGCCGCTTGACTGCCTGGCTGACGTTGGGTTGCCCCGACAGCCAGGCGACAAGCCCCTCGGCCACTTCCTCTGACCCTGCGGCCAAGGCCTCCCGATAGCCACGCAGGCAGGCAGCGAATGCCGGCGCTCGCTGGCTCAAGGTTGCAAGACGGCTTTGCATGAGCGCGGCGGTTGCATCCAGGAGCCCGCGCTCGTCATCCGGCCGAGCTTTCCCGCTTGCGATGACCGCTTCCTCGAGAGTGAAGAACCACCCGTCGAGCACCGTGCGCAGGGCACCCTGCCGGCAATCGGCGGTCGAGAGGTGCTCCATGAGGCGTCGGTACACGGTCTCCAGGCGGTGAAGAGGAGTTTCGCCCTCCGAGATCTGGACTTCCGACGCCGCGAACCCGTCGCGGCGCGCTGCTTCCTCCAGCCAGCGCGCGAAGAACGTCTTGCCGCAGCCGTATTCACCCCGGACCGCTTTGAAGAGCCCCCGGTCTCCGCGGACGGCAGAAAGGTCTTCGCGAATGGCGGGCTCGAAGGCCTCGAGGCCCACTGCAAGGGCGTCGAGATTGCTTGACGGAACGGTCCCTCTGCGCAGAGCGTCGAGAAGTTCAGCTCGCCTCTGCGGGCTCAGCTCGATCGCGACGGTCACGTCGCCGCCTCGCTGATCTGGAACTGCTTCATGAGCAAGTTCTTGTCGAGGTTCACGGCGCCGGCGGCATCATCCATCGCCAGGATGGGGTAGCCATCGACGTTGAGAACCCGCTGGAGGCTGGCTATAAGCGATCGCAGTCGGAACTCGGGCTGGCCCACATCACCTGCGAGCACTCGCCTCGCTGCGTGGCCTCCTCGCCGCGAAAGAGCCGTCAGGATCTGTCGAACCTTGGCGACATCGGGCGCGACCTTGCCGGCGAGAGTGCGTTGAGCTTCGAATGTATCCGACTCCAGGAGCCGCTCGATCCAGGCCTCGGATGCGGGCACCGCGGGGGCCTCCAGCTTTTCAAACAGCGGCGTCTCTTGCCAGGCTGGCTTGGATGCTTTTGCTGCTGGTTTTGGCGTCGGGAGGTCGACTGGATCGGATCGGGTCGCGAACCACCATCCTGGCTTTTGATCCGGCGCTAGCTTCCAGCCGGCTAGCGAAAACGCCTCGGTCTCCCCCACCATGTCCGCGGCAACGAAGACGGACAGCGGTACCATGACCTCTTGAAGCGTGGCTCCACCGTGGTAGCCGTTCTTGCGGCGCCCATACCGAACCTTCTCGCTCCAAGGGACAACCACGCGCGGTCTGCCGAGCGAGGATGAAACGCGGCTGCCTTCGATCTCGATCTCCTCGGGCAGGAGTGGCGTCCCAGGATCTCGCCATCGTTCCTGGTCGCTATCAGAAGGCAACGCCCTCGTGCCGCTGCCGCACTCGAAGACGTGCCCGTGATCGCTTGTCACGATCACAGCCCTTCCCGCGCTTCGGGCATGGTAGAGGAGGGCGTCAAGATGGCGCATCGCCTCGACGGTCCAGGTCAGGCGCAGCTGATCCGAGCCAGATAGGGAGTCGTCGATCGCGTTGAGAACCACGGCAACGATCCGCCGCTGGCTGTCGTCGGTGGCCTCTCTGATTTCGGAAGCCAGGCTGGAATCTCCGTCAGTCCAGACATCGCCCTTGTGAAACAGGATGGGCGCGGATCCAGACGAGGCGGCCAACAATTCAGGCTGGCTGGCGAACATCTTCCGTTCGTCTGCCGCGCCTCCGCGGGTGAGCGCCCCTGCCAGCAGGCTGGCCCGGGAGAGCTCCGTAACCGACGGAACCACGCCAAGTACCGCCGGACTCTGCTGCGATGCGGGCTCCAGCTCCAGCCACCGGTCCTTCTCGAAGGACTCTGATAGCGCTCGCATCACGGCGTGGCTCATTCCATCGAGCACCAGAAGCAGGACCGGGCGTTCCTTCGCGATCAAGGCAACGACCTTGGCCATGACATGCTCGATCCCGAAGAGATCAGCATCTTCGGCCGGGGCGAGGTGCCACTTGGCAAGGTGCTCAGCGAAGCACTTGTTCTGGGCATCCCGGCGAGCCTGCACGGCAGTCGCGAGCTTGGTGATGGCCTGCGATAGGTCTGCGTTGGCGTCACCTGCGACGGACGCGCTGCGGGCCCAGTCAACGAAGCGGCCCTCGTCCAGGTATTGCTTAGACGACGCCGACAAGGATGCCGCAGTTTCCCCACCCGACGATGCAAGATACCGGACTAGCCGCACGGCCATGTGGGCGCGCTCGAGCCGCTCCCGCTGGCGTGAACCCTCGCGATGTTTGGCCGCCCGATCGAAGGCAGACTCGACCGACGCTAGGCTTCCCGTCCCCCCGACCGCCTGTTGAATCGATGCCGCGAGGATCGAGAGCCGGGCCTCGAAGCCAGCCGGAAGTAGGCCGCTCTGAGCCACATGCTCGGTCACCTTGACCTCACGAGAGAGGTGCTCTCCTTTGGAAAGCCAGAAGGTCGCCCGTTCATCTTCGAGGTCGGCCAGAACTCGGCTTGCGGCCTGGAACCACGCCGAGCCGATCTCTGGCGGCAGCGTTTGCCCGCCTGTAAAGCGCTCCAGGCGGGCGACTGCCTGCGAAACAACGGGATCGCCAGGATCGCTCCCGAAGAGGATCTCAGAAACAATTCCGATGGGCATCAGCCACTGCACATTTCCGGCAAGGGCGGCGTCGACCATGGTTGCAGCGGTTGCGCCGCCAGTCTGTGCGACACGATCGTGCAGCGCTCGTCGCATGTCAGGTTCAAGGCGAGCTAACCGCGCATCAGCTCCAGATGCCATGCTGAAAGCCATGATGCGGTCGGCATCCGGCCTGCCGTCCGGAAGGTCGAGGTATTGGCCTAGGAGATGCTTCCAGACTGTGTCGAGGTCCAGCAAGCCTGTGGGTGCTGGCGGATAGCCATTCTTCGGAATGCTCTGGAGCAGGGCCCCGGCCATCCAGGCCTCCCTGGTTACCCGCGGATCAATCCCGAACGCCTGGAAATGCTCGCAGACCATGCCCCACGGGTCGAGCTTGTCGAGCCCCCTGCCTGCCAGGCGCGCAAGAACGTCTTGCGCTAACTCAGTCTCGCCGACTCCTACCAGGAGCACCAGCGGCTGATCGGCCTCCGCCTCCGTGAGCGCAGTGCTAACGGCCAGCGGCGTCTCGCAGTGAGCGACGGGAATATCTGCCCCGTCGACCTTGATGGCGCCAGAGCCTGTCCACGTCCACGGATAGTAGATCCCAAAGACACGCGCCTGTGGTCGTTTCCTGCGTAACTGCCTCACGCGCTCGGCTACGCGCTCGGGGGGAACGGGGATGCTGGTCATGAGCGGCTCGGCGTATAGATAGCCCAGTCGAGGTCGACGGTTCCCTCGTGGTTCTCCTGGAGCTGGGCCTTGATCTTCTCGATCACTTTGATCGCCTCGGTTGCCGCAATTCCAGCTTGGTGCCCGCGATCTACTTGGACTTGGCCCGCCGGTGCTCGTTCTACCACGTGTGACAGGCCGGCGCCTTCCTTGAGCTTCTTGAGCTCCTCCTCGGCGGCAACCTTGCGCTTTCTTTCGGCTTCGAGTTCCGCTGCAGTGGCCTCCTGGCGCCTCTTCTCTTCCTCGAGTTGCTGGGCGACCTTTTTCTGGCGCTCTCGGTCCGCCTGAAGCAAGGCCATCGCGGTGGACTTGGCCTCCTTGAGCGCCGACGCCAATGGTCGGGCATGCTCGTCACTCTGGAGCGCTTCATCGACGTCGCTGAGGATTTCCGGAGCGCCATCGAGATCGCCGACGGTGTCGAAGAGCTCCCAGTCGGTCTTCTCGATGGCTTCAGATAGGGCCTCGGCGCCGCGGATGGCCTGGCCCATGGCTGCCTCTGACGTGGCGATGGCGGCCGTGGCAATCGTGGCCACGACATCATTGCCGCCAGCAGAAAGGACGGCGCCGAGCAGGCTATGGGCGGCCTGCGCGGTCTTGAGGCGATCGGCTGTTGTCTTCAGACCGCGCCGTTCCAGCCGATCTCGCAGATCTCGAACGTATCGATCTACCTTCGAATACGCCTTTTCTTCCTTCGCCAGTTTCTCGACGTCCTCGACGAACTTCGTGACATTTCCGGCGGAGAGCAGCTCGAGCGCCGGCACCCCGAACAGGGTCGCCCCCCGTCGGACGGCCTCCTTCCAGGTAGCCTCGGCCGGCAAGGTCTGCTCTCGCAACTCAACAGCGTCATCGAGGCTGTCGAGCTGAGGTTGCACCGGCCCCCCATGCAAGAAGAACGAGCAGTTGGTCTGCTGCGCGTATGCCAGGATCAAGAGATTCTGAACGTTCCTGGGCAGCCCCCGCGGATTGGGCTCGTCGGTCCACTGGCGGAGCTGGCGTGCCGTGACCTTAACCGTTTGACTCTCGGCCTTCTTGCGTCCGAAGTGCTGCTTCCAATCATCGCGCAGCACGAAGTGGGTTTCGCCCATGTCCCCTAGTGTCAGAGGGACCGCGATCTTGCGCACGTCGTCGCGCAGAGTCTTATCGACCTCCACCCGGCCGTCACGCGCCTGTGCCGCTTTCAAGGCCACGTCGAGCACCTTGCGAAGCGCCGCCGACCGAACCTCGGTCTCGAACTTGGGATGGTCGGGGAACTGGAACGAGAGGGCCTGATTGAGCAGGTGCGTCAGGCAGCTTCCGAAGTCCGCTCCCACCGGGACCTTGAGCTTTAGCCCCGAATTCAACGATTGGAAGTGCTGGGAGACTTCGAGCGATCGATCCACGGCCCCACTCTCGACCTGGCTGATGCCGTAGGCCTCGAGAAGAGCGTTCTTGACCCGCCGCTGGATCTGGTCGCGCTGGTTGGTCAAGAGCTGTCGCGCCTGCTCGCGATCTATCTCCGACAGATGGCCGCTGTACTGCTTCAGGTTCTGGCCCTGGAGCACGTGGTCGAGAATGACCAGCTTGCCCAAATCGTCTTGCCCGGTCGTGTTGAGGAACGAAGGAAGCCAAGCGATCGAGTTGGAGGAGCGCCCCGCACCCAGGTACCGGTCAATCTGCGCCTGGCTATCCCTTGGACCGAACCCGGATTGTTGGTCGATGGGATAGCCGATCACCACGCGCCAAGCATCGACGGCCTCAGGTTCCAGGCTTTCGGGAGGCAGCTCTCGGATATTTTGCAACAGGACCTCGCACGTCCGGCGCGTTCCCCAGAAATCCCAGGTCCGCGTGGGCGTGACGAAGGTGGACTCTTGCGGGAGCCCCAGGTCGCCGTATAGCAGGCTCCGGATCTTGGCGGCCCGACTGCCGTGATTGTCCACACTTCGGGCGTTGTCGAGGATGGCCTCGGTATCAACCCCGACCAGCTGCAGGGAAATGGTCGGATTGGGACCATCGTCCGAGATCTTGATCTCGCCCACCTGGGCCGCCCAGTTCTGGACGCGCTGGAGAACGAGCTGGCTTTCCTGGCCCGGGATGGGCGATTTGACGGTCCCGTGATTCAAGGCAGCCAGGCGGGCGGGTGTCAGGGCCTTGAGGGCCTCGACCTCTGGCGCCAAGGCAGCCAGGACGAGTGTCTTGAGCAGCCGATCGTCGTCGCGGAACCGCTTCGCCGTGGCCGGATCGACGCTCCCCTCGGCGATCTGATCGCGGGTGACGCCGTTCATGCTCTCTAGCATGGGGACCAGCTTCTGGCGGTAAAGCCGCTTAGCCTGCTCGAAGCGGGTCTTGAGCGCGTTCATGAACGGCTCGTCGCCAGCCATGATGACGTCGAAGAGGTCGCCCACCGGTACGATGTCTCCCAGAGCCAAGGTATCTTTACGCTCCACTAGCAGCTGGCTCATGAGCTTGAGGGCCGTCCGCTCCCGCTGGAGGTACGTGGAAAGGGCGATCAGCGCCTGCACCAGCGCAGGGCTGAAGGGATATACCAGGCGGAACTCCTCGCGGCTGCCCGACCTCGTCAGCAACGTGCTCATTACCTCGTCGCGAACTTTGGCAGTCTTGTCGAAGGCCTCCTGCAGCAGGCGCGCTGCCTGATCGGACTTGGGGCGTAGTAGCCGCTTGGACGCGATCACGGGGAGGTTGCGGTCCTCAAGGGTGATCTTCCCGAACCTTGCCTCCCACCAGTTGAGAACGTCTGCAAAGCGGAGCTGGTCGGCGCCCGGCAGGTGCTCACCAACGAGCTCACGCAGGTCGCGCTGCTTGGCGATGAAGCTGACGATGGGAATCGGACGATTGCTCTTGGTGGCCTCGACCAGCTTAGCGACCTTTTCGCCCTCCTGCGTGACGAATGCAGTGTCCGACGCATGGCTGGCCAGCCAAAGGATGAGTTCGTCGAGGAAGAGCACGATCGCGTTGTAGCCGAGATCCTGGGCGTGGCGGGACATGATCTCGAGCCCTTCGTCCAGCGACACGAAGCCCTCGCTCCCGTCGGCAGCGGTCGCATGGACATGCTTGAAGAACGTGTCCACGAGGCGGCTCACCAGGCGGACCCGGTCCTCGGATCCAGGAGCCGCGGCCACCGCTGCATCGAACCGCTCGGCAGTCCAGGCGCCGAGCTTGCCCCAGCCAGAGCTCTCACCCGCGCTTAGCTTCTCGAAGAAGGTCTGGTCGCCGAACGTCTGCCGCAAGTTGCGAGCAGACTCGAACAGGGCCTCGGCGCGGTAGAAGCCGGGAGTGGGAGAGCCTGGGTGCTTGTTGGCCACGAAGTCGGCGTACTGGCTGAAGATGGCCGACTCCATGCTCTTGGCACCAATCATGTGATAGGGCACGACTAGCACGCGCTTGCTCTGGGTCCAGCGGTTGTGAGTGCCCACGACCTCGGCGAGTTCGGGAATGGACCGGGCATGCACGTCGTTGTCGAGCAGGAGGGTCAAGATGGCCATGAAGTGGCTCTTGCCGCTGCCGAAGCTGCCGTGCAAGTAGTCGCCCTTGCTCGAATTCCCTTTGATGGCTGCTTCGATGAGGCTCAAGGCCTCGTCGAAGGCCTTCGCCAACTCGGGCGTGACGACGTAGTTCCTGACCGTTCCGGGAGCATCAGAAATGCCCGCGGTCAAGCTGAGGACGAAGTCGCTGTCGTAGACCTTGTCCGGGATGTCGAAGATCTGACCGATCGTCGTCACGTTCTGCACCGCCATCGCTAGTTCCGCCTCCTGCGGCCGCCCTGGGGCGCGGCCGGTGGTTGCCAGGTCCTGAGATCCTCTCGCGTCAGTCCCAGCGCCTGCAGTTGCCCCTTGAGGTACCCCTCGTAGAAGTCGCCCATCCGCTCGCCATACTCAGGATCAATGTCGTTGTGCCACTGCTTGAGCCAGGGGATCAGCTCGTCCAGCCCTGCCAAGAGCGGCTTGCGACGCTCGGCGGACCACCCGTCGCTGTCTACGATGTCGGTGTACCAGGCGGCGATCGCCCGAGCCTGCCCCAGGTGGTCCCAGCCCGCCCATCCGACTACGAGGGAGGAATCGCCTTCGCGGGAGCAGAACGGGTAGCTGATGAACCGCTCCTTGGGCACGTCAAGTGGACCGCGCAACTTCCAGCAGGTGGCGGTCAAGAAATCCACCGGCTGGTACTTGGGCGGGGCCGGGATGTCGCCGACGATATCCTTCTTGCGCCTTTTCTGTTCGGCTGCCAGCCGCTTTCCATACGCTTCGTCCGACTCGCCTTCTCGGGCGGTCAGCTCCTTTTCGACCTGAGCATCAACTGCGTCTTCCTGCCGCTGCTTATCCCAGGTCTCTTCCCAGATCGTCCGCTTTCGCCGCCCTGATTCCTTGTAGCGCAGGACGGGAAGGAAGGGGGCCGCCTCGGCTGCCAAAAGTTCGGCGATCAGGGCGGGAACATCGAAGCCCGCCTGCCCCACATAGAGTTCGGCCACCTGGAGGAATTCGGCGTCAGCTTGGGCTTGGTTGGCGATCTCTCGGGTGCTCCGGGGCCTGGTTTCCGGCCAGTATGCCGACGTCTCCAGGCGATCGAGCAGCCAGCCCCGCAGGGCACCCCTCTCGAGCTCCTTCCAGCTGGGCCCGGCCCACCGGCGCTTGTACTCGGGCCGCTCGATGAGGTTGATGAACGGCTCCGACTCGATCAACTGAATGCGCCTTTCAACGATCGCCTTGTAGTCGTCAGGCCAGTGGTCTGGGAGCCTGGTGATCGGCGTACTGCCGTGCCGCTCGAACCAGGTCGTCTCGAGTTCGCCTGCCGCAAGCTGTCGTGCCATGATGATCTCGAAGGCGCGCTGGCCGAGTTGTAGTGGAGGCGGATTCGGATGCTCCACAGCCCAGGAAAGTAACCCGTAGAGCTGGTAGCAACGCCAGTCGAGCTCCTCCTGAAGGGCGATCATTTGGCCCCGGATCGCGCTGGCATCCTCATCGGACTTAGCAAGGACCTGCTTGGTCGGGGTCGCTGCGGCGGCGAACTGGCTAGGGTAAATCGACGCAAGGCGCTGGCTAAGCGAATCGAGGCTTCGTGAGATGTCGAGCGGGGCGGCGTCAATGATAGGGAACTGTCCGACCTTGCCGGCATCGTGCTCGTAGCGCTCATCCCACCATGTCCGCCTGACGCGCGCTCCTTGGTCTCCTTGATGATCCCCGCCTTTAGGGAAGCAAACCTGCTTGAGCCAGAAACATGCTGTCGAGCTGTTCAACAGGCCAAGGAGGCTCAGGTGGGCTTCCTCGGTCGCGTTTGGCGCAAGCTTGATCACAGGTGAAGTGCGGTTGAACACCTTCGTCCCCCGATCGAGAACGAAGTGGTTATGCGAGGCGACGAACGGAAAAGCTATCGAGAGCGCCGTTCGGAACCGATCGGGGAAGAACATGCTGTGCTCGAACCATTTGAAGCCGCGGTCTTCTATGAATTGGCCATAGTCCTTCCTGAGACGAAGTCGGACACGATTTGGCCAGAGATGACCTGACAGCTCCCCTGGGAGAGCCGGCAATCGCGTTGCAGTGGTCCGGTCATAGGGAAAGATCGTCGTTAACGTGGGCATCACAGTGAAGTCTCTGACGTCCTCACCCAACACCACGGGCACGCAGTGCGATGCCATACGCCTCGTGGCCGCCGATGCGCGAGGCATATAGAAGGCTTCGTCCTCCCCGGTGTGCGTCGTCCTTCCAATGGCCGTCGCAACTTCATCAACGGTAGACGTACCTGCTTCTTCAATAATCGTGCGAAGGTCGGCGGCGCCCCCTCCTCCGATGCTCCACGGGTGCTTTCTGAAGCTCTCCCTCGGTAGGTCTGCAACGCTCAAAAACTCACTCTCGCTGCCCGGGCGATCTACCTGGTCGAGAATTGCGGTCCAGACCTTGCCCTTCGACGGGTCGGCCGGAGCCTCGGGCTCGCCCCTTTTTGCCATAACGGTTCGCACCACCTGGCTGACCGGCTCTCTGTTCCGCCCGAAGAGGATGACGGTGGGCGTGCCGTGGCCCGGAATGTAGGCGCCCGACGTGGCGGCGACGTGGGTCAGGTCCTTGAAAGGCAGGAGCTCCTCGATCAGCTTCTTGCCAAACTCTCGCTTCATGAACGAGTCAGCGGTGATCATTCCGACGAAGCCAGCGCCGTTGTCCGCGTTAAGCGCCAGATCGAAGAACCGCTCCGTGAATGGCACGCCCAAGGAGTACTGCCGGTGGCAGGTTGAGTAACGGTCGCGGTAGGCCTGGTTTAGAGCCTTGTCTTTGACCGTGATGTAGGGGGGATTGCCAACGACGACGTGGTAACTTTGGGCCAGGATTCGGTAGACCTCGTCTAAGTCCTCTGAGAAGTAGCCGTGCGTGAAGCCGCGATCCTTTTCTTGCCGGACTTCGCCGCCCAAGTCCTGCTGGCCCTTAATTGGCCCATGCAAGAGGCTATCGCCTGCTGCGACGTTGATCCGGTAACCTGGTGCGTCATTCAATCGGGTGATCCGGCTAGCCTTAAGGGCCGCGACCGTCAGGCGGAAGCGGGCGATCGCCGCCGCATAAGGGTTAAGGTCGATACCGTTGCCGGCATCAAGCGATCGCTGGACCAGTTCGCGCTCCGCAGTACCAGGCTCCGTGCGAAACCACCGATCCAGGATCCGACGGAAGGCGCCGAGCAAGAAGTGGCCGGAACCGCAGGTTGGGTCGATCAGCCGAACTTCGGCAAGGCCAAACTCTTCGATCGCCGGATAGAGCGCCCGATCGAGGATGAACTCTTCAACGAACTCCGGGGTCTGGAGCAGGGCGTACCGCTTGCGGGCCGCCTCCGAGAGATCCTGGTAGAGGTCGCCGAGGAACCGCGTGTCCCAGGTGGGATCGGTGAAGTCGTGAAGTAGCTCGTTCGTATCCGGGTTGCGCTTCCGCCAGAACTGCAGCAGCTCCTTGGCCGCGTCGCCCGAGATCGGGTAGGCCCATAGAGGGTTGTGCCGCGGATCGAAGAGGCGCTCGGCAGCCGGCAGTCCCGCCACCTCGCTGAATACGTCTTGCAAGTAATCGCGGTACGAGTCGGTCGGATGCTGCCGGAAGTAGAGCTCCTCGCGGTCGACGGCTCGCTGGCGCCGATCGCCGGGCCCGGAGATCACCGGGTCGATCAAGGCGTTGTCTTCGAGGAACCGGACGAAGACTCCACCCAAGATCCAGGCCACGGCCGCCTGGGTGTAAACGTCCTCGCACCAGGTGCCGAAGGCCTCGCCCGTTCGCTTGGCTTGGCGCGCCGCCTCGTACTCGGCGCTGAGCCGATCCTGGATCTCGGGAACGCTGGCAGCACGCTCGCGAAGGTCCGCCTCGATGCGCTGCCGAACGGCTTGCAATTGCGTAAGCAGCAACTTGGAGTCGAGCATCGAGCGTTCGATCACAGAGGAAGACGACGCCATGAGGCCTCCAAACCAGAGGGGTAGGGTTGCCTGGGAAATTGTTCCATCAGTTCGGGGCCCTCAGCGCCCCAGCTACGGCGCCTGTCGAGTCCGAGCCGCCGCCGCGGTGCTCGTTTCGAATCCAACCGCTGGGAATGCGTGCCCAGTCCGACGGCGCAACCAGCGGAATCGCCCGTCCATCGAGCCTCGGTAAGGCCGATCGTTCGTCCGAGGCGACCAGTACCAGGAAACCCGGTGCGCCCGAGTTTGTCCGGGCGCAGGCCTCGCGCAGGTGTTCCAGGAGGTCGAGGCGATCGTAGCGCGCGAGCAGGCCGCAGTTGGTAAGGAGTGCCGGCCGCGGCAAGGCGAGGAGCTCCGCCTCCAGGGCACTTACCGCCTCACGTGCTAGCGACTGGAGGTTCTTCCAGTCGCCGCTGTTGGCTGGCTGGCCATCGGCCTTGATGACGACCGGCCAAGAGACCTCGTACCGCTCAGCGGCAGCCTTGAGAGCTTGCACGATCAGGGTTTCGACGCTCACCACATCGGCATCGAAGCGCCTCGCTATCTCGCCCTGCGCATCGGGGAGCCGACGCATGTCGGTCGCTAGAACGAGAAAGCGCCGATGTTGGATCGCCCGCGTAAGCCGCTCCTCGAACTCTTGCGCCTCGATCTCGGTCTCCGACGCCTCGGGGCCAGTGGGGCCCGTTGCAAACCGGTGTACCGAGCTCGAGGAAATCGACGACCGGCTTCCCTCCGGCTCATAAGCGCCCTTGCCGTCGTCAAGTGCCGGGTTCCAGATCAAACGCATGCCCGCCTTCCCGAGGAGCTCGGCGAGCTGTGGGTGATTCGGTAGGTCCTTAGCTTCTGGGTAGCGGGTATGGATTCGGCGCTTGATTTGCTCGGGGGTGAGGATCTTGAGGCCGAGCAGAGACCCAGCGCCCAAGGTCAGCGCCCGCAGGTTCTCCATCCCCCGGGGATAGATCTCGAGCCGGCTGGAGAGAGCCGCCCCTCGGGACGCAGCAACAGCTAGCCGGAGCAAGCGCTCAGCGGACAGCGTCGGGTCGCCGTCAGGAGCAGGTAGCGCCTGGAAGGCCTCGACGACACGAGCTGGGGTCAGCAGCGGATCCTGGCCGGCCATCTCGTCTGCCAGGTCCGCCAGGGCCTTCGCGTAGCGAGCGCGGGTGTCTGCGGCGGCCACAAACGGCCCGTCGGGAAATGGCTGGGCCACGATCAGGACGAGTGGCGGTTGTCGCCAGACCTCGAAACGAACCTTTCCGTGACCGCGTTCGGCCGTCAAGGCGGCGCGAATCGCGGCATGAGCCTCTCGGGCTCGGACCTCGGCCTCTGGCCGGTTCGGGAAGTCAGGATCCACCTTGTCTGCGCAGCCGCGCTCTGCGAGCAAAGCAGCGGCCAGCTCGCCGGTGGTCACGATGCCGCCGTGCTCGCTCACTAGGCGACAGACATCATCTCGGAGGGAGTTAATCCACTTGCCCTTCTTGAGCCAGCGATCACGGGCGCGGGAAATTGCCTTTTCGACCTGCGCCCTTCGCTCACCAACTCGGTCGGCGATCTCGGGCAAGCCGGGCCAAGTCCCGACCTCGTCCTCGCCTAACCCAAGATAAGTCCTGAGAATCTCGGCATCCTTGGCATCCAGGCGCTCGGGAACGGCCTCACGCAACACGCGGTCGAGGCTCATCAGGCGGAAATCGGCTACCGCAGGCTCCTCATCGTCCAAGGGTTCGAGAGCCGGTTCTCCGGCCTGGGCGAGGTGCGAGCCGACCCGGTCGACCAGATTCCGGATCTCCTTTAGAACCTTGCCGCTCAAGTTCTTGTTCTGGAACAGGCGAACTGGCGGGATCTCGGCGAGCTGGCCCACGGTCTGGGCACCAATCCGTTCGAGGGCCTCGAGCAACCGGGGACCAAGGCCCAGGCTCGTCAGGGGCGTGTCGGAATTTGCCGAGGCCAGCGCCCGCTCGAGGGGGTCCTCGATCCCCGCCTCACCCGGCAGCGCTGGTTCATCCACTGTCTCAAAAACCCGGCGCCAGGCACGCAGCATGTCCTCTGCGTTGTCGTGTCGCTGCCTGAAGTCGCTGCGCAACGCCTTGTCGAAGAAGGCTGCGAGACGCTCCCGGATTCCCGGATCGAATCGCTCGGCCGCGATCGTGACCTCGCAGTCGAGCATCGCGGGATCGGACTGGCCATCGCCCCACTTGGGCAACGTCCCGGTCGCCATCTCGTACAGCGTCACGGCTGCGGCGAACCGTTCGGCATAGAGATCCCAGCGAGGAGGCTTGCGATGGCGGAGGAATGGATCGAGATAAATGGGCGTGCCGGCCCGGATGTTCTCGACAGGTGTTCCGGACAACGAGAAATCGAAGAGCACCAGCGTCAGCTTGCCCTTGGCCCGGACCTCGCCGATCGAGATATTGTCGGGCTTGATGTCTCGATGCGAGATCCCCTTGTCCTCCAGCCACTGCACGGCCGTCAGCAGCTCCTCGCCGAAGCGCTGCAGCAGGTCGAGGCTGAGCCGCCCGCCATCGCGCAAGCGTTCGGCGAGAGTCTCGAGGCGATCCTCATGGCCCTCGGCAGGGACAAGCGGCGGGGCCAGGAACAGGGCCGTCAGCCCACTGATCTCGATGACCTCGTAGAGCTCGACGATGTTCTGGTGGCGGAGCTGGTGGAGCACCTGACCTTCAGCGCGGATCCGATCATTCAGCTCGGGGCGCAGGGCGACTTTCAGAACTCCGGTCCGGTCCCCTTTCTCGACGAGCCACGCCACGCTGGTGGAGCCCTGGCCCAGCCGCCGCTTGACTTCGAAACCACCCTCGAGCCGATCGCCTATCTTGGCCTCGATCGGATTGGCAACGGGCTCAGGGGCGGGCGTCGATAGGGCCTTTTCGACATCGTCGAGCCGCTTGATGAATTCCGTCACAGAACCGAACCGATCGCCAGCCGCGGGGCAAGTGCTGCCCTGGATGAGGTCCTGGAGCTCCTGACTCGCGCCATCGAGCACCGCCGAGATGGACAGTCCATTGCCCGCGGAGCACTTCTCAAGCAGATCGGGGATAGAGGCGGCCGGCGGCTGGCCGGAAAAGACGTGGTACGCGATCGCCCCGAGCGAGAACACGTCCAGCTTGACGGCGTCGAAAGCGGTTCCGGCAATGGCCTCGGGCGCGACGTAGAGCAGGCCCTGGCGATCGCCAAAAAGCCCCACGTTGAGGCCATCCGATGTCGAGCGTCGGGATGAGTCTGCCGAATCCGACCGCTTCCCGGACTGCCAGTCGAATATCTTGAGCAAGGGGTCTGCGGTGTCGGGCCGTTGAACCAGAACGGTCTGCGGGCTCAACGAGCGATGATAGAGCCGGTGCTCGTGGGCGAACTTGAGCGCCTCGGCGATCTGCCGAACGAGGCCCAACCGTTGCAGGCGGTCCAAGCGATCGTGCTTCTTCTTGAGGAACAGGTCCAAACGCTGGGCGGAAGGATCGTGATCGAAGATGAGGGCCGGCCCGCGTTCGTTCTCCGTGAAGTCCAGGGCGCGCAGGATTCCAGCGTGGTCGATGCCTTCGAGGATCTGGAATTCTCGCTCGGCAACCCTTCGGCGTTCCTCGCGCGAGAGATCCGTGGCGGCCAGGGCATTAGGATAAAGCCGGATGCGCCTCCTGACCTTGTCGCCGAGCGTAACGTGCTGAGCCTCCCAGTCCTGATAGGCATCGGTCTCCGTGAGGAGTTCGCCCAGGCGGTAATCCAGAACGCGCCGCAGCCCCTGGGCCGGTCGGATGCCCAGCTGCTGCATCGCCCGGGCGAAATCTCTGGACAGCGCCCCGTCGATCGGCGCTTGCGGTGCGTGCTGACCGAACGGCTGTTGCCCGGTGAGCGTCTCAACCACGTCAAGGTAGTTCTGCCGGTCGGCCTCCGAGCGGAGGCACTCGGTCCGTAGGCAGACTCCACCTCGAGCGGAAGGATCCAGCTGGCACTGCTGCTCGGGATGTGAAAGGAAGACCAGCGGCTCGAGGAAGGGCAGGCGCTGCTTCTTCAGAGCTGGCTGCCGCGAAAGCAGACTCTTGAGCTTCTTCGCCTTGCGGTTGGCCCGGAAAAGCGGGTTGTCGTCCACGAAGAGGCGGGTCCCGTCCGTCCAGGTCCAGGTGCCCTGATCCCCCGTCACCAAGCCTGGACGACTCTTGATCTCGACCAGGAACACCCGGTAGCGCGAGACGACCAGGAGGTCCACCTCGTTCAAGCTGCCGTCGTCGCCGATGAACTCGAAGTTCGCCCACGCCCGGTAGGGTTCCTCATCGGCCAGGCGCAGGCGGATGTAATCCAGCGCCTCGCGCTCCCACGGGAAGCTCGACTCGGTGACGGTCACCCAGTTGCTGTTCAACGCCTGATGGCCTGCCCGAACCGTGCCGCGATCTTTTCGTAGTCCGAAACCGGGATGCGGCGTACGCCCCCGACCAGGGACGCCCACCAGTTGACCTTGTTCGAAGCGAAGTCGAGCTCGTCGATGACTGACCAGACATCGAGGCTGCGCTCTTTGGGGAGAAGCTCGAGCTTGATGCCGATACGATCGGGATAGAGCCCTCCCTCAAACAGTGGCTTATCATCTAGGTAGTAGGGCTCCGTGATGGAGCCCAGTCCACCGAAGACCTTTTCCCCGCGAAGATAGGCAACCAACCTTTCACCGGGCCGCATCTTCTCTAGCATTGCCTTGGCGTTCAGGCCGAACACGCCGTGCTTGGCACAGCGCTCCATGTTCGCCCGGTCGGCGACGATGATCCATGCGGCCTGTGGCGCGTTTTCTTTCCCCAAAGGTCTCGGCTCCACCAATCGATCGTGCGGGAGTTTCCTCGATTTTACTGCTTCCTGGCGATTCCCGCCCGGGATCGACGGCGCGAGTGTTGAGTCGCAGATCTGCGGTCCGGGCGTCATGGCAGCCGAGCCTGGCCCTCGCCCCAGGGACCTCAGTGGATCGGCCAGATGCATGAACGGGCTGCCGAGGTCTGGTAGTCACGGGGATCCAGGCCGTAGAGTGGCTTATCATCCGGGCCCTTGCAGAGGGCGCACCAGAGGAAGAGCCCGTCGCGGCTCTTGTAGGTTGCCTTTGCCTGGCAATGGCAGCAGCGGGGCCCCGGCGGGACGTAGGCGGCCTCGGCCGCCGGATGAGCGGGCTCTCGCACCACGAGCCAAACCAGACCCCAGATGGCAGCCCCTACAAGGAGAAGCGTAAGGGGCCATCCGATAGAATCGGCCAGCTCGCAAAGGAGCCGGAGGGCGAGAGCCACGATGAAAAGGGGCATGGGCATGCCGGATCCTCCCAGAGACTCCCAGAAGGATAACCACCTTACCCGTGGGATTGGTGCAGCGAACCGGCATCATTTCCTGCTGCCACCAGTGTAGTGTCGGGGGTTAGAGCTACCGCGATCGCCGACTCCCTCAGCGATCGGGCGTAGAATGTGAACGCCGGCGCACGTTTCGGCGGCAAGGTAGTGCTCGGAGGATGTCAGGTGGCGACGGGCAGCGCGGCGATCTTTCTTCTCCAAGGATCCGATCTCGTTGAGATGCGGGAGCAAGCCTACGATTCCGAGGCGCTGCTGCAAGAGCTCCTGGCGAGGTATCCAGCTTTGCTCGCGGGCGAGCAGGTCAATCCCCAGGCGCCGAGGAAATGGCTCCTGGTGGCACGAGAGGCAGGGGTTCCGGACCAGGACGATGGTTCCTCGCGCTGGTCCGTGGACCACTTGTTCCTGGACCAAGATGCGGTCCCGACGATCGTGGAGGTCAAGCGAAGCAGCGATACCCGCATCAGACGCGAAGTTGTTGGCCAGATGCTCGACTACGCCGCGAACGCCGTGGCCTACTGGCCGATCGACCGCGTGCGGATGATGTTCGAAACCACTTGCCAAGAACAGGGGATCTCGCCCGAGGCGGTGCTGGAAGAGTACCTCGATCAATCTGGCGACATCACGGATTTCTGGATGCGTGTCAAGACGAACCTCGAGGCCGGTCGGGTGCGACTGGTGTTCGTCGCGGACGTGATCCCGCCAGAGCTTCAGCAGGTGGTGGAGTTCTTGAACAGGCAGATGAATCCCGCCGAGGTCCTCGCGGTCGAGGTGAAGCAGTTCGTGGGCCAGGGCTCAAAGACGCTGGTACCCCGCGTTCTCGGCCAGACCATGGAGGCCCAAGCCAGGAAGTCGGTCGAGCGCGAGCAGCGCGAGTGGGACGAGGAAACCTTCTTCGCCGAACTCGAGAGGCGAAAGGGCCCGAGCGCCTGCGCGGTCGCCAGGCGCCTGAAAGACTGGGCGGAGAAGGTCGGCGCCGTTGCATCCTGGGGCAAGGGCAAGGTCACGGGATCCTACTCGCCCGTGTTCGCCGTCGAAGACGGGCTGGTCAAGCTGGTGACGGTCTACACTTACGGGTCCATGGAGATTCTTTTCGAGTCGCTGCAAAGGCGTGGGCCTTTCCAGTCCAAAGACCTCCGGCGAGACATGCTCGCGAGGCTGTCCGAGATCCCCGGGTCCACGTTCAAAGACGTCGAAGTGACGCAAAGACCGCCCCTGGCACTGCGGCTTTTAGAGGACAGTGCGGCTTTCGACAGATTGACCGATACGCTCACCTGGGCTCTCGGGAAGTTCGAGGGTAATGCCACGCATTCCTGAGCTTGCGAGCGGTCCCTCCTTCTCAACCTGGGAAAATGCTCCGCCGGCGGCGTTGTACGTCTACAGTGGCTACCACTCAGATGGCGACCGCAAGCCTAGCGATCAGGCCTTCGATGTCCGGACCCTTCCCGTCTAGCGTTACCAGCTTGCCCACCGAGTGGAAGGCTAGGTGCCGCCCGACTACGGGCTTGCCGGTCAAGGTCTCGAGAGCAAACGCGTAGACATCAAGCTGCGGGGCATAGAAGGTCGCCCACTTTCCAAGGAGCGCTTCGGCGATGGGGTGCAGCTTGTGGTCGACCACATGCCATCCGGCCTGCGTTTCGATCGCCAGATCGATGCTTCCGGTAAGCACGTGCTTGCCGACTGGTAGCACGAACGGCAGCTCCCGGGCCACGGCTCGG
Organism: bacterium; assembly: GCA_021781555.1. GTDB lineage: Bacteria > Cyanobacteriota > Sericytochromatia > S15B-MN24 > VGJW01 > JAJXWQ01. Next base: position 32,647 of record JAJXWQ010000013.1, read on the forward strand.
GCACCCCAGCGCACGGCCAAGTCGCGCGAATTGCGCACCGCCGCGAGGGCCAGCGCAACAAGCGCCGGGGCGCCGTCGATGCCTGCCACGCGCAACGCGAGCGCCTGTTCTAGAGCCGGATCGGCAAGCCCGCCAAACCCGATATCGGCGTGCTCGATGGCCAGGTGCACGAGCGTGCCGACATCGGCCGACTCGAACTTGATTGCCGAGCGATCGAGGCGGCCGCCGAGAAGATCCGCGGTTGAGAAAGCCACTTCGGCACCCCCGACCGGATACTCAGGATCCCCGCCGCGCCGCCACGCTCGCCACTGCTCGGGCGAGTCGGCAAAGTGGCAGAGCTCGCTCGGCGATGTCTGCACCTGCATCGAAACTGTCTGGGGCTCGAAGAAGGCGAATGCCGGCGACGCCTTGTCTGCACCGCTGGCTTCCGGTTTCGCAAGAGGCACCCCGTCATGAAGGGCGGCGCGGATGGCAGATCTCTCGGCCGAAAGATCATCGCGGCTTTCGGCTGGCCCCGAATCCGGCGGGCTTGCGCTGGGCGCGGGCCGCCAGGCTGTGGCGGCGAAGACCTGATCGCCAACGGCGAACGCAGCACCGGAAGGATCGTAGGATAGCCCGCTCTCCTCGAGCAATGCCTGGTAAGTGTTCTCTCGGTCCTTGGAGGACCATGCCAGGATCAGGTGCTCGCGCGCCCGCGTGAAGGCCACGTACAGCAGGCGCAAGGCGGCGGCTCGAGACTCTTGCGTGCCATCGGCACCGGCGGCCAGATCCGCGCCCAGCGAGCTGCCCGGCGCAGATGGGAACAATCGAATCCAGGCCAAATCGAAGAACCGGCCGGACACGAGGTCTTGGGGCGATTGGGGGCGGGCAACCTCGTAGCGCGGCAGCCGTGGCGAGTAATTCCTTCCCAGGTCCGGCAGCACCACGATCGGCCATTCCAAACCCTTGGAGCGGTGCATCGTGACCAGCTTGATAGCGTCATCGTCATCGGGCACGGCCTCTGGTTGGCCGTCGGCACTCTGGCGGATGACGATATCCAGGTAGAAAAGGAAGTTCTCGAGTGAGAGCGACGTCGCGCCGACCATTTCCAAGGCGCGGCCATCCAGCGCCGCGAATGATCGCGCCACTTCGCACAGCTTGACCAGGTTGGCTCGGGCCTGGGCTCCGGGAGCTTTCGCCGTGAAGACGATCTCGAGATCGAGGCGCTGCACCACAGCTTGCACGAAGTCCGGGAGCGATCGGGCTCGCAGTTCTTGGGCGAGGAACCGAAAATCGGCGGCGAACCGGTCCAGCTGTTTCCTGGAGCCCGCATCCAGGTTGGCGAGGTCCAGGAACGCGGCAACCGCTTCAGGATCAGGAGCCAGCAAGCGGCGGATACCTTTGAAAAAGCCGGCGGCGCTCAGCGCAGAAATGGCCTCTCGAGACACACCATAGATCTCCGAGACCAGGAGATTGGCGACGTCGAGTTCGCTGCGCGGTTGCGCCAGGGCTACCAGGGCTGACCGCGCCAGCTGGACCTCGAGGGCATCGCACCAGCCCCCGAGTTCCCGCGCGTAGCGCAATCCGGCCTCTTCTAGCCGGGCTGCCCAGTTGTCTAGCGCGTCATTGCTGAAGCACAAGATAGCGATATCACCTGGGCGAACACTGCGCGGCTGCAGGGTCTTGCGGTCAAAGACCTGAAAGGAAGAGTCCGCCAGGATCTCGACAAGCCTTGGCAAGATGGCTTGCGTGGCGCTGCGGCCGGGCTCGATGAGGTCGATCGACGGGAGCACCTTGGAGATCCGGGGAGCGTCAAGGGTTCCATAGGGGCCCGCCGCGCTCAGGGGCGTGTAGGAGAGGCCGACCGCCTCAAAGAGTGGCTCGAAAACCGCGTTCGCAAAGGCGACGAGCTCCGGGCGTGAACGCCAATTGCTACCAAGCGTTTCGGGCGGTGTGTCTGGATGGGCCTCGCGCTGCACAGCCTCGAGCGCGAGCATGAGTCGGCTGTCGGCCCCCCTGAAGCCGTAGATACCCTGCTTGGCATCGCCGACGTACACGCAGCGGGTGCCGTGTTCGCGCAGAATTTCTAGCATCCGAAACTGGAGCGGGCTCGTGTCCTGGAACTCGTCGACGATGAGGTGTGCCAGGCGAGCGGCGAGGTACTCGGCAAATGGCCGCCCATTGACCTCCCGCTCAAGCAGCTCGCAGGCCTTGGCCTGCATGTCCTCGTAGTCGAGGGCGCCGAGCCGCGCCTTGGCGCTCTGGTACACGGCCAAAACCTCGAAGGCGACTGTTAGCAGATCGGCCGCCACGCGTTCCAGGCGCTCGAGCACCCGGGGATGGTGACGCAGCCAGGAATCCGTGGCCATCGATAGCGGCTCGGCGACCCGCTTGAAGTCCTTGCCCGCCCCGCTCCACTTTGTGTTCGCCAGCGCCATTTCGTCCATATCTAAGACCTGGCGCCCGAGGGCATCGACGATCCGGCGCAGCTTGGTGATGACGTCGGCATCGCCCTTGGTCTTGCCCTCCGGAAACTCGGCCAAGAACTGGGCCGCGGGAGCGACCGCTGCCTTTAGGGCGGCGTCGGCCTGGCTCGGATCGGACACCGGCCCGAACAGCCTACGAAGGTCCTGGCGGTTTTCTTCGATGATCCGGTCGCGGTCGCCTGGTGTAAGTCTGATGGACCGGGCGAGGTCACATAGCTTCAGCAGGGCATCGGATAGCTGCTCTGCCGCCGACCGGAAAGGCGGCCTGTCGCTGTCCTTGAAGTAGAACCGCGTCAGAAACTCCACGCGGTCGCGGATTCCCGGGCGTTCGAGCACCTCCGCGACGGAGCGTGCCATGAGCGTCTTGGTCTCGATCTCGCCTAGAACAAGCGGGCTGGGAGAAAGCCCGGCGTCGAACGGGTTGTCCTGGAGGATACTCAGCGCGAGGGAGTGAATCGTCCGAATGGGCGCTGCATCGAGGTGCAATGCTGCCTCGAGCTGGCCGGCCGCGATAAGGCTGGCACGGATCCGCTCCTGGAGTTCGGCGGCGGCCTTCTCCGTGAACGTCACGGCTCCGATCCGCGAGATCGGGACACCTTGTGACACGAGGTCCAGGACTTCTTGCGTGATGCGGTAGGTCTTGCCGCTGCCGGCGCCTGCGGTCACAAGGCGGACGGGCGTCGATGAAGAAGCGAGGGCCTGATTGCTCATGACTGACTCCGCTGGAAGCGGCAAAGCAGACCGCCAGCGCAATACTCACAGCTCTTGCCCCTGGCCTCCTCGAGTTCGGCGCGGAACTCGGTGCTGTGGGGGGCCACATTGCCCCGTTCACCGTCGGCCCTGGAGCCCACGAGGATGGCTAGCTGCTCGGCCAATCGCTGATCCACCAGGTCTCGCAAGGCCTGAACATCCTGACCCTCGAGGCTCAAGGGACGTAGCACGGCTGGATGGGGAGCACGGCGGTCCAGCATGAATACGCCCTGGCGTCGGTCGATGGAAAGATATGCGAATCCCAGCAAGGGCTTTCCCGGGAACAGCTGCTCGATGGCCAGGGGGTAGAGTGCAGCCTGAATGCCCAGGCCAAGCCCGTGAAGTCCCTCGAACTTGCGACTCCCGCCCAGCTTGAAATCAATGCCCAAGAGACGCGGCACGTCTTCCGAGGTGACCGACTCCAGGCGATCCACCGCCCCCTGCAGGGCCAACGCGTCGGTGCCGAGCGCCGCGTAAAGGCCATCGAGGTCCCGCAATGGAAGGCCGACTGGCCGGCCGTGACGGATGCCAAACTTGACCTCCGACTGCCCGCCGTCGAACCCCCACTGTTTTGCCAGGGCGCCGTATTCTGGCAAGAACCGCTCCAGGGCCTGCCGAATGGCTGCGACCTGGAGCTTGTAACGAGGCGCGGAGGCCCAGGGGTAGTCCCGCTCGATCACCTCAAAGAGCGCCGTCTCGAGCTTCTCGGCGGCGGCACCGTGGGCCGTAGTTCCCAGCGCGTCGAGAACCTTGTGTGCGATCGTGCCAAGCAGCCGCTTGTCCAGCTCCGGGGACCGGCCCAGCTCGATGCGCCTGAGGCCGAGCACGTGTTCGAGATAGAACTTGAAGCGGCATGTGAGGAGAGCTTCGAGGCTGGAAGCCGAATACTCGCGCTTGGCGTCGAATGCAATGCGCACCGAGAACGACTCCGAGGGCAACCACGGGGCCGCCAGGGGGTAGGCGCGATCCCGGCGCACAAGCGCGTCGATGCTCTCCTTGTCGGCACCCGGGAGCGGGATCCGGGCCCCAAGAGAGGACGCAATCGCCCTGAGTGCCTGCCTTTCTGTGGGCTGCTCTGGCCGGTCATTGCCCAGGCCGGGGGCCAGCGCCATGGCCCCTGGCGTGCCAAAGACCAAGTCGGCCTCCAGGTGCCAACGCGCACGAGAAGCGGGCGCCAGGCGTTCGAGAAGGTCGACCAGCGTGAGGGAGGGCGCAGTGGCCTTGCCCTGGGCATCCCGCGCAGGCGTGAACACGGTCAGTCTTCGGCGCGCCTGTCCCAGCACTGCCCGGGTCCGCATTGCCTCGCGCTCGGCAAGGTCTGCCGCCAGCGGGACCTGATCCATTCCACAGGCCCGCAACGCTTCCCGCTCAAGCTCACCGAGGAGGGGAGGGTGCCCGATCCGCGCCGGCCAGCGGCCGCGGTTGAAGCCAAGGATCAGGAGGTGATCGACCGGCCCCGTCGCGTCGGATCCCAGCCGCACCTCGATCGCCCCTGCAGAGATCGCCTCCCTAGAGTCTGGCAGCATGCCTTCGACCGCCCGTAGGAAGGCCGACACGGCCTCGTGACTCCTGGCGCCGAACTCGGGCGCCGAGCGCGCAAGGGCCTGGTTGATAGCCTCTCGAAGTGCCAGTGCCGCCTGCTGGTGCGCCAGAATGTCGCGATCGGAAAGATCCGATTTCGCGAGGAGGTAAGGGTTTCCCAGCTTGCCGGCAAATGCCCGAGCGGCATCCTTGACGGTTGCCACGTCGGCAATCTCATCGACTAACGTCTGAACGGCGGTGCGCGCATCCTCGTGGGCGTCCTCGGATAGCTTTTCGGCGACAATTGCCCTCACCTGGTCCCAGGTCGCCGGGAGGTTGGAGAGGATTGCAGCGCACAAGCGATCGCGTATCGCGCCGCGAATCCCGCTGCCTCTGGCTCCAAGGACCGTGGACAGGTCAAAAGCGTCCGGTCCGCCGGCCCACAGGCGCATGAACGCCCTGAAAGCCTGAACTAGCGGGGTATGTGCAATCGAGAGGCGATCGCGAACGGCCAAACTCAAGCCGTTGGCTGCGAATACGCGCTGCAGCAGGTCTCCATAGCCTTCGCCCTCTGGCACCTGGATCGCGATTTCGCTCGGCGATTGCCCGCGCCGCAGGTGATCGAGGACCAGCGCGGCGGCCGCCTCGGCCTCTGCCTGTGGATCCCTGCAGGACACCCTGAAAAAGGATTGGTCGGGCGCAAGGTCGGCCTGCCTGGGCGCGAACGTCAGAAGCGCATGAAGCATGGTGTCGGGCTCCGCAGCGACGGGTCGATCCGGGTACGCGCGGATTCGACACCCGACTCCTTCGAGAGCTACCAGGAGCTTTTGCAAAAGGGGAGGCACTGGGACCTCGAGGTCGAGATCTATTTCGCGGTCCAGATCAAGGGTTCGTAGGAGCTCAATGGCGCGCTCAAGCCGCGCAACCTCGTCCATACCTCGCTTGGCCACGGCGTCTCGAAAGTCGATGGTAAGCGAGTGAAGCAGGTCCAGGTGCGCCTGAACGATAGCCCGCCCTGGACCAGGAGGAACGACTGGCCTGGCGGCGCGGTGAAAGCCATGTAGGGAGAGCAAATCGACGACTCCGAGGAGCGAGGCGGCGACGCTCATCGGATCGCAGTCGATGGATGTCCTGAGTTCGGCCCGTCGGAGGGCAAGTTCTAGAAGAACGCTGAGCCGCTCGCCCGTCGGGACGTCCTGCGCCGGAGTCGCGAGGGCACGGTCCTCGATCCATTGCACCAGAGTTGCGAGCGATACCACACGGGTGAAAGCGCCGCCAGCGTGCGCGACTTCCCTCGTGGCGCGCTGATGTCCGCCGGGCCTCGTCGTCAGCGTGAACCGGGTGGGGGCCAGCAGGCTCATGGGGCCTCCTTCGTGGAACCGACGGAGCGACCGGTCTCGACAGTGTCCTCGGGCGTGCCATAGAGGCCTGCCCCTCTTTGGAAGACCTCGGCGACGGCGAGGCGCAGAGACTCAGGTGCGAGCACCTCGGCATCGGCGCCGTACCGCAGGACGTGCATCTGGGCGAGTAGGTCCGTCTTGGCCCGGGCTCGAACTTCGACCCGGCCGTCGTCCAGCGGCGTTACGACCGCCCCAGGCGGGCGGCTTACCATTCCCGCCATGGTTGCAGACAGCCGGTACACATACTCGAACATAGGCGGATACACCTTGCTCACCGGGGTGGCCAGTGGCTCGACCGTCATAATCCGATCGAGGCGGAAGACTCGAGGCTGGTAACTGCCATCTGGCAGGACCTCCCAGGCGTTGAGGTATACCGTGCCCACGAAGATAAGCTCCGCCCGGTCGATCCGGCGCACCCTGGATCCCTCACGCCCCCGCCGAGCACGCTGCGATTCGTAGGTGATACGGAACATACGGCCACTCCGGATGGCCTTGCGCAGCCCGGCCATCTGCTCGACGAACGGATGGGTGTCCACCGAAGCTGGCGGAAAGTCGATCTCGCCGACTCCGGCCTCGCTGGCACCAACTGCGGCGCGTATGGCCTCTGGGATCCGATGAATCACGGACAGGAGCTGCTGCTCCTCTGGAAGGCCGGACTTGAGCAGGACCTGGTGTGCCAGCAGGAGCGCTTCGGCCTCGTCGCTGCTGACCATGACCGGAAATTCATTGTCTGCAACAACGTAGCGGTGGCCGGCCCTGGACACCGAGATCCCCAGGTCCTCGAGGCTCCGGACATCCTTGCTAATTCGGCTCCCTGACAAGCCGAGCTGCGTCTCGAGCGCCAACCGGGTGCTGCGCCCCGGGAAGATCTCGGCCGCAAGCGACATGAGCCGCCGGAACATTTCCGCGAAGGCGCTCTTGTCACCGCGATCCTGCTCCCTGGTGGGCGCGGTTCGAGAGGGAATCGGGACTTTGCGGGTCAACTGCGTCGGTCTCCATCTGCAGGCCTTGGCAAGGGACTGCAAGAAATAGATTACCTGGCCGGGAGAGGAATTGGTTCCGCGACACGGCACCAATGACCTGTAAAACCATTGCACTATCGCACCCATCAAGCGATTTCGGAGTAGGGAAAGGTGGGACCAATGCGAATCATGATCGCCATGCCCTTGGTTGTCCTGCTATCAGGCTGCTTGGTGAGCACGGATGGCCTGGTCAGTGCCGCCCAGGTGGCCCTCGGCATCCAACCCACGCCAGTGCCGATGCTGTCGCCGATGCCAAGACCCACGCCGGTGCCGTTCGTCATGCCGCGAACTGCCGAGCAGGCGGACTTCATCGGTTACCAGGTCATCGCCGCCGAAGATCCCTGCCTCTCGCTGGCGCAAAGCTACGATCAAGGCCGATCGATCGTCATCGACCATGGGAAGGTCAGCATGGCCGCGCACGAGGACTCCTCGATCGCCGTGAGCGACAGCTGCAACCCGCAGTGACGCCCGGGTTTGTTCTAATGGGTGGAGAAGGAGTGGTGGTTGTAGATGATCTTTCTTGTCTTTGATTTTGAAACAACCGGCCTGAAACCAGGGCGGCACGAGCCGATCCAAGTGGCGGCGCTGCTGCTCGACGACAATATGACCGAGCTTGGCGCGTTCGACGCCCTGATGCGCCCCTTGCAGCCAGAACTCGCCTCGCCCGAGGCGCTGGCGGTCAACGGCCGCAGTCTTGCAGATCTGGCCGCCGAGCCCCATCCGAGGGAGGTTCTCGGCCGGTTCGCCGAATTTGTCGCCGCCGCTCGCGAGCCGGTGGTCATGGTGGGCCACAACGTGGGATTCGACCTCGAGTTCCTGCGCCATGCCGAGGCCACCCATGAACTGGCCTTCCCTCGTCGCGAGGCAGCCGTAGATACCTGCGACATGGCGCGAATCCACCTCGAGAGCCGCGGGGCGATCGCCAATTCCAAGCTCGCGACGGTGGCGTCTTACTACGGGATCGAATTCAGGGCGCACGACGCGCTGGGTGACGTACGTGCCACGGCCGGGCTCCTCGACCGGTTCAAGGCTGAGGCGCCGGCCCTCGTAGACAGGGCGATTGAGGGAACGCTCCTGGGCGGCCTGGTCACCGATGCTCGCGTGGCACAGCCTGACAACCCCTTCGTGTCGTCGGTGGCAAGCCACTTCGATCGCAATGGATGGTTATCAGCTCGCCAGATCGGCGCCCTGGTTCGCATTGCAGAACAGGGTGTTACAACGTCTATCCTTGACGGCAGACGCCTAGCGCCTGGGGTTAGCGGCAGCTGAGCGGCGCACCGGGAGGCATCGCCGCTGCTCCTATCCAGGCATTGTCGGGCCGGAGGTCTGAATCGCTCCTTTATTTGGTGGCCTTGTGGCGGCAAAGGCTTCGCTCATCGCGCCGGCTTCCGCCATTGTGGTTGGGGTGTTAGTGCAGACCCCTCGGCCCGAAGAACTCCAGCTCGACCGTCTTGCTGTCGGCACCGACCTGCGCGTTGACCAAGTCCACGCGCGGCCTGCGCATCTCAGCCAGCAGAAACCCAAGTAGCTGGAGGTCAGGCGTCATGATGCCACCGAAGGGTCCAACCGAAGGCTCGACGATGACAGGCGCTCCAGTCGGCGGTGCGCCGTTGCTCCACTTCACGCGGATGCTCTGCGTTTCCCTTTTCCACTTGCCCCTGTCAGCCTTCCGTTTCCCCTCGTAGAACTGGATCCATGCCGGCCTGCTGCGTGCCGTGGGCCACTCCGTCTCGTCCGAAAGCTTTTGCACCAACTCGGAGTCGAGCCACTCGCGCATTCCGCCTCGATCGGCGAACGAAGCCTCGGTGGATTCAACCGCAGCGGCAGCAGCTTCGCGTGAGCTGAGCCCTGCATGCACGAGCGTTATGACGCTTGTGGTCGAACTCCCCGCCTCAACAGCGAGAGCCGCAAGTCCGGTGAGCATTTTGACGTCGGAATGCTGCACGGCCAGTGCATGCACGCGCACAGCCTCCATAGCCCAGGGGAGACGATACGCGAGCGCCTCCTGGATGAGATCGACGCCTTCCCCGTTACAAAGGGCGAGGACTTCCGACGACGGTTTGCCGGCAAGCCACGCCATGAGGGCAGCTTGCCAGTTCATTGGCAACTCTTTAGGCGCCTGGAACGGCGCCGTCTGGAATACCAGCTTGGCGAAGGCGACGACCGCCTGCCCTGTGCCCAAATAGTCCCCTAGAATGATGCAGCTCTCGGCCTGAACAAGGAGTGCGACCAGTGCATCGAGGTTCGCGTCGATGAACGTTCCCGCTGCGAGTCCGATGCCTGCCGCGTGGAAGCCCTTCCGTTGCGCCGGGACCGTCTCGAACCAGATCCGCTGCGCTCGCGCAGCCACGAACGCGCGCACCAGGTCTTGGACCTTCGCCTCTTCTCTCGCGAGCTCGCGAGAGAAGAGCGAGCCCTCAAGGACGCCTTGCAGCTCCGTCTCAACTGCATCATTCTCCGTCTCGCCGTCAAGCAAGGCGAGGATGGCTGCATCGAGTGAAGCGATGTCCCGGTTCCAGCCCGCTTCATCAACGTCGAGCTCCTCTTCCCGGGCCGGATCGAACTCCCACGCCTTGTCATGACCGGTCACGTAGTCGATGACATCAGCAACCTTGACCCCCGCCTTTGTGGCGATGCGTTCGAAGATGTTAACCGAGAGCTGGAGGATGCCGCTGGCCACTTGAGGCGCTTTCGCCGCTGCGACTAGTTTCTCCCAGTTTCGGACGGCGTAGTTCGTCTTACGCGCGGTGTCCTCCCACACCACGTGCAGAACGAGTCCCTCGACGTCGACAAAGGCTCTCCCCGCACGGCCAGCGACATTTGCAAACTCGGCAGGCGGGATGATCTCCTTATTGCGCCAGATCGAGGGCACGAGGAGGACGCTCGCTGACAAGTTGAGGCCCTGTGCCAGAGTCGGTGACGCGATCGTTACCCGGCAATCCCCCGAGCGGAGAAGACGCTCTACTTCGTTCAGGAACGGCCGGGGAAGACCGCCGTGATGAAGGGCAACGCCATGCTCCAAGCAGACGACGGCGGGATGGTCATCGCCAAGCCATTCGGCGCCAACAGCCATCACATCTTTCACTCGCTGGTTCGCCTTGCTAAGAGGCGAGAGCACCTCGTGATCGATGCACCTCAGGACAAGCCGGCCCAATGTCTCCACGGAAGCACGGAGGGAGCAGTAGATAAGCACGTCCTTCTCCTGCTCAACGAACCGCCATGCCGTCGCAAGCGCTAGCTCGTTCTTGTCGGCAGGGAACGGCTTCCGACGCCGAGAGCCGGCGGGCGGCTTGATGAGCTCGATGAAGCGCTGGAGAAATGGACTCTCCTCCTCAACCTTCACGTCGAGTCGTGCCGCGTTCGGGCCCCAGCGCAGCACACCGAATCGTTGGCGTGTCGGTCGCCAGGTAGAGTGGATCGGGTCGCCAGGCTCGTCGGTGCGCAGCCAGGCGACGAGGTCGCCCATCTCCTCAGGCGAAGGGAACAGTGCCGAGAGGCAGACGATGCGTCGGCCCCCAGCGTCACCACGACGGACGAGGCGCTGAACCAACGCCTCGTAGCGGACCTCGCGCTCGTTAGGCCCGAGCATGTGCCCTTCGTCGAGTACGATGAGTCCGACGTCATCGATGATGCTCGGGTCGTTCCTCAGCGCGAAGTCGAGCTTCTCCGGCGTAGACACGACGACGCGACCCTCACGCAGCGTCTCCTCGTCGCCGCTCTCGATTCCCGCCGAGCCGTACAACGACGACACCGAGAACCCGAGTGGCTGAATCGACTCTGCAAGGTCTCTCTCGACCTGCGCGGACAACGCACGCAGGGGCGTCACATAGACGACGCGCTTCTCGGAGGCGAGGGTGCGGAGGATGCACAGTTCGGCAATCCGCGTCTTCCCCGCGCTCGTGGGAAGCGCGACAACGAGATCGTCCGAGAGGTCCAGCGACCGCTTCGCAGCCGCAATTTGGGACGGCCAGAGCTCAATTGCCGCTCGCTTCCCGCCTCTCAGCCTCTGGACGTACCCACGCCGGATATCGCGCCAGCGCGCATGGTCCTCGTGGTCAGGCGGTAGCTCGGGAATCTGCTGGTGCAGGCTCATTCGCCACAGTTCGTCGACGAGGTGCGCTGCGAGGGTGGCAGTCCACCAGTGGCTGACTGCATTGAGGTCCCGAGCCGCATCAGCCGTTGCCATCAACCGTGCCCGCGCCGCCTTCGCGACGTCGGGCGCTCCGGAGGTGAGCGCATGGTCGAATAGCGCGAGTCCGCGCATAAACGAACTGGTCAAGACGCTGTGAACAGCATCGGTTTGGTCGAAGTCGACATCGTCCTGGAGTCTGGCCGCGACCGCCTCGTCCGCATTTTCGGGATATAGCAGCCAGTCGGAGAACGCCTGGTGGAGTTCATCGAGCCTGCGACGCAAGAGATGAACGAGCGCGGCTTCGGTCGGAGCAAGATTCTGCGCCTCCGCACCGGCCGGGAGCATAGAAAACGCGCGCGCCGCGTACCGGCCTAGGTGGAATGCGACCGACGCCGTGACTCGGTGGAACCCGCGGTCGTGGCGGTCTTCACCCCGGTGAACGGCCGCTTCGATGGCCTCGCCAGCAACGAGGAAAGCACGCTCGAGCACGCGCGGGTTCGGTGCATCGGAAGCGCGCAGCCGGAGCGCGAGTGCCATAACCGCGTGCGCATAGTCGAGGAGGTCCTCGGATAGGCTCTCCGAGAACTCGGGGGCGCCTTCTGGAAGGTTCCCGTCTTGCCAGATCAGACCGCGCGCCAACCCCTTATCGAGAAGGCGTCCCCTCACTCCGGGCTCGACGGCAACTTCCAGACGAGAGGACAGCTCGGCGGCGGTCTCGGCCATCAGAGTCCTCCGAACAGCAAGTCGATGAACGCTCCGTGATCTGCGATCCGAACGCCACCCGCATGCCGCGTCCGTTTCTTGTTCGCGGCTGCAGTCAGGTGAGCAATCAAGAGGTTGTTAGGGTTGCTTCCCGTGAGCGCGAGAAGGAAGTGCTCCACTCTGCGCCCCGAGAAACTCTCGAGCACCGCGCTCTCCAATCGCACAGCCAAGGCGTCGTCACCCAGCTCGCGAAGCCGCTCGGCAACGAACAAGACCGCGTGTCGGCTTGGTCGCCCGCGGTCCCGATCGAGCGCCGAGGCCGCCTCCTCAAGCACGCCAGGAGTAAGCGCGGCGCGGCTCTTCGACTCGCCCTTGAGGAACTCGAGCTTACCCTTCGTGTCGCGGATGCCCACGATGTCGTCCCCACGAAGCGCCATGTTGCGCCCGTCCTTCCAGCGCAGACGTCGGATTGGCACCGTGAACTTCAGGGTCTGCTCGGCAATCTCCGTCGCTAGAACCTCCCCTAAATCGCCCGACCGCGCTGTCTTCGTCGTTGGAACATGTTCCCGCAGAAGCTGAGCGGTTTTCGGCGAACCCAATTCGGCGAGCCGCTTGGCCGTGATTTCGGGTGAGACGTAGTGCGAGCGAACGAGATCGCGAAGTTCGCCAAGCACACCAGCGCGCATACCGGGCAATTCGGTCATCAGGTGCAGCGGATGCTTCCCGATGGCCGTGCTATTCGAATCGAGCCACCGCTCCAGCACGTGTATGGCCGGCGCGGCCACGACTGGAGCCGGTGCCGGCAGCTTTGATGGCGTCGACGGCACTGACGCCGGCATCTTCTTGGACTTCGCGGGGACCATCGGCATGTGATCGCCCACAGGGGTTCTGTCGGTCTTCATGTAATGATCCGCGAGATATGCAGCGCTGGATTCCGGGCTGGGCAGAAATGCGACGCATCCGCGGGATGCGAGGCTTTAGCCTCCAACCAGCCACATTGTACAGCCGATCAAGGCTCATTGCCCCGCCCTCTCGGCCTTGATCTAGCACGTCAAGGCCGCTCCCCGCTCGATCCCCAACACTGCGATCCGCGCCTGATTCCGGGGATGCAGGGTGAACTAGCAAGGGGCTGAAATCAAGATAGGCAGAGGTCCAGCCCGAAACCCCACAGCAGTTGGGGCCTTCCCGCTCTCAAAATCAGGGGCGGCTCATGGTGCATCACCGGCCGCTCCTTGCACGATGACGTCACCTGTCATTGCCGCGCAGGATATGCACATGGTTACGCCTGGAACGGCCGGCCTGCCGCAGCACTCGCAGCGGGTGGCGCGTAGCAGGGCGAGGATGTTATCGGCATGCATGAGATCCTCCTTCGAGGCTACAACGATCTTCAGGACGAACCGAACTCCAGCCGTCAGCCGGCCTGTGTTCCAAACTCCGCCGAACCATCACGGACGAGGAATTCCATCCGACCCTTGCGATCGCCGAGGACCAGCGAAGCCTGGCGACCGCCAGCAGGCTTCTCGACCTCCAGCAGCAGGTGAGCGAAGTGTTCGGGATCGTTCGTGAGCTCGATCGTCCCGTAGCCAGATTCGAAGGCGTTCAGGTCGATCAGCGTTGCGTCGTCCGATGCGGCCAGACGGAGATGCGCTCGGGTAACCGGATCCTGGCCTGGCTCGTTCTCTCGCCCGGAGCTCAGCGCCAGGAACGCGCGCTCTTTGCCCTTGCGATCGTAGAGCCTGACGGCGGGCTCGCCGTGGTCGTCCAGTCCGATGACGATCCGCGGGGTGCCGGCCGCGTCGGAGATGACCAAGCGCGTAGCGAGGATCTCGGGCAAAATGGTAGCCATGGTCCCTTGCCTCCAATTCAGGCGGGGGATCTGGAGGGCGTCGCGGGTCACAACCGTGGCGCTCTCGCTATGTGCGATTCGAGTGCAGCGAGGATACGGGCGTTCCGCTTGGCTTGTCAACGATGTTGCAGTAGTAGGGCAATTTTCTGGGGATGCCGTCACCCAAGGGCTTCGCCTGGCAGAACCGCAGCACAAGTAAGCAGGCCCTGGCGATCGAGCCAGGGCCATATTTGAGAGTTGTTCTCGGCGTCGGTCACGCGTCGCTGCCCAGCAGCGCCGCGACTTCGCCTTCGCCCACGCTGGCGAGGTAGGAGCTGAGCGAGCGCCTGATCAAATCCATGCGCGAGCGCAGCCCTTGCCGGCGCCAGGCGGCGTCCAGCTGGTCGACCATGTCAGCTTCCATACGTAGCGGCAGGACCATGATGGCGTCGCCGGTCTTCTGGTGCCGCGTGCGCGAGCCGGCGGACACCGTTCCCTTCTGGGCCGCGCGCACCTTGTAGACGAGGTAGTTCCGGCTGGTGCTGGCCGTTGGCCGGCCGAGAACCTCGGAATAAAGCGCCTGTAGCTCGGGAATCCCGAGTTTCGAGAGGTTGACGGCTGCTGTCGGCAGAAGCGCCGCTCCTGCGCCGTCGGTAGGCATGTGAGCGCCGGCCGCGAGTGCGGCCGCATTATCCAAGCCGGCAACCGGCGCCGATGGTTCCGGGCCGTTCGCTGGCCCGATCGGATCGACCTCGAGGCCTCCGGAAGGCTCGCCTTCATCCACGGCGGGAGTCGCTTCCTCAGGCTGCGGCGATGCCTCCGCCTGCGTCGGCACCACTGCCTGCGCCGGCAGCGCAACCTCGAGGATCGCCTTGACGAGCCAGGTTCTGTTCGGGCAGCGAGTCGACTTCCCCGTCACTTCCGCGTAGAGCTGCTGGAGCTCGTTGATTCGCATCGTGCCGAGGCGGTCGATCTCATCCGCCAGCTCGTGGCCGGAGCTCGCCTTGGCAGCCGTGGTGCTGGTCGCGGGTGTTCCGTTCGCCATCTTGCTGGTCTTCGCCATCGTCTTCTCCTTCTTGGTGAGCCCGGATCCGCGCCGGGCGCTTGACGGTGACATTGAGCAATGGCGTCGGCAGGACATCCAGATGCTTCGTGTTGTTTCCTCGATAAGACCTTGATGTTTCGGCTACCGACAGCGGCCGAAAGGCGGCCGTCCCCGCGTTGCGGCCGGCGCAACAGGCGCGGCCCGGCGGCATTTGATGCTTCGCCAGCCAGATCATTCAACCCCGCCCCATCCCGAGGCTTCGCGCCCGGGATGGAGCTTTTTCCTTTTGGTCGCTCTCCTTGCCGGCAGGCCCGGTCCGAACCACGAACGCGCGGCCGCGGCAGCCTGACCGGACCCTGCCTCAGGATCGATCCGGCGGCTCGGCTGGTGGCGGCCCCGGCCGACATCGACGGCATCGGCCCTCGAGCGCCCGGTTCACCTGCCGCCAGCGGCCGGATCGCAAAAAATCTGAGAATCTTCAGCCTGCGCACCCCAGTGCGCACCCTCGTTGCCACAAAAGCAAAGACGCGGATCCTGCGATCCGCGTCTTTACTAGGTTTGCGAGGTGGGCCATCGGCGGCTCGAACGCCGGACCCGCTGATTAAGAGTCAGCTGCTCTACCAACTGAGCTAATGGCCCTCGGGGGGATAACGATACCAAACGCTGTCCGGGCCGTCAAGGGTGACAGGAACGCTCGCTACGCTCTTGCCGGGTGGTCTCCCCCCGGGTCAAGCCGCGAGACGGCCAATCCCGCCGATACAACCGGCGCGGTGGCCACCGGAAAGCTCGAGCCTGGCGCCAGGGCCAGGAATGCCCCTGGCCACGCTCTTGCGAAACAACCCCTCTCCACCCTCGAATCCGGGGCGACCGCTCCCCCGCCATCGGCAGGCGGTTGCTCCGGCGGGCAAGTGATACCATGGCGGCTGATGCGTCGCTCTAGAGTCACGGTTGCGCTGGCCCTGTCCCTCATGGCCCCGACACTCGGTCTGGCGGCCCTTCCGCAGGCGGCTTGGGCCAGCAACCAGCTCGCCTCGCCCGCGCCGATGCCTGGCGGGCCGAACGCGGGCCCGGGTGCCCAAAGTGGCACCCAGAGCGTGACCCTCACTCCGCAAGAGCGCAGCACCCTGTTGCGCCACCTCCTCGACGAAAAGCCGGATCCTGCGGCTTACGCCGCGGCCTCCGCCCTCTTGCCGGGCGCCGGAGAGGTCGCACTGGGGGACTGGACGGATCCCGCGATCGTATGGGGCGCGCTCCTCGTAGCGTCTGCCGGAGTCTACTTCATCAAGACCCGGACCGTTAACATCCATCCGGCCTACCTCGCGACCACTCCCTACGTGCTGACCTTCGGGGTCTCGATCCCGGGCACCCAACCCGCAGACGACCCGGGAGACTTCTACAACCGGTTCTTGCAGCTAGCCTACCTGGGCGCGGCAGCCTGGACAGGCTATCGCGCCTACGAGATCGCCAGGCAGAAGCGCGCCCAGATCACTCACCTGGCGCAACCGTTGACGACGCCCGTCGCGCAGCCGATCGCCATCCCGACCCTTTCGGCAAGACCGGCCCTCGGGACGTCCAGCACCCGGCCGGCCAGGGGGCAACTGCCCGCCGCTTCAGCCAAGGCTCTGGGCGGGTAACAAAGCACCAGCTCGACCTTGGAACCGGCACCTTTTGCAGTCTGAGCAGGTCCCGTCTGGCTGCCGGGGCCCGATCCCTTCAAACCGGCGGCACCCTGCGCCACCTCCCGGACGGCACGAACGTTCGCCTGCCTTACCTACTCCTTTACTTGCAATTAACTGTGACCTAAGAATCTATCTCCAGCTGGCGCCGATAAGAAGGATGGGAATCGGCGGTCTGTAGGGTACCGCCAAGAGGGAGATTTCGTGATGGCTTCCGTCGGCAGAATGGCCTCGATCAGTATCGCCTCACCCGTCGTCAAGGTGCAGAGCACTGCCCCGGCGACCACGCAGGCGCAAGCCCCGGTGGCGGCCCAGAGCAACGTCGCCATGGGGGCGGCCGACATGTACAATCTGGTCCCCAACGAGAACGACCTCAGCCACCTGTTCAACTGGGGCATCAGCACGCCCAGCCGGATGGCATTTTGGGGCGGCGGGGCAATCCGTCGCTTCTTCGTCTCATTGGTAACCGGGATCCCCAGCACGGCGCTCAAGGCCTACGCCCAGGAAGCCAGCCTCTGCTCGGTCCCCGGCATGCGGTCGGACTGGGCTGCCGAGCTTTATCAGGTCGGGATCGCCGGGCCGATGGAGCTATCGATGTTCGGCGGCTCCGGCATCGGGGCTTCGATCCAGCAGGGCACGCTGTTTGCGCAGGTCGCAGCCAAGGCGATCGAGCTTTCAGCCAACACCGGGCGCCCTTACGATCCGCCGGGCCCCAGCGACATCGCCAACATCGCCCGGGCGGCCGTGGGCATGAGCGACAGCGTCTCGTAAAGTCCCCGCCAGGGCACTCACCCGATCCCGGGCTCGACGGGCCACGGCCAAGATCGGCAGCCGGGTGGGCCGCGCTGCAGGCTGCGCCCGGCGTCAGTCGGACGGCCGGAGATGCACGAGCGCTCCGATCGCCTCGCGAGCTTTCGCCGATAGGGCCGAGATCGGTAGATGGCCCCCGCTGCGCCCCTTGAACTCGATGAGCAGCTCGCGTGGTCCATCCCACCTGATATCCAGGTGCGCCGAATAGTGTTCGAGCAGATAGTTCTGCAGCTCGGTCTTCTCCGCAAAGTCGCCCGTGACGTGCGCGTACTCGTTGGAGGACTGGATGTTGTCCAGGAGCGCGTGCAGGCGCTTTGCCAGGGCGGCCGGGATCTCGTACCTGGACAGATCCTCTTGCCGTGGTGTGAGCTGCCGATCCATGAACTGGCGGGACTTCTGCCGGATGTTGGATTTGCGCTTTATCCACTCGGCGTCGTCGTGGGTTTCTTCGAGCAGCCGGAAGAGCGCCAAGAGATCGACCAGGGCGTCGAGGCTTCGGGCCTCCGCGTCGCGGCGCTTCTCCTCGAGAAAGCCGATCTCGGCGATCAGCGCATCTCGTTGGCGAGCCAGCCCGGCGATCGCATCTTCGTGACGCTGGCGAATCTCACGCGAGGACGGAGCGGGCTTCTTTGGAGTCACTGGGATGCTCCCGGTTTGAAGGAATCGGGCCCCGAGAGTCGAACGGGGGCCGGCGGCGCAGCGCAACGACCGCGCGGAAGAACCCGTTCAAGCTGCCAAAGGTACAGGGTCCTACCACCAGTCAAAGAAGTTCCCAAGATCTCCGCGACAGCCAGCCAGCGCCAGAACGGCCAGCACTAGTGCCGCGATCTGCAACCAGCGGCGCATGCACGACCTCCTTTCACCCGGTCGAAGCCCGAGCCGCACGGGCTTTGCCATGCCATACCCGGACACGCCGGGCGTCCCACCGCCCCCGCAATTCTCGGGGCCTTCAAGCGTGTCCAGAGCGGCCTTGCCCGGGAGGGGGCAAACGATCGGAGGCGAACCTGCACAGCGCGGAGCGGCTCCTGAAGCGACTCTATCAGGATCCGACGGGCGCACAAGGGCGCGTTCACAAAATGTAGGCACGCCGCGGGAACCCGAGGGTACATGACTGCTGGATTCGCAGTTCCATCCACGGCGTAACTCCAGTAAGCAAACGGTTTCCGGAAGTGCTGGTCGCCCCCGGGCAGATCCGCCCTTGTTCTTGACGAGGACCCGTCGTTGCACATCAAGGCTGACGTCCACGACCGATTCGTGCGTGAATTCGGCTTGAACATGCTCAACACCCTCACGACCAAGGAGCACCGCCTCACGGCGCACAAGCGCCGGATCTTCGTCTTCGACGAGCGCGGCGGCGTGTTCGGAGGCCACGATGGCTTGCTCCAGGCCTATCAGAACCTGACGACCGGTGTGTTCTACTCGCGGCGGCGCGAAGTCGTCGGAGTGCGGTACCGGTGCCGCCCGAACGATCTCGACGCTCCCGACATCGGAGCCTTCCACACTCACCCGGCCCTGTACGATCCTTCGCCCCGGAAGGTGCGTACTCGCATCGATCGGATGCTCTGGCTTTCCGACATGGACTGCAAGGCCTTCTTCAAGCAGAACGACATCTATCACTACGAGTGGCACTTCATCGGGACGATCGACATCGGGTGTTTCCATGTCGACGACGTCCGCAAGGGGAAGAGGGGCCCCCGGGAGGTGATCCGCTACCAGGACCTCGACGTCCTGCTGGAACGCATGGGGCCGATCATTCTCTGGTACGACAAGCTCCTGACGAGCCAGGCCACGGCCCGGCGCTCTCCGAGCGTGGACACGCTCGAGCAGCTGGTGCGGAACTTCACGGCTCGCGACGGCGCTCTCGAGCACCTGCTGGCCACGCATCCTGCCCACGAGCTCCCTGGTCTGGCCCAGATGGTGGCCAATGAATTCCAGATGCTGGGATACACCGCCCGGCAGGTCAATCATCTGGTACACAATGCCTTCGCGAATGACGCGACGCAGATCCTGGCCTTCCGCGATTACGTGACGGCCGCCTGTACCCGTCTGTCCGCCCTGTCGAGCTGACCCTTCCTCGCGAAGTCACCCGGCGCACGGAAAGTGCCGGCAACTCGGGCCGTCTTCGCGACCCTCGCCATGCGGACAAGGGGCACCGGATCGCTCGGGCCCGGTCCCTTCCAGGCAAAACCGCTCTGGCTGCCTGCCGAGCGGCAGCTGGCTTGCCTTTCTTGATCCAGGTTTATGTTCCGATGCGCAACGGCGAGCACATTCTGGAGCAAGACCGAAGCAATGCGTCATTTAAGGCCCAGTTCATCGCTACGCCTACAGCCTGGCAATGTATGGAGGCGACAATAGGCTCATCAGATCCACCTTGTCCGTGCCGGAGCGCACGACCACCGGCAAACGGTGAACGGATCGAGAGAAAGGAAAGAAGGAGCCTCACGATGATCGCCACCAGCCTCCGAAATCTGGCATCAGAAGAAGATGGACAGGCGCTGACCGAATATGGCCTCATCTTGGGGCTAATTGCGGTGGTTTGCGTCGGTGCCTTGGCCCTGATGGGAACAAACGTCAACAACATGCTGAAGTCTATCGCAGCTACGCTCGGCAACACCGGCTCCGGCGGAAATGCCAGCCCTTAGTGGCAAGTAACTGCCGTTCATCCGAGTAGACCGCCCGAGGGTGTCAACGATGCGTACGAGTAACCGATCATTTCCGGTATACGGTGTCGCCAAGGCGTCAAGACGGGCCAGGTCCGCCGGACAGGCACTGGTGGAGACCGCAGTAGCCCTTCCGCTCCTCTACGCCATGGTCTGGGCCGTGTTCGGCTTCGGTAGGCTCTACACGGCCCAGCTGGCGATCACCAACGCAACACGCGAGGGCGCCCGGATCGGCGCCCTCGGATCCAATCCCCCGGCGATCGCCCAGGCCGTCCGGAACTACCTGTCGGCAGCAGCCGTGCAGGGCAATCCGGCGGTCGACGTGACCGGAGCTGGAGGGCAATCCGGCTCTCCGGTGAAGGTCGCCGTCACGGTTCCGATCACCAATCCCCTCCCGATCCCGGGCCTCCCCGCCTCGGTGCCGCTCTCGGCCACGGCGGTGATGCGGATCGAGTGACGCCAGCCAAAGACGGGAGTCTTTTTTCATGGCCCTATCCCTGCGGCGGCTCGCCATCGCGACCGCCATCGGCCTCGGCACGTCGGCGGCCCTCTTCTTCCTGATAGGACGGCCGCAGCAAGCCGCTCATGCCGCGGCTCCTCCCCAGGAACCGGTCGTGCTCGTCAAGCAGAGCGTGCCGGCCGGATCGCGGGTGAGCGCAGACGCCATCTCGCCCGAGCTTCGCCCGGCCGCCTACGTTCCAGCGGGTGCACTGGCAGAGCCAGGCCAGGCCATCGGGCGCATCGCCCGCGAGGATCTGGTTGCAGGCGAGGTGGTCCTGGACGGGATGCTCTACCCCCCCGGGCAGGACGCCGCATCCACCGTCCTGCCGGTTCCCGACGGCATGCGAGCGGTGACCGTTGCCGTGGACGAGGTCGTGGGGGTCGCCGGGTTCGTCATGCCGGGCTCTCGCGTGGACGTCATCGGAACGATGGACCTCGGACAGAACACCGAGACGCGAGTTCTCTTGCAGGACATCCAGGTCCTGGCCATAGCCCAGGATGCACATCGCAAGGCAGATCCCAAGGCCAAGGTGGTGTCGAGCGCGACCCTCGCCGTCACTCCCAAGGAGGCAGAGATCCTCATCCTGGCGGCCGACCGCGGCAAGATCCGACTCGCGATGCGGGGCGCCCACGAGACGCGGGACGTGAACATCAACGGGGTCACGCCGGCCATGCTGTTCGGCGCCGCAGATGGCACTTCCGCTTCGCATCGGCGGGTCCGGACGATCACGCGCACCGTCGTGATCCGCGAACGGTCCCACCGCCCGCCCACCGCGCCCAAGATCTTGGTCATTCGCGGAACGACGGCCGAGCTCGTCAGTCGATAAGGAGCCCCTCTGGTGATCTCCCTGCTCGTAGCCGCGCCCCTTTCCGCGGCCCTCTCGCACGGCGCTTTACATCCTCGAACGAAGGCGCGTGATGCCGTGACTTCGCACCCGGCACCCCCTGCCGCCGCGAGCCGGCCCGCGCCCGCGGACAGGCCGCTGCCTTCACCCTTTGCCGACACCGCGCCGACCGACGGCTCGTCTGGACAGCTGGCGGTGGATGTCGGCCGATCGCACGTGATCAAGGTGTCCGACGAGATCACGAAGGTCTCGATCACCGACCCCAAGACGGCCGACGTGGCCGTGCTCTCCGGGCACGAGGTCCTGGTCAACGGCAAGCGCCCCGGCATCACGTCCCTCATCATCTGGACCCGCAAGGGCCATCAGGATTACGACGTCATGGTGAACGTCGACACGGGGCTGCTGCAGCGGACGATCGCCTTCGTGACCGGAGCCCACGACATCGTGGTCGAACGGGTCGGAGACTCGATCATCCTGGCCGGCAAGGTCGCCAACACCAGCGAGATCGCCCGCGCCCAGAAGGTCGCCGAGGGGTTCGCCCCCAAGGTCATCAATCTCCTGCAGGCCGCGGCGGTCCAGCAGGTCGAGGTCGATGTCGATGTCATCGAGACCGAGAAGACCGGCGGCCTGAACGCCGGGGTGCACTGGGGCAGCGCGCACACCACTCCGAACGGCGACACGACCTTCAACCCGGACTACCTGACCTTCGGAGAGACGGGTGGACCGCCGTTCGGTGGAAAGAACCTCCTCTCCTTCGGCCAGCTCGACCGCGTGGCAGCTCAGCTCAACTTCCTGGTCTCGACCGGCCGGGCCAAGCTGCTGGCCGATCCCAAGCTGGTAGCGATCTCGGGTGGCAAGGCCAACTTCCTGGTCGGCGGGGAGGTCCCCGTGCCCGAGGCCCAGCAGTTCGGTAACGTCACCGTCACCTGGCGGGAGTACGGGGTGAAGCTGAGCATCGAACCGACCGTGCTTCCGGACGGTCGCGTCGATCTCAAGGTCAATCCCGAGGTTTCGACGCTGGATTTTGCCGACGGCGTGCGGGTCGGGCAGTTCTTGATCCCGGCGCTGTCCAGCCGCAAGGCCGGCACCGAGGTCATTCTCAAGCCGGGCCAGGGACTCATCATCGGCGGTTTGCTCCAGCACAACACGACCGAGAACACCCAGAAATTCCCCTTCCTCGGCGACATCCCGATCCTCGGCGAGCTCTTCAAGAGCCGCCAGTACCAGAAGAACGAGACCGAGCTCCAGATCCTGGTGACTCCCAAGCTGGTTTGAGGCCCGTGCGCTTTGAAAATCCCGCGCTCGAGCATCCGGAGGCGTGCGATGACCGTGCCTAGACCCGAAAGCGCGCTGCGTCGCGGCTTCCGCGTCACGGGCGCTCGCCCGCAGCGCGGGACGATCCTCGTCATCGTGGCCCTTTTGATGTTCGGCCTGGTCGTGGCGACCGGCATGGCCGCCGACGCGGGGGCGATGTACTACCAGCAGACCCGGATGCAGGTTGCCGCCGATGCGGCGGCCCTGGCGGGGGCGCGCGGCCTGGCGCACGACCACTCGCGTGCGATCGGCCTGGCCGAGCAATACGCCTCGGACAACGGCTACCAGCTTTCGGCCAGCGACGTCACCTTCCCGGCCAGTGCGACCATCCACGTCACCGTCCGCGGGCCTTCCCCGCTCTGGCTCGGCAAGCTCCTCGGCATCGCCACGCCGGACATCGCGGCCTCGGCCAACGGCGAGCTTCAGATCGTCTCGAAGTCCGGCGGAATCCGGCCCTTGGGGGTGCCCGACCAGACCTTCGAGCAGGGCCGCGAGTACCTGCTGAAGCTCCCGGCGCAAGGCGAGGTCAGCGGCAACTTTCAAGCCCTGGCCGTGGACGGCCCTGGAGCGGCAGTCTACCGGCAGGACATTCTCTACGGGTCGAGCCGAGCCGTGACGACCGGCCAGGATCTGCCCACGCAGCCTGGCGATATCGTCGGCCCGACCGACGATGCGCTCAACCAGCTCGTAGGCGGCGACCAGACCCCGTTTGCCCAGGCCGTCGCCGACCCCACGTCGACGCCCCGCGTCATCACGGTGGCGCTGCTGAATCCGCAGCAGTGGCAAAACGTCCACGGCCGCTCGGATATCGAGGTGACGGGGTTTGCGAGGTTCTACGTGATCGACGCCGAGAACGGAGCCGTCGACGCCAGGTTCGTCGATCGCGTGGCGGCATCGACCGTGGCTGGAACCACCGCGCAATACGCAGCGCGCCTGGTGCAGTGATCGAGGATCGAGGAGAGCCCGAGATGCGAGTGGTAGGACGGATCGACAGTGCCGCGTTGAAGCGCGCGGGTGGGAAGCGGCGGGCGACCCGGCCAGCCGGCACGGACGGGCGCATCGTCGTGGTCCACGGCGCCAAGGGAGGCTCCGGGACCAGCATCCTGGCCGCGAACCTGGCCGCGGCTCTGGCCCGGCACGCCGGACCCGTCGCCCTGGTCGATCTGGCACTGACGTCGGCAGACCAGGATCTCCTCTGGAACCTGGAGTGTCCCTTGAGGGTCGACGACGTGCTGGGAACGGAGGGCCACGAGCTGGCCGACGCCCTGGTCGGCCACGCGCCTGGCGTGCGGCTGCTGGCCGGTCCACTCGGGCCAGCCGAGGCCGAAAGCATCTCCGGCGCAGCCATCGGGCCCTTGCTTGGCGAGCTGGCCGAGCGCCACCCTTACGTGGTCGTGGACACGTCGTCCGAGCTATCCGAGGTCACCGTCTGCGCCCTCGAGGCCGCGACTCGCATTATCGTTCCGCTCATCCCGGAGCTGCCCGCGCTGCGTGCGACCCAGCGACTCCTGTCGATGCTCGAGCGTCTTGGCCTCGATCTGGCGGTCGTGCAGACCTGCTTGTGGGTACGCCCGGGAGAGATCGATGCGGCGGCGGTGGCCAAGGTTCTGGGGCGAGCCGTCGACTGGCAGGTGCCGTGGGCTCCCCGGGTCGCCCAGGAAGCGGTCAACTCCGGCCAGCCGGTTGCGATCTCCCAGCCGCACCATCCGCTGGCAACCGGGATCGGCCAGATCGCCGCGCAGCTGGCAGGATCCCCGCCAGCTATGGTCGCTTCGGGCTTCCTCGGACGCGTGCGGGAACAGCTCGCCAGGTGGCAATCGCCAAGGCAGCCAGTCCGGGCCGTGGCACCGCTCCCGGACCCGAACTTCGACGCTCCCGCACCCCGTGCATCCGTGCGCTCCGTGGGCCTGATCGGCGTCGCCCCGGCCAGCCCCCGCAGCACCGACAGGTAGGCCGCCATGTTCCTACGTAACCGCCTGGCCACCAAGACCAGCGCCCTCGAGCCGGCCACGGGCCGATCCAGTCCGCCGCCGCGGCCGCCTCTCGGCACGTCGAGCCAGGCCCCCTCCGGACGCCTCCCGCTGGCAAGCTCGTCGCTCCCGGCAGCGACGCCGGGCCATCGCCCCCCCGACGGACGCATGCAGCTCAAGGCCGAGGTGCACCGCCGCCTCGTCGAGGACCTGCGCCGGCGCGGGCTGGACGAGACCGCCACCGAGGCGGAGCTCCGGCAGGCGATCGGCGAGGTCATGGATCAAACGGCCGCCTCGGGCCGCCCGCTGGGACGGACCGAGCGCGATCGCCTGGTCGAGGAGGTTTACAACGACGTGCTCGGGCTGGGGCCCCTGGAGCCGCTGCTCGCCGACGACGACATTTCCGAGGTGATGGTGAACGGCCCTTTCGATGTGTTCGTCGAGCGATCGGGGAGAATCGAACGGGCCGTGGTCCGCTTCGCCGACGAGGCGCACCTGCGGCGCATCATCGATCGGATCGTGTCGCGCGTCGGCCGGCGCATCGATGACGCCAGCCCCATGTGCGACGCTCGCCTGGTCGACGGCTCCCGCGTCAACGCCATCATTCCGCCGCTGGCGATCGATGGCAGCGTCTTGACGATCCGGAAGTTCCGCAAGGATCCGCTCAAGATCACGGACCTCCTGGAGCTCGGATCGCTGTCGGGGGCCATGGGAGAGTTTCTGGAGGCCGCCGTCGCGGCCAAGCTCAACGTTCTCATCAGCGGCGGCACGGGCACGGGCAAGACCACGCTGCTGAACGTCCTGTCGGCCTTCATCCCCGGTGGAGAGCGCCTCATCACGATCGAGGACGCCGCCGAGCTCCAGCTCCAGCAAGAGCACGTGATCCGGCTCGAGACCCGCCCCGGGAATGTCGAGGGCTCGGGCCGCGTCGATCAGGCCGAGCTGCTCCGCAACAGCCTGCGCATGCGTCCCGATCGCATCATCCTCGGCGAGGTCCGAGGTCCCGAGGCCCTGACGATGCTCCAGGCGATGAACACCGGCCACGAGGGTTCCCTCGCGACGGTCCACGCCAACACCACCCGCGATGCCCTGGCCCGGCTCGAGACGATGGTCCTGATGGCCGGGATGGAACTGCCGCTGCGCGCCATTCGCGAGCAGGTAGCCAGCGCGCTGGACGTCATCGTCCAGATCGAACGCGGCCAGGACGGTCGTCGCCGGGTCGTCGGCATCACCGAGGTCGTTGGCATGGAAGGGGAGACGATCATGCTCCAGGAGATCTACGGGTTCCGGAAGGAAGGCGTCCGCGAGGACGGCAGCGTCCGCGGGAGCTTCCGGGCCGCCGGGATCCGGCCCAAATGCGCCGATCGGCTCGAACGCGCGGGGCTTGGCCTGGCTTCCGACCACTGGCTGGCGGCGAACCAGTGATGCCGCTCGACCCTGCCAGACTCCTCGAGGTCCTCCTGGCTGGAACCGGAGCCGCGGCCTTCCTCGCATACCTGTTGCCGGCATCCAAAGGGGCGGTCGAATCACGGGTCGAACGCCTGGCCTCGGGGAATGCGGTAATGCCAGGAGGCCAGACCGATGGCCGGACGGCGGTCGATCGGAGCTGGCTGCGAAGCCTGGCGCGCCATGCCGATCCGCTGGTGCATGCACTCGATCCCGGGAGATCCCTCGATCGCACCCTGTGGCAGGCCCAGATCGCCTGGACCCCGGCGGAGTTCGTCCTGGTGGGCCTGGGGATGGCCCTTGCCTGCGGAGCCTTCGGGTGGCTGCTCTTGCCCCGACCCTTCGGTCTGCTGGCAGTCCTGGCCGGCGTTTTACCGTGGTGGCAGTTACGGCGAAAGGCCGCGGCCAACCGGAAGGCGTTTACCGGGCAGCTCCCCGATGCCCTGCTGCTGATCGTCAACGCGATCCGGGCGGGCCATGGCATGCTCCAGGCCATCCGCATCGTGTCGAGCCAGGTGATCGCGCCTGCGGGCACCGAGTTTGGCGTCGTCCTCTCCGAGATCAACCTCGGCCTGTCTGTGGATCAGGCCTTCTTGAACCTGGCCGGCCGCGCCGACATGGTGGACGTGGACCTGGCCGTCGGCGCCATCCTGGTGCAGCGCGAGACGGGCGGCAACCTGGCCGAGATCCTCACGCACATCCAGGACACCTTGCGGGACCGCGCCAGGATCGCCGGGGAGGTCCACGCGTTGACCGCCCAGGGCAGGTTGTCTGGCTGGGTGCTGGCGCTGCTCCCGGTCGGCGTCGGGGCCCTCTTCTCGCTGATCGATCCCGCCTACCTGCAGCCCTTCCTCCTGGATCCGAGGGGCCGGGCCATGCTGATCGCGGCGGCGACGCTGCAGCTGGTGGGGATCCTCGCCATCCGCAAGATCGTGGACGTCAAGTACTAGACCTTTTGCAGTTTGAACGGGGCCCTCTGCGAGGTACCT
>JAJXWQ010000090.1 GCA_021781555.1 bacterium
ACATAGATGTTTCAACACCACTTATGTCGCGCGGGGCGCCCGCTTTCTTACGCGCCCGGTTGCCGATTCTCAAGCCACGCCTCGATCAACCCGTCGACGCCAGGGAGCCGCACCCGAGCGCTTTCGCCTGGAAGGGATCGGCTCGAAGGAGTCAAACCGCTCCCGGCGGCGCGATGCCCCCCCCTGACTGCCTGGTAACCAATGCTGCATTTTTGAGCAAGCGTAGCTTGTGCTGACGGCTGAATTGGCTAGCATTGGCAAGCCCGATACGTGCAAGAGCGCCGTGCCTCCTGGTGTCTCACCGTCGGGGCCGGCCCTTTTGCTCATCAGGACCCCTGAGGATGCCCAGTCCGATCTCTCGTTTGGCACGTTCCTGGCCACGCGGCCTGCTGGGGATCGGTGCGGGTTGGCTGGCGCCAGTGCTGGGCGTCCTGCTTGCAGCCAGGCCAGCGTTTGCGATCCCGGACAACTTCGGCAGCCCCTTCAACCCTCCGCCCGGGATGTTCTTCGCGACCGACGGCCTCCAGGTCCAGTCCGATCACAGCTGGACCATGTCGCTGGGCGGAGCCTACGGCCTCTCCCGCTTCATCGCACCCGATTTCTCGCTGGAGCGCACCAGCTCGGGAGAAAATATCCTCAGCGTCGGCGGGGGGACGGCCGGCATGGTGGGCAGCTTCTACGTCCGGATCGGTCTCACGGCCGATCAGGTGCTCGGTTCGCCCCTGGCTCCGACCTACAACCTGGCCGTGGACTGGGGACGGCCCCTGGGATGGGGACTGACGACCTACGGAGAGGTCGGAGGCGGGCTCACGGCCTCCGAGCCATCCCCGCAGATGTCTCCGGGCCTCGACTACAACCAGGCGCTCGAGCTGGCGATCAACCCGGTCTGGACTGCCGATCTCGAGTACCTGGGCGGCCTCTCCCCGGCGGGCCGCAGCGAGGTCATGTGCGCCGATCTGACCGCATCGCTGGGCCGGATCTTCGTCACGGGGACGGTCATGTTCCCGAGGGCGCCGCAGGCGGCCCCCCCGGTCTATCTGATGAGCACGGATTTCCTGCTCTATCCGTAAGGACCGGGTCCGGTCGGCGGGCGGGCCATAACCCGCAGGGACTCAGGCCGTGGCCGCCTGGTAGGGCACCAGCCGGCCCTGGTTCCAGAGGCGCTCCAGGTTGTAGAACTCCCGCTCATGCTCGTGCATCACGTGCACGATGACCGCCCCGAAGTCCATCAAGACCCAGCGCCCCTCGTGCATGCCCTCGACGCGCCGCAGCTGGTAACCTGCCTCGGCGAGTTTATCCTCGATGTGGCGCGCTATCGCTCGTACCTGGATGGGGGTCTGGCCGTTGCACAGCACGAAGTAATCGGCCATCAGGGAAACCGATTGCAGGTCGATCAGGGCGATGGCCTGCCCCTTCTTCTCGTCGGCCGCCTGTGCCGCCAGGGTCGACATCTCTTGGCTATTCAAGCCTTCACTTTCCTCCCGTGGAATGAACCCCCGCGGACGGATCCGCGAAGCTCGTCGGCCCGAGCGGGCCAGCGGCTTGAACCGGGGTTCGACATGGAACGGGGTGCGCCCTGCGGACGCTCCCGATACATGTCTAGTTTGCCACCGCGCGTTCTGAAGTAAAGGCTATACCTTTTGCAGTTTGAACGGGTCCCTCTGCGCGGGCGCTACGCTGCGCAACCGGACCCCGTTTGACTCCTCGGACCCGATCCACCCTGGCCGGGAACCACACGTTTTGCAGTTTGAACGGGTCCCTCTGCGCGGGCGCTACGCTGCGCAACCGGACCCCGTTTGACTCCTCGGACCCGATCCACCCTGGCCGGAAGTGCCCTCGAGAGCCTGTGTGGTCAGGATTTCTTCGTCAGACCGGCGCGGACCGAATCCTCGAGGAACGCGTTGCGAGCTTCGACCGCCAGCGGATGGATGGCCCGGCCCTGCTCGAGCAGGTAGGCGATCGTCCGGTCCATCACCAGGCGCACGGCGGCGTCGAGGTCGTCCCGCGCTGCCAGGCGCACGTCTTCGGCCTGCGGGCCCCGGCCGGGCTCGCA
The DNA here is from genome assembly GCA_021781555.1 of bacterium. GTDB lineage: Bacteria > Cyanobacteriota > Sericytochromatia > S15B-MN24 > VGJW01 > JAJXWQ01. Next base: position 2,054 of record JAJXWQ010000090.1, read on the forward strand.
GTAATCGGCGACGTAGAGGATCCGCTCCAGACGGCTCATCTGGGGCCGACCCAGGGTATGGGAGGCGATCGCCGCCTTGACGTCGGGATCCTTGATGCCGAACCACTCCTCGGCCAGGTGCGAGGCCAGCAGCCCGTGCAACCGCACCAGCGGGTGCTCGAGATCGAAACCCGCGACGGCAAGCCCCCGCTCCTGGCAAGCCGCCAGGAGCCGCTCGGGCGGCCAGACTCGAACGATGTCGTGCAGGAGCCCGGCGATTCGCGCTTTTCCCGGGTCGGCACCGAAACGCTCGGCGAGTTCCGCAGCGGTTCCGGCGACGCCCAGAACGTGCTCGAGGCGCGCCCTCGGCAGCTCGCGGACGAGCTGGTCCATGATCCGCTCCTCGACGCCCTCAGCGCGCTGCGATCCGAGATCGGACCCGGCGGCAGTGGCGGCGTGCTCGGCGGGGCCAGCCTGCGCTGAAGCTGGCGCACCGGCCGGGCGATCGGCGCGGTACAGGCCATACCGGGCGATGTATTGACTCACGCCCGAGACGACCGCGCGGGCCGGAAGCTCTCCAGTCTGGCGGACCTGCCGCCGGATCTCCGTGCTCGACAGCGCCACGACGGGCATCGGCAAAACCTCCACCGCCGAACGGATGCGTTCTGGCAGGCGCTCGATGGCCTCGAGCAGGGCGGCGTCCCGCAGATCGTGGCGGGGAACGACGGCCAGCCGCAGCAGCTGGACGAGGTCCTCGACGCGGTGCCAGCGGCCGATCTCGGCAAGGTGGTCGGCTCCCACGATCCACCAGAGGGTGGCGTGCGGTGCGGCGATCTCTGCCCGGAGGCGGATCGCCGTCTCGATCGAGAACGACGGTGGCGGTCGATCGAGCTCGGCCCGAGAAGCCACGAACCGGGGCTCGTCGAGGGTCGCCAGGACCACCATCGCCCAGCGATCCAGGGCCGGCGCAGGAGGCCTGGCCTGCTTGAACGGGGAGGCCGCGGCCGGCATCCAGATCACCTGGTCGGCACCCGCGTCGAGCGCCGCCCGCGCAATGGCCGCATGGCCCAGGTGAGGGGGGTCGAAGCTGCCCCCCAGGATGGCGATCCGGCGCTCCGTCATCGACCGGCCCGGGTCCCCTTCGTGGCGCGAGAATCCTCATCGGCTGCGCAGGCCGCGGCTTCGGTGCTCCCGGCGGTCAGGGGCAGGCCACCGCGGATCTGGCCGGTACCGCGGACCTGGTACTTGGTGGTCGTCAGCTCGCGCAGGCCCATCGGGCCCCGGGCATGCAGCTTCTGCGTCGAGATGCCGACCTCGCCCCCGAACCCGAACTCCCCTCCGTCGGTGAACCGCGTCGAGGCGTTGACGTAGACCACCGCGGCGTCGACCTCGGACAGGAAGCGCTCGGCACAGGACAGGTCGTTCGTCACGATCGCTTCGCTGTGACGCGTGCCGTGGCGCGCGATGTGGTCCAGGGCTTCGGCGAGCGAATCCACGACCTTGACCGCCATCACGAGCGCCAGGTACTCGGTATCCCAGTCCTCGTCGAGGGCGGGCCGGGCATCCGGGAAGACGGTCCGCGTGCGCTCGCAGCCCCGGATCTCGACTCCCTGGGCGGCCATGGCGGCGAGCAACTGCGGCAGGTTCTCGATCCAGCCTCGATGTACGAGCAACGACTCCGCAGCGTTGCATACGCCCGGGCGCTGGCACTTGGCATTGACCACGATCGCCCGCGCCATGGCCGGCGGGGCCGAATCGTCGATGTACACGTGACAGTTCCCCACGCCCGTCTCGATCACGGGGACCTTGGCCACCTCGATCGTCCGCCGGATCAGCCCGGCGCCGCCCCGGGGGATGACGACGTCGAGGATGCCCGCCAGGCCCAGCATCTCGTCCACGGCGCCGCGATCCGCCGAATCGATGAAGGCCACGAGCCCGGCCGGCAGGCCCGTTGCCGAGAGCGCCGCGTGGACCACGCCCACGAGCGCGCGATTCGTCGCCAGGGCCGCCGATCCCCCACGCAGTACGAGAGCGTTGCCACTCTTCAAGCAGAGGCCGGCGGCCTCGATGGTGACGTTGGGGCGTGACTCGTAGACAAAACCCACGACCCCGAGCGGAACACGCACCTGCGCGATCTTCAGGCCATCGGCCCGGGTCCAGCCCCGCACGATCTCCCCGAGGGGATCCGCGAGCCCGGCAACCTCGCGCAGGCCGCGGGCCATCGCCTCCACGCGTCCGCCCGCCAGGGCCAGGCGATCCAGCAGGGCCGGCGAAAGCCCGTCGGCGCGGCCCCGCTCGAGATCCTCGAGATTGGCCCGGAGAATGGCGTCGGTCTGGGCTTCAAGGCGATCGGCCAGGGCCCGCAGCAGGGCGTCCCGGAGAGACGAGGTCGTACGCGCCAGGGCCGGCCAGGCCTGCCTGGTCGCAAGCGCCAGCTCGCGCACGGGTCGGTGGTTCTCTCGATCGCTCACGAGACCCATATTAACCCCGCTGCCGGGACCTTTCTGGAACCTTCGCATACCCGCCGGTTTTCGGGCTTCGGGGAATTCGCTAGCCTGGGTCTTGCAAAACGGGTCCTTCTGCGCGGCCGCCTCGCTGCGCAACCTGGCCCCGTTCGCCTCCCCGGACCCGATCCTTCTTGGCGCAACCGCTTCAGCGTGGCGACGCAGAGGAGCCGTGATGGAAGCCCAACCAGCCGTCTTTCAGGTCGGCCAACAGGATCCGGCTTGCCAGGCCCGAAGCCCGGTGGAGGATTCTCCCGGGCGGATGGTGCTCATGGCCCAGCACGATCTCACCCGGGCCAAGGTCCAGCTCGATGCACTCCAGCGCGAGGTCTGCCAGCGCTCTCTGGAGCATGGGACCGGTGCTGCGGGGACGATGCGTGCGCTGCTCGTCGCCGAGGTGGCCCAGCTCGTGGTCGTGCGAGAGGCGCTCCGGCGCTGGCTCGTGGCCCGCCGTGACGGGGGGCGCGAGCGCTGCGCCGGCGAACCTTAGAGTGCTCCCGGTTTGAATGGATCGAGCCCGGTGAGTCAAACGGGGCCCGGTTGCGCAGCGAAGCGACCGCGCAGAGGGCCCCGTTCAAACTGCAAAAGGCCTAGCGCGCTCCCGCGATCCCTCACGGGCTCTGCGGCACCAGCGCACTGGCCGGACCGCTCTGGGTCAGAGTGATGCCGAGGGTCTCGATGATCTTCTCGACGTCCTCTGAGAGCGCCTGCTCGGCCCCGCCGGCCGGACACGCCAGATCGGGCGTCCGCTGCCCGGAGAACGTCACGGTGAGCGCGGGCCGGGTGGATCCTCCGGTCATGCAGGAGCCCGAGGGCAAGGCGGCCAGCGGCTGGGACCCCGAGAGGTCCCCGAACAGGTCCCTGGCCAGCATGGCAGGCAGTTCGCCGCTTTCCGTCCCCGCCGCGCTCTGGTAGACGACCTGGCCAGCTGGCGACACGAGGATCCGGTAACCAGGAACGCTGGCGTTGCCCGTGCTGACGATCAGCGCCATGGTCGCCGGAACGGCGGTCGCGGAGAGTTCGCTGGCCGCTGGTGCGCCGGAGTCCGAGGATCCGGTCGAGGCCTGGCGCAGCAGCGGCGACGGAGCCTGCCTCGGGCCGTCAGGCTCCAAACCCGCCGAAGCCGGACATCCGGCCAGGACCATCACGATCGCCGCCAGGCCAAACCGGCACCTGCCCAATCGGCACATGCCACGAGGCTAGGACACCCGCCGCCGTCCGGACAGGGCCAAACTGGCCGAGCCAAACCGGCCGACATGGCGTACCGCTGACCATCCAGGTTAGGATGGGCTGCCACCTTGCAGATAAACTCCTCCCCGCCAGTCCCCCCGGACGCGCCCGCCCCGCGGACCTTCGGGGGAAATTCCCGGCCGCCCCGCTTCTTGCGGGCGCTGGGATCGTACAACTACCGCCTCTGGTTCGGCGGGCAGGGCCTGTCGCTCATCGGGACCTGGATGCAGCGTGTCACGGTGAGCTGGGTCGTCTGGACGATGACCCATTCAGCCCTGCTGCTGGGTCTGGTGGGATTCGCCGGCCAGATCTTCACCTTCGCGCTGTCGCCCGTCGCCGGGGTCCTCAGCGATCGCTGGAATCGCTACCGCATCATGCTGGTCACGCAGACGCTGTCGCTGGTCCAGGCCGCGTTGATGGCAGCTCTCGCCCTGGCGCATGTGTTGACCGTGTGGGAGATCTTCGTCCTGAGTGCGGTGCTGGGCGCGATCAACGCCTTCGACGTCCCGGCACGGCAGGCCTTCACGGTCGAGATGGTCGAACGCCCCGAGGATCTTCCCAACGCCATCGCCCTCAACTCGACGCTGGTGAACGGGGCTCGCATGGTTGGCCCGGCCACCGCCGGCATCCTCCTCAAGGCGGTGGGCGCCGGCATCTCCTTCCTGTTCAACGCGGTGAGCTTCGTGTTCGTCATCGGTGCACTGATCCTGATGCGTGTCTCGGCCCGCCCCAGCCAGCGCCGGGTGCAGCGCATGGGTCGCGAGATGGCGGAGGGGCTCGCGTATGTCCGCCAGAACCGACCCATCCGCACGGTCCTGGTCATCCTGGCGCTGGTCAGCCTGGTGGCGATGCCCTACCAGCAGCTGATGCCGATCTTCGCTGCCAAGATCCTGCTGGGCGGTCCGCAGACGCTCGGCTTCCTGATGGCAGCCGCCGGTGTGGGGGCGATCGCCGGAAGCATCTTGCTGGCCTCTCGCGAGGATCCCAGGCACCTGCCCCGGGTGGTCCTCGTCGCTCTGTTCATCTTCGGAGGCGCGCTCGTCGGCTTCGCCTTCTCGCGAACGCTCTGGCTTTCCCTGGCCACCTTGGTGCTCGTGGGCTTCGGGATGATGGTCCTCATCACGGCCTGCAACACCCTCTTGCAGACGGTCGTCGACGACGCGATGCGGGGGCGCGTGATGAGCCTCTATGCCATGTCGTTCTTCGGCATGGGCCCGTGGGGCAACCTGCTGGCTGGCGCCCTGGCCAGCGCGGTGGGCGCCCCGTTCACGATCGTCGTGGCTGGGATCATCTGCCTGGCGAGCGGCACCCTCTTCGCCCGACCGCTCCTCGAGCTGGTCGTGGCCGTACCGGCGCCTTCAGCACCCAGTTAGGCGTTTTGCAGTTTGAACGGGGCCCTCTGCGCGGTCGCTTCGCTGCGCAACCGGGCCCCGTTTGACTCATCGGGCTCGATCCATTCAAACCGGGAGCACTTTAGAGTGGTTCCGGCGCCGCGAGGTCGCCTCCCGCTGCCGCGTGGAGCGACCGGGAGCTACTTCTTGACGGCCGGCTTGGAGCTCGCCCGCCCGGGGGCCGGCGCGGAGTTGAGAAGTTTCAGCACGTCATCCGTGATGTCCGGCAGCCCCAGCAGCCCGACCCGCGAGTCGATCACGGCCTCGAGGTGGTGCTGCTGCGCGACCGTCGCGACGGCCCGCTTGGCCTGGCCCAGCAGCGTGGAATTCAACTGATCCGCCAGGGCGTCGGCTTTCTCCTTGCGCCGACGCAGGCGATTGGCGTACTCGGCCTGCACCTGCTTGAGCTTGGACTTGGCGGCATCCCGAGCTGTCGTGAAGTTCGTCTTGACCTTGACGTCGCTCGTGGCTGCGGCCACCGCGGCGTCGTCCGACGCGATCTCCGACTGCAGGGCCTCGATCTTCTTCTGGCCCTCGGCGAGTTCGGCCTGGAATTTCTCTTGTTCGGCCTGATACTCGTCCTGGAGGTCATTGGCCTTCTTGTACTCGGTCTGCAATCGCTGCACGTCCACCGTGCCGATGGCCGGAGCCGCCCACGCCGACGCGTTCTCGTGGCGGGCGGGCACGGGCCGATGCAGCGCCCGGGCGTCAACCGCCGGAGCCAGAACGACCAGGGTGGCCGCAACCGCACCGACCCAACCGATCGCCTTGCGCAAGAAATCCTCCTCGGCTACCTTAGCCCACTCGTCGTGACCGCGTCCTCGTGCAGGGCGCGCTCGATGGCGCATCTTGCAGACGATCATTTTAAGCCTCGAGGGGAACCAGGCCAAGCCTGAAGTGCCGGTTTGCCGATTTGGCTCGAACGCCGACCCGGGGATAAGATCATCCAGGATGACGATATTCTCGCCCATCGCCCCGGTGGCCGCCGCCCTGCGGGTGCGGCCCAAGGTAGCGATCGCCGACGGAAGCCTGGCCCGGTCGGCGGTCCTCGTCCCGCTCTTTGTCGAGAACGGCGAGCTCGGTGCCCTGTTCTTGCGCAGGAGCGAGCTCGTCGAGCATCACAAGCGCGAGTACTGTTTCCCCGGGGGCCACGTCGAGCCGCAAGACGAGTCCCTGTCGGCGACCGCCCTGCGAGAGTGCGCCGAGGAGGTCGGCCTGGCGCCTGGCGACGTGCAGCTCCTCGGCGAGCTCGACGACGTCCGCACGGCGCACGAGGTCAAGATCACACCGTTCGTGGGCGCATTCCCGTTCCCCTATCGATTCGTCGCCAATCCCGAGGAGGTCGAGGCGATCGTCCCGCTGCACCTCTCGCGCCTGCTGGCGCCCGGCGTCCGCACGATCGAGACGTGGAACCGGACCCGCCCGGGCTTGCCCGGCGCCGAGCCCAGGACCTTCACCTTCTATCGCGTCGACGAGCACGTGATCTGGGGAGCCACGGCCCACATCCTCGATCAGCTCCTGGCTGCGATCGGGAGATTGCCTTGATGCGGCTTAGGGACGGCTCCGGGCTTGTCCTGGCGCTTGGCGCCATGCTGGGAATCGCCGGCTGCCAGGCCCAGGCGCCCGTGTTGACGGTCGGACAGCCGCACGCGATCGTCGTCGAGCGCGACGGGGACGCTCAGCCGACGGTGCAGGTCGGCATCCCGGCCATCACAAGCGGGGCCTCGTCCCTCGTCCTCGAGCGAGACGGCGCCACGGTCGCCACGGTCACCAGCATCGCGGCCGCATCGCCGAGCGCCTGGCTCCCTGGCGGCACCGACCTCTGGGATCGCGACGCGCCCTATGCCCCCTCGCTCGATTACCGGGTCGTGGCGAGTTCCGGAGCGGCGACGGTCGTGCAGGACGTGCCGGTGTCGATCCTACGGACCCTCACGGCCTTTCCGCAGATCACGTCGCCCGTGGACGGCAGTCGCCAGCAGGGCAGCCAGCCCACCATTCTCTGGACCCCCGTCGGCGTGCCCGAGGCCAACCCGGCCGACGGCTTCCGCGTCGACGCCTGGTACGTCGACAACCCTTCGATCCCCGAGATCTCGTACCTCTTCGGGCCGGACGAGGATCGCTTCGACTGGGCAGATCCGGCGACCTCGTCGACGGGCCAGGAGATCGTGCCGGCGCCGCTGACCGCCGGCGTGCCAGTCGAGATCCAGGTCGTGGCGATCGCGACTTCGTCCACCGAAACCGACGAAAATGTATCCAAGCCCGTCACCTTCGTCCCCTGATAACCGGGCTTCGAGCCGGTCCGGTCCACTGGACGCAAGACCCTCGTCCGCGGCGCGTCCAGGAGGCCCGAAGCCGGCACCGGGCGCACCCGGAACCCCTCAAAATCCGGTACTCTGACAGCATGCTCGATCTCAAAGTCATCCGCAGCACCCCCGAAGTCGTGCGCAAGGCCCTGGCCGACCGCCAGGACGATCCTGGCAAGATCGATCGCTTGCTGGAGCTCGATGGCGAGTTCCGCCAGCTGCAGGTCCGCATCGATGGCCTGCGCGAGGAACGGAACCGCGCCAGCAAGACCATCGGCGCCATCAAGACCGGCAAGGCCGAGGGTGACGTCGCGGTTCTCCAGGAGGACATGCGCAAGCTTGGCGACGAGCTCAAGACGCTCGAGGAGCGCCAGAAAGAGATCGAGCTCGAACGCATGGACCCGGCCGGTGGGGTCCTCTTCACCATCCCCAACATTCCCCACGAGACCGTTCCCGTGGGCCCTGATGAGTCAGCCAACGTCGAGGTGCGGCGGTGGGGGACGGTGCCCACCTTCTCCTTCGCCGCCCGCAGCCACGACGAGATCGGTGAGGCCCTCGGCATGCTCGACCTGGCCCGAGCGACCAAGCTCGCCGGCGCCCGGTTCGTCTTGCAGATCGGCCCCCTGGCGAGGCTCGAGCGGGCGCTCTACAACCTCATGCTCGACCTTCACACGCAGCATGGCTACACCGAGGTGATGCCTCCGGCGATCGCCAACGAGGAGACGCTGACGGCCAACGGCAACCTGCCCAAGTTCAAGGACCAGCTCTTCAAGCTCGAGGAGTGGCCTTACTACCTGATCCCCACCGCCGAAGTCCCGCTCACCAACATCCGCCGGGGCGAGATTCTCGACGCCGCAGAGCTGCCGCTGCGCATGACGGCGTTCACGCCGTGCTTCCGCAGCGAGGCCGGCGCGGCCGGCAAGGACACCAAGGGCATCATCCGGGTTCACCAGTTCGACAAGGTGGAGCTGGTCAAGGTCGTCCACCCCGACGTCTCGTACGACGAGCTGGAGGCGATGGTCAACGACGCCGCACGCGTGCTGCAGACCCTCGGCCTGCCTTACCGCGTCGTGGCGCTGTGCACCGGCGATCTCGGCTTCAATGCCGCCAAGACCTACGACCTCGAGGTCTGGTTCCCGAGCCAGAACAAGTACCGCGAGATCAGCTCCTGTTCCAACTGCACGGATTTCCAGGCCCGGCGCGGGCAGACCCGTTTCCGCGAGGACGGCCAGATTCGCTTCCCGCATACGCTCAACGGCTCAGGCCTGGCGGTCGGCCGCTGCCTGGCGGCGATCCTGGAGAACTACCAGCGCGAAGACGGCTCGGTCGCCCTCCCCGAGGCATTGCACCCCTACATGGGTGGCCTCACCGAGCTGCGCCGGGTCTAGGATTTCTCGCCCGAGGCCCTCTGGACGTCCCGCGACGGCGCGCAGCCGTTAGGCGGACGGGTGGCCGGGAATACTGCTTGCAAAAGACGGACCGATCGTCCTTGAGCGTTTCGCCAAAGGAGCCCGTGTGAGCGTCGAAACCTCTGTTCCGCAGCAAGCCACGGCCTTCAGCCATCCTCGGCTGGCCGAGCTGATCAAGCGCGCCCAGGCGGCGCCCGGCGTCGGACCCGTCATCATCCAGACGCTCGGCGATGTCGTGCATGCGCAGGACACCGTGTTGATGTGCTTCTACTCGCTCGACGCCGGAGCGGGCGGCGTGACCCCCGATGCCAACAACTACTACGCCTGCGAGGTCGTCCTCGTGACCACCGCCTACTACATCAACATCGGGCTTTTCCCCAAGAGCCACATGTACCGCAAGCGCAAGATCGCCACGATCTCCGACTGCCAGGTCAAGTACGACCCGCCCTCCCCCGAGGAGTTGCGCAGCCTGCCAGCGGGCAAGTTCGCTCCGAGCAACATCGCGCTCACGGTCATCTTCGCCGATGACCGCGGCAACACGGTCGACACCTGGTCCATCGAGTCCTCGGCCCCGGATCAGGTCCGCAACCTCAACGAGATCGCGCGATTCGCCAGCAAGTGCGTCGGCTACCCGCTGGCCAAGATCGGCCAGCCAACGGCGGCCCCTGCCGCCGGGCAGGCCAGCGCATGAACATCCTCGACTTCCTGCGCACCGCCGTCCAGAAGCGGGCCTCCGACATCCACATCAAGGTCGGCAATCCGCCGATCCTCCGGATCGACAGCCGCATCGTCCCGACCGAGTACAAGCCGCTCACCCCGGCCGATACCCGCCAGGCGCTCTACTCGCTCATGAGCGCCGATCAGCGCCAGCGCTTCGAGAACGACCGCGAGATCGACATCTCCTTGACCATCGAGGGGCTCTCTCGATTCCGCGTCAATGTCTACTTCGAGCAGGGCAACATCGGGGCTGCCATGCGGGTCATCCCCATCAAGACGCCCACGATCGACTCGATGAACCTGCCCCCCGTCATCAAGAAGCTGGCCCTCGAGCGCCAGGGCCTGGTCCTGTGCACGGGGCCCACCGGCTCGGGCAAGACCACGACGCTCACCTCGATGCTCGAGTTCGTCAACACCACCAAGGATGTTCACATCATCACGATCGAGGATCCGATCGAGTTCATCTACACCAACAAGAAGTCCATCATCACGCAGCGCGAACTCGGCATGGACACCCTGTCCTTCCCCAACGCCATCAAATATGCCCTGCGCCAGGATCCCGACGTGATCCTGATCGGCGAGATGCGCGACCAGGAAACCATCATGGCCGCGGTCAAGGCGGCCGAGACGGGCCACCTCGTGCTGTCCACGCTGCACACGACCGACGCCGTGCAGACCATCGCCCGCGTCATCAATACCTTCGCCCCCCACGAGCAGGAGGGCATCCGCCATCAGGTCGCCAACACCCTCCGTGGGTCGGTCTCGCAGCGCCTCATTCCGCGGGCCAGCGGCGTCGGGCGGACGGCGGCCGTCGAGGTCCTGGTCAGCACCCCCACAGTGACAGACCTCATCTTCAAGAACGAGATCGAGCAGATCTACCACGTCATCGACCAGGGGCAGATGGACGGCATGCAGACCATGAATGCCGCGCTGTTCGGTCTGTTCCAGGAGGACCTGATCTCGCTCGACGACGCCCTTTCCTACTCCGAGAATCCCAACGAGCTCCAGCGAATGATGCGAGGCGCCTTCCACGGCTCGGGATCGACGTTCCAGCACACGTAGCAGCCGCGGGCCCCGGCTAGGCGCCGGGCGATCGGGGTATACAGCGAACATGAGAAGGGCGATCGCCACGGCGGTCGCAGCCTGCGCCATGGCGGGCTGCGGCTGGTACACCAACTTTCCAGCCAACATCCAGGTCAAGGGGGTGAGCCCGGCGACCGTGACCGTCGACTACACGACGACCACCTCGAGCGGCACCAGCACGACCACCACCAAGTACACCCAGCCGACCGTGACCCTCGAGGGCGCGCCCGGCAGCGTCGGCGCCACATACACCGACCTCACGATCACCTACCACTCGGCGGCAACGGCCTCGGTGTCGGGGTTGGGCCCGCTCCTGAGCGGAATCAGCCCCAACCCGGTCTACTCGGGGCAGACCATCCGCGTGGACTCCTCGGCCCTGCGCTCGAACTACGAGCAGGGCAACCAGGACATGGTCGGCCTGGATCCCAGCGCCGGCAGCTCGCAGAAGCAACCGCTGATCATCGGGATCGCATCCGCGACCATCCCCGTGATCAGTGCGGACGTGATCAAGTACGGCAATCCCGCCAGCAACAACGCTTCACAGGTCGTCGCGGACGTCACGCTGGATGGGATGGACGACGCGCATTTCCAGACCCACCTCGACGTCCAGATCCCGATCTCCTTCGTCAGCGATACCCTGTAGGCTCGCTTGTGCCCGCCGTCCGTCGGATCTCGCTCCGCGCCTGGCTCCACGAGATCCTCGGCGGCGAGGACGGCCAGGCGATGGTCGAGTACGGGGCGATTGCCGCCGGCCTCCTGATCGGCCTGGCGGTGGCCATCAAGGGTATGCAGCTGGCGCTCTCGCGCTCGCTCGAGCAGCAGTACCGGGCCCTGGCCAGCGCGCCTTGAGGCTGCGCCGGCCGGGCGCTTGGCCCTCGTCAGTACGCCTTGGCGAAGATCGCCCAGCGGTCCGTGTCCTTCCCCGTGAAGAGGCACTTGCCAGGGCGGCGCTCGAAGCCCAGCGGCAAGCACCGGACCGTGACCTTGAGCTTGGCCAGTTCGGCCTCGACGCTCGGATCGTCGACGAAGGGGCTGATGGCGAACCCCCCGTGGATCTCGGGCCTGGCGTGGTTGGCAGGATTGA
>JAJXWQ010000173.1 GCA_021781555.1 bacterium
TCGATCAGGAGGCTCGCCGGAATCACGCGGCTCTGCTTGCGGGACCGCTCACGCGGCCGGCCGACACGGCCGCAGGGCCCATCGCATGCTGACTTCCAGCCGTCGATCTGAAAGAGCCGCACCCAAATTCTTGTGGCGGTGAAGACGCGGACGCAGTTGACCGCGAGGATGACGATCATGCAGACGGCCTTGCTATGCGTATGCGTGCCGTCCGGTTCGCGCTTGGCCAGCGCAGTCTTGATCCTCTCGAGGTGCTTCTCGACCTGCTTGAGCTGCCGGTCGCTGTCCCGGGCGTTGCGGACGACGAGGAACCGCTCGTCGCGACCGCTCGGGCTCTTCTCGGCCGGGACGTCGACGACGCGGAAGCTATACTGCTCCTTGGTCGGGTGCGGGATGTAGCGTGCGTCGAAGGATGAAGCGGGAGATCCTTCGTACCTACTCTCCCGAAGGATTCATCCTGGATCACGGGATCCTGCGGGGAAAGGTCTTCGGGTTTCCCCTGGCGGCCAAGGTGGCGGCGGAATCCCGGGCAAGGAAAGACCACCTGGAGGGTCACTACTCCACCCATGATGCAGCGAAGATCCTGGGCAAGACACCGCAGGCGATCGACTACCTGATCAAGGCGGGCAAATTGCCGGTGGTGCATGTCCAGACGGGCAAGATCCAGAAGAAATATGTCCCGTGCGAGGCGGTTGATGCCCTCGTTCGGTAGGCAGCCAAAGAAAGACGGCCAGACTGTAGAAGCCAGTCTGACCGTCTTTCTTTTTCCAGCCGGCAAGCCGGTTGAAATGGGTGTCTCATCTTCTTTGGGGTTGATGAGACGTTAGTCGGAGCGGCGGGACCGGCTTGCTGGCTTGCGTCCCTGCCAGCCGAAGGGGCCTCAAATCCGGTCATAAAGCTCTTCTTGGCTTGGCCACGAAAAAAGCGCCATGGCTGCTTGGCGGTAGCCAAAGGTATCGTGCCACGAGATCGGTCGGTCGAATCATGGTTCGAAAGCGATCGGTGGCTTTGCCTTGCTTGTCACCTCGTCACCTTGCGCGTTGACAACCCAACCGGGATAGGTTATTTTGGATTATGCCAACGGTCCTGCAAGAGGGAGGGTTTGCGGTGCGAGTCTACCGAGACCACAATCCCCCGCATGTGCATGTCGTAAACGCCGAGGGCGAGGTTATGGTGGCACTCGGCGATCGGGCCACGGCACCGTACCTCTTGCGAGCCCCCAGGATGAAGGACTGGCGTGATGCCGTTCGGTTGGTGGCAGAGCGTCAGGAGTATCTCCTCGCTCAGTGGGAGAAGATTAATGGCTGAATGGAAATACACGGAAGAGGACTTCGCTCACCAACTAGCTGCTGCCGAGGCCGCAGAGGTGGGTGCTAGAAGCGATCCCCAAGCGATTATTTCGGCGCGGCTTACGAGCGGCCAGATTCCGGCACTGGAGATCAAATTCCGCTCGGGCGGTCTGGTCAAGGCGCCCGTGGCAGCCCTTCGCGAGCTCAAAGACGCGCCTCTCGATCTTGTCGCCCGGGTTCAGGTTAACCAGTTTGGCAGGGCCCTTGATTGGCCGGAGCTCGATGCTCACATCGGGGTTAGCGCGATCCTCGCCGATTGCTTCGGTTTCGACTCCCTCGGTGAAGTAGCTCGGCGAGGTGGCCGAACTCGTTCAGCCGCCAAGACACAAGCGGCCAGAGAGAATGGCAAAAAGGGTGGGCGTCCGAAGAAGAAGGCCGTATAGGGGAGACCAGGTGATTCCCGAAGCGCTGAATGCCAAGTATCGGGCAGAAGCCGAAGCCGCCGCAGGCAGAGCCCTTGCCGACGACGAATTTGAGACTGGCACGGTCCTGAAGCCTGGCGATAATCCCTTTGAAGGGGAGCCGGGGGCCAAGGAGAGCTATCTCAAGATGAAGCTGGCCATGGCGATCTCCGACGAGATCCGACGGCTGGATCTCAAGCAGAAGGATGTTGCGGCGCGGGTACCTGGGATCACTCAAGGCGATGTCAGCCAGATAGTGCGAGGCAACGCCGACCTCCGAGACCACGGCCGCCATCGTCATGCCCTCGGCGCGCATACGCCGGGCCATCTCAACGATAGCCTCACGCTCCTCTCTGGAATAGCGGCGCCGACGCGCACTGACAGGGAAGCCGGCCACTTCGTTCATTTGTACCTCCGCTTCTACGGTGGCACAGGGTCATCGGCGATTCAATCCTGCACTCAGGCGAGCATTTACCCCACTCCGGGACGCAGGGGCATCTCTCTCCACCCCGGCCTGGCGGCTGGGAGCCGCTCGTCGCCTCCCTGACGGCCGATCGAAATTTTCGTCGCATCGAACCCGCGCCTAGCAGATCGCGGATCATAGACGGGCCGGCTTCGGGACCTCGACCGGCATGATCGCCACCCCGATCAGGCCCACCCACCCGACCCAAGCAAGGTCGCCCAGCAGCCCGTTCTTTAGCTGGTATCGGCTACCGAGCCAAGAGGTGGTGGGCAACGAGAAAGAGGTCTATCTGCTTGACCGCCTCGGCCCCAAAGACGTAGCTGGGAACCGTCTTGAAGAGCCCCGCGAGAGCGCGAAGCGCCCCACCCACAACGGCTGGCGGCGGGCTCTTCGACCTGGATTGAACTTCGAGAGTTTGAAACTGAACTTCTGCCTCTGACCTTAGATCTTCGTCGCCGGGAAGTTCCGCTACCGCAACTCGCAGCGCCTCGATCAGGGCGGGCAGATCCGCACCATCAAGGTCCTCGTTGACCTGAAGCGTCTGAGTAGCACCTTGGCTTCCCTGCTGAATCATCGAGTTCTTCGAGACTGATCGATAGAAGAGGGCGATCACTCCCGGTCTCGCGATTCCAGGACATCGAGCGAGTCGATCCCCTTGGCGGGCCTCTGGCGGCGCGGATCGCCGCATAGGTACGTCATCCGGTTGT